>JAISUK010000018.1 GCA_031272075.1 Dysgonamonadaceae bacterium
TCGAAAGCCGTGCTCGACAAATTGGTTGAGTTAGGAATAGATTCTTCTCGCCTGAAATCGGCAGGCAAAGGACAAAACAGCCCGATTGCCGACAATTCCACCGACGAAGGACGAGCTAAGAACCGGCGGGTGGAGTTTGTGAAACTATAAAGCAAACTGCACTTTGGCGCGGCAGATTGCTTTGCCCTCGCAACAAACCGCGAGTGCATATTCGTCGGGAAGCATTTCCTGCTTGTGTAAAGTCAGCGGCATCCCGTACATGCCTTCCGACAAGTACGAAATTTCGAAGCGCTGCACCTCTTTGTTGCGGAAAAAACCGATGTCGAACATATCCAGCAAGTGCTCAATGTACTTGATGCTGTTGAAGTGTCCGTTGATGTCCAGATCGCTGTATTTTACCTGATAAGGGATGCCGAAAGACTCGTTTTCAATTGCCGCGATCTTGCCAGGTTTTTCAATCGGACAGGGTCGATCGGCGATGTACTTGCCAAGTGCGGCAATATCGAGCATCGTCGGTCGGCGCGTCGCGATGTCGATCGCGCCCCATATCGAGCGGGCGTAAGCCAGGATAACGTCCGCGGCATCCGTCAGTTGAAAGCAGCGTTGAGTAAACAGGCGACCGACGTCGTCGATCCAGGTATAAAGCGTGACGGGCTCCGACATGACCGGATAGCGGTAGATTTCCATCGCCAGGCGCGTCAGCACCCAGGCGGTGTTTTTTTCGGTCATGTCGCTGAAGCCGAATCCGCGCGTCGCCGCATGACTTGATGCCGCATGCAGCATATAGTTGCCCATCATCGGTATCGTAACTCTACCTCTGAAATCCAGGAGGTAGGATTCCGTCACGAAATGATATTTGCCGATCAGTTCCATTGATTAGTCTTCTATGTTTTGCCTGCAAATATACACCTTTTCCCGTATCCAATAAATTTCTTGCCTAATTTTATCTAAAAACATAAAAAAGGTTAAAATTGTTGTTTTTATTTTATTTTTATTTTGTAATAATCTACCTTTGGCGTATGAAAAATCGGTTTTCTTTTAATAATCGAAAAAGCCATTGCCGATTTTATCAGGGTCAACAATGTTAATGATAATAAACAACCATGCTCGCTAACAATGCCGAAAAAATAAAGAAAGTATCGATGCAGGATATCGCCGATGCAGCGGGAGTTGCCCGTTCCACTGTTTCTTTCGTTCTCAACGGGAAAGAGAAGGAAGGACGTATCAGCGAGAGTATTGCCCAAAAAGTGAGGGAAGTGGCAAAACGCATGAATTACCAATTTAATGCGATTGCACGAAGCCTTCGTACCGGGCGCTCTTATACCGTTGCATTGGTTGTAGCCGACATTTCGGATGTGTTTTTTGGAACATTGGCCTACCACTTACAAGAATGTGCGGAAGAAAAAGGCTACCTCTTGGTGATCATGAATACCGGGGAAAAACAAAAAAGGATCGCGCCGGTATTTAACATGCTCGCCAACCGACAAGTTGATGGAATTATCGCTGTCCCTGTTTCCAATACCGAGAGCAATTCAATAGAACAATTATGCCCCAATATTCCCATCGTATTCGTTGACCGGTATTTCAAAACATTCAACACCAGCAGGGTTCGAATTGACAATTATGAAATTTCGAAAACAGCTACTCAACTATTGCTTGGCAAAGGATGTAAACGAATTGCGATTATTTCGTACAAAGAGACCTTGATGCATATTTACGAACGAAAACGCGGCTATATTGACGCATTGAAAGCCAATCACTGCTATGACGAATCGTTGGTTTGCGAAGTAAATTATTTTGATCACAAGGATCATTTAGCTCAATTTTTGAAAGAACATCTTCAACAACCACATGCAATTGACGGCATTTTTATGGCCACCGGAGGTTTGTCATCCGCTACCATCCATTGTTTGGCCGACATGGGCGTCAAACCGCAAACGGATGTGCAATTGATTGGGTTCGGACGCATCGACACAGCCTCCGATGTTTCCATCCCGTATGTTAAACAACCCATGCTGGAAATCTGCAAACATTCGCTCTCCATTTTATTGGATCAGATTGAATCACCTGAAAAATCAATCGTCGATTGCGTATTGCCTGCATCCATTGTTATTGACTAATCTTTAATACCTGTTCCAACCATGAACTACACCCCTATTATCTCGTCGTTTGAAAATGAAAAATCGATTTTCTATATTGCTAATCTTATTTATAAACTCATAAAAAACACAACGAAACAATGAATGATTCAACAACTTTTTCGAGGCGCAAATTCATCGGCATAAGCAGTCTTGCCGGAGTGGGATGGGCATTTTCAGGGTTGCCTTCGATAGCGCAACCATCGGTTAGTCGTTTGGGGACTTTTTCTACCAGTCGTACATTTAAAATGGGAATGATTGGTTGCGGGAATCGCAGCAAAGCGCTCATAGCTGCATTAAATAGTGTCCCTGAAATTGAAATAACCGCATTGTGCGATATTGTCCCGCATAAAATGGAACAACGATCACAGTTGATCAAAGGCCAACCGAAGCCCAAATTTGTGAATACGCTGAACGAACTGCTTAATATGAGCGAGTTGGATTGTATTTGCGTCGTCACGCCCAACGACACCCATAAAGCGATAGTAATCGCATCGCTGGAAGCAGGGAAACACGTATTTTGCGAAAAGCCGATGGCATTGACGGTGGCTGATTGTAACGAGATGATTGGAACTGTGGAACGTACAAGAAAAGTATTACAGATCGGGCACCAACGCCGCCACTCCGCGGAATGGAGACTGCTGGTTGAGACCATTCACAACAAGCCGCTTGGGAAGATTCTCCAATCCAGTCTGTATGACTATCGTGGCGATTGGCGCGTACCCGATGCGGATGAATATCCGGCGGGCGTGGAATATTGGCGACTTAACCAGGCGCGAAGCGGAGGTGTGGTTTACGAAATGGGCGCTCACATCATCGATATTAACAACTGGGTGTTCGATAGCGAACCGGTTGCAGTATGCAGCATACAAGGCGTAAACAATTTCTCGCTGCGCAAACGCGATTCCAGCGATCATGCCGGGGTGCTCGTTCAATATGCCAACGGAGCAATGATGAATTACGGCGGAAATGTATATAATTACGGCTCTACAGCATTGGATACGTTTTTTTGTGTAAATGGAACCGTACAACTGGGTGGCGGGAAACTTTCGATCAAGTATGGATCTCCTGCAGGTTTTCCGAAACCGGCGGATATGCCTGCGCCGGAAGAAATATCGTTGCGAGAACGTAATCAGGAAGGAGATGGCACCGCCGAACAATTTCAGCATTTTGCCGAGGCAATGGATGGCAAAGCCAAAGCTTTTCCGGACGGCTATATTGGCCGCCGTGTCGTTCAAATCATGCAGGGATCGCTTATCGCCGCAAAAGAGAAACGAATAATCGAGGTCAAAGAACTGGGATAAATTTTTGTCACAATTGTCGATTATATAATGCTCGTTGCAAAATGCTCAATGCAAAAGAAATAAAGAAGGGGATTTCCTTGAAAGAAAAAATTGCGTACGGACTGGGTGACGTAGGCAATAACTTTCTGTTCGATCTCGGACAAATCTATTTGCTGAAGTATTACACGGATTCATTGAACATTCCTGCTGCTGCCGCCGCCACGCTTTTTTTGGTTACGAAAATACTGGATGGGGTTACTGATGTTGCTGTGGGCACCTGGGTAGACAACAGAAAGAAATACGGGAAATTGGGAAAATTTCGCTCTTTCATGTATTATGCGGTTCCTCCCTTGGCCCTGTGTACGGCTATCAGTTTTTATCATCCTGATTTTGAGCTCACAGGAAAAATCATTTGGGCTTACTGTTCGTATGCGGCATTTGGGCTTGCCTATACCTTGTTCAATATTCCTTATGGGTCGATGATTCCCGCAATGACCAAGGACCCCGTTGAAAGAGCGAGCATGGCCTCATTCCGCGAAGGCGGCGCAAAAATCGGTTTGGGAGTTACTCAGATTGCGTTTATCCCGCTGGTTCTCCTGTCGTCGGATTGGTTTGGAGAGAAATACAGCTTTTTTGCCGCAGCGGCTGTGTTTGCCGTTGCAGGATGTACGATGCAAATGATCTGTACCTTTAATATCAAAGAGCGCTACGTAGCGCCTCCGAAACTTGAAGGGGAGAAAATCAACATGCTGAAAAGCTATAAAACTATTTTTAATAATTCCCCATTGTTAATACTTAGCCTGGTCAATCTTTTTACTTTTTCGGCATTTAACGTAAAACTTGCCGTTCAGACGTATTTCTGTCAGTATGTCTTGCATCACCTTTCATTTGTATCGTACGCCGGTTCGTTTCAGGTAATTTGTCTGATACTGGGAATTGTGTGCGTGAAGCCATTGGTGCGCCGATTGGGAAAAAAACATACTTATACGACAGGGGCGGCAATTTGGGCTGTAGCAGAATTTTTAGCCATTCTTTTTGTGAACAATCTGGTTTCGTACATCCTTTTTGCAGGAATCGCTTTCTTCGGCGCTGCGTTTACTAATACGCTGAACTGGGCGTTAATTTCGGATGCGGTAGAATACGGCGAATGGAAGACGGGGATGCGGTCGGAAGGCGTGATTTATTCCTTTTTTACCTTTTTCAGAAAATTATCACAGGCAGTAGCCGGCTTCGTTCCGGGTATTGTACTCGCGTGGGTAGGCTACCAGGCCAATGCTGTCCAAAGTCAAACAGCCGTTGACGGCATCAGAGGATTGATGTTTATTTATCCGGGCGTGATGGCTGCCGCGACATTTCTGGTCATGACGTTATGCTATAAACTGACCGACACACGCTATAACAGCATCGTAGCGGAACTGAGTGAGAGAAAACAAATGAATCATTAAATATGAAGATTGTATATTTACCACTGGCGCGCCCCACATTTTCCATGCCCGATGCAGAAGCGATATTCAATGCGTCTTCCGGCATGCTGAGGTCGATTTGCGAATCCGCATCAGTAGAAATGATTGCGCCTTCGATTTTGCTGACTTCGCCTGAAGATCTGGATGCGTTTCTTGCAAAAGTGGAAAATCCTGCGCTGATTATATACCAGTGCACAACATTCATAGGAAGCGATTTTGTTTCCGAACTAATTCGCCGTTTCGACTGCTTGGTGGTCGTCTGGTCGTTGCGTGAACCGTCGATCGACGGCGGGCGCCTGAAACTCAATTCCTTGACCGGCGCGTTTTCTGCCGCAAACAGCCTTCTGGCTCAAGGGCACGCTTTTCGCTTTCTTTTCGGCAATGTCGACGAGGTTTTTTTGCCCATTAAGAAAATCGTTTCAGCAGTGGCAATGAGAACGTGTTTACGAAACCTGACAATGGGCGTCATCGGCACACAACCCGCCGGTTTCCGGTTTGGCGAAATCGACGAGGCTGTGCTCAAAGACAAATTGGGAGTAAGCGTAAAACGCATTGCGGTGTCCGAAATAATCAAAACAGCTTCGGAGTACAGGCAAGAAGACTATGCAGAGGCGACGGCAGAATTAAAATCCCGCACAAAGGGATGGGAAACGTTGCCTGAGGAAATTTGCGATAAACATGCGCGTCTACAGACCGCGTATCGTGAGTTTATCGCAAAGGAGGGCATCAATACCGTTGCTTCACGTTGCTGGCCTGATTTCTTCAATGAGTACGGAACGGCGGTATGCGCAACGCTGTCTTTTCTGAATGATACCGGCGTGCCGACTTCTTGCGAAACCGACATGGGCGGCGCTATCAGCATGTATATCGGCTCGACGCTGACCGGCGGAGCGACCTATTTTGGCGATCCCGTAGCCATCGACGACTCTTGCAATGCCCTGGTGTTCTGGCATTGCGGCGCCGGCGCCACCTCGCTTTCCCGCAAAATTGAGGGCGCCAAGATTGGTAAACATCCCAATCGAAAAATTGGCCCGACCATGGAGTTTGGACTGAAAGAAGGCGCAGTGACAGTAATGCGTCTCGGCAAACTTAAAGACGGTTTCAGGATGATGTCGATGAAGGGGGAAGCGCTGAACGAGCCACAGAAGTTTTGCGGCACATCGGTAGCGATCAGGCCGCTGAATGGTTCGCCAACGGATAAAATCAACCAACTGGTCAACGATGGATGGGAACCGCATTTCGTCGTCGCTTACGGCGAAATCACCGAAGAACTGCGCTTGCTTTGCCAATTGTTAAACATTGATTACAAAGAATATTGAGATATGGTACCGAAGCAACTGCAAAATAAGAACCCTCATATCACGATAAAACACGTCGATGACGAATCCTTTCGGCGTTTTGGAGCTGTATTGACTGCTTATGATTTTTCTGCGGCGGTTGATTATATATTACAACACACGCCCATCCCTGAAGAAGGAAATCTTTATGTCGCATCGTCGCCCGAACTTGAAAAGCTGGATGTCATGACGCAAATAGAAAATGGATTCTATGGCGAAATGCCCATACAAGCCGGTTACTGCAACGGCAGAAACGCTACGCTGAATGCGATGGAATATCATCGCGGGAGCGAAATCGATGTGGCGGTCAGCGACCTGGTGTTGCTGCTCGGTCGACTACAGGATGTTGACGACGGAACCTACGACAGCAAAAATACAGAGGCATTTTTCATGCCGGCAGGCACAGCGGTTCAACTGTATGAAACTACGTTGCATTTCTCGCCTTGCACGACAACCCCCGACGGTTTCCGTTGCATCATTATACTCCCGCGCGGCACAAACCTTCCCCTTCGTCATGAGAAATCAAGATATGGAGATCCGTATTTATTTGCCCGCAATAAGTGGCTTATGGCTCATCCCGAACGTAAACAACTGCTGGAAAAAGGGGCTTATGCGGGCATCAAAGGACAGAATATAGAAATAAAAAAGGATTAAAATATGGATACAATATGGGTAGAATATAGATAAAAACAGAAGCAGATGGACAGTATTGAACTCAAAATATTAGAGGATAAAGCGAAAGAAATCCGCAAGATGACGATAGAATGTATTGGTTATCTTGGGGTTGGGCATATTGGCGGCGCAATGTCGGTAGTAGAAGTGCTTACATTACTGTATGAAAAATATATGGATGTATCGCCCGATGAGCCACAAAAGCGGATTCGCGACAAGCTCGTGATGTCGAAAGGTCACGCCGGGCCTACGCTCTACTGTGTGCTTGCAGAAAAAGGATTTTTCCCCAAAGCCTGGCTTCATACACTGAATGTTGGCGGCACTCGGCTGCCGAGCCATTGCGACATGAATCGCACGCCGGGCATCGATATGTCAACCGGCTCACTCGGCCAAGGGATATCTACCGCCATAGGTCTGGCGCTGGCGAATCGCATAAACGGCATCGACAGAAAAGTATATCTTATCATCGGTGACGGCGAATCGAATGAAGGACAGATATGGGAAGGTGCGATGGCTGCCGCTCATTTCAAACTCAACAATCTGATTGCGTTCACCGATTACAATAAAATGCAGATTGACGGATATGTGCATGATATTATGAATGTGGAAGATCTGAACGCCAAATGGAACGCCTTCGGATGGTTTGTACAACGTGTGAACGGACACGATTTTGAAGATATGGAAATGGCGATTGAACGCGCTCGACACGAACACTTCCGGCCATCGATGATCATACTTGACACCATCAAAGGCAAAGGCGCTCATTTCGCTGAACGGAGGATAGACAATCACAATATGAACGTATCGTATGAGACAGCGCTTGAATCATGCAGTATGCTCAATGAAATCGGCAGACAACCGACAGAGATTCATCATGATTGAATATTGGAAAATGGAACAGAAAGAAATGAGAGCGGTCTATGCGCAAACATTGATAGAACTCGCTGAAAAGGATGACAGAATCGTCTTGCTTGAAGCTGATTTGATGAAAGCCTCAGGAACGACCGTCTTTAAGACCAGATTCCCCGAAAGAACCTTCAATATGGGTGTGGCAGAAGCCAACATGGTCGGTGTAGCGGCCGGCCTTTCCGCAGGAGGAATGATCCCTTTTGCAAACTCCTTTGCATGTTTCGCTTCCAGAAGGGCTTATGATCAGTTTTTTATTTCAGGAAATTACGCCCGTTTGAATGTAAAACTGGTCGGGACGGATCCCGGCATTACATCCGAATTTAACGGCGGCACCCACATGCCTTTTGAAGATATCGGTATTATGCGGAATATCCCAAAGTTGGTTGTGATGGAGCCGAGCGATCCCGTGTCACTAAAAAAACTGGTGATTGAAAGCGCTTATCATAACGGGTGTACCTACATGCGTTTGCATAGAAAATCGTTGCCCGTAATTTATTCTGAATCAGAAGAATTTGAGATCGGCAAAGGGAAAGTGCTCAAAGACGGAACAGATATTACCCTGATTGCAAGCGGGGCAATTATGGTGGCAGAAGCCTTGAAAGCCGGCGAAATGCTGAATGTGGACGGTATTTCGGCAGCCATCATCGACATGCACACCCTTAAACCCATAGATACTGAATTAATCTTGCAATTTGCGAAGAAGACCGGAGGCATCGTTACTTGTGAAAATCATCAAAAAACGAACGGCCTGGGGTCAGCGGTTGCGGAAACGCTTTCGGAAAATTATCCCGCATTGCTGAATCGTGTCGGCGTGGCAGATGAGTTTGGAGAAGTCGGACGATTGAATTATCTATTGGGACGGTATCAATTGACTGCCGAACACATTGTGTCTGCCGCAAAAATGAATCTTTCTCGCCGTAAATATGCCTTTGGTAGTAGTGAAAATAAAATGCAGATGAATGATAATTGATAAAAAGAAAGGAGGAAAATGGAAAAAATAGTCATTGGAAGCACTCGCGCCGGCTTGACACTCAAAAAAGATGTCATCGCACATCTTGAAAAAAGAGGATTTCAGGTCGAAGACGTGGGCATGAAGAGCGAACCGGATTTTGTTCCGTATCACAAAGCGGCGGCGGCAGTGGCAAAGGCCATTTCGGAGAAGCATTGTGATAAAGGCGTCATCATTTGTGGGACAGGCGCCGGCAGCGTCATTACAGCCGCTAAATTCAAAGGAGTTTATCCCGTACATGTGACAAATACATTCATGGCTCAGCAAGCAAAGGCAGTCAATAATTGCAATGTACTTGTTTTCGGTGAATGGTTTTCTCCCGCTAAACATGCCTGTCTGATGATCGATGCTTGGCTTGATACGGAGTTTACTGCAGGAGTCGACGACGATTGGAAGAAATTTCTCTCCAATTGCGTGCAAGAAATTGGAGAATTGGAAGAAGAATCCTTTAAATAATAACAGGAATGACAATACCTGCCGTTGAAATATTGCTCCTTATCGGTCTGATTGTTTTTATCTCTCATGCATTGGAAGCCGTGACAGGTTTCGGGTGTTCGGTATTGGCATTCCCCTTTGTAATTGCATTGCTGGGCGACCTTGAACAAAGCAAAATCATTCTTTCTATACTGGCTTGGATATTGGCACTGTATTTTGTCATCACCAAATTTCGAGCAATCGATTGGAAACAGTTCGGAATCATTGTATTGTTGGCCGGAATCGGCATGCCGGCAGGAATCTTACTGTTTAATACCCTTGACGCAACACTGTTGAAAAGGGTTCTGGGCATTTTCATCGTCATTTCCGCCGCGATTCAATTGTATCAATTTTTTGTGCCGTCATCCGGTATTTTCGCTTTGCCTAAATCCGTCTACTGTCTGTTTTTGACGGCAGGAGGCATGGTGCATGGCGCGTTTGCCGTCGGAGGACCACTCATTGTTTTATATTCAGCAAAAAAAATACGCGACAAAGGACAATTCAGAGCTACAATGTGTCTCTTGTGGACATCACTGAATATGATATTGATACTGAATTACTTTCATGAAAGAAAGATCACACCGGCAATCGGACTGCAATTGTTGGCATTGCTTCCGTTTTTGATTTCCGGAATAATTGTCGGTGAATTTGTTCATCATAAAATCAGCGAACTCCTCTTTAAGAAAATCGTTTTTGCAGTATTGCTTCTAGTGGGAGTATCCCTGATCGTTTAATAATAAAACAACATAATATTTGACGTATGAAACGAGCATGATTTTCTAACCTCCAAGTTGATGACAATAATGACATGCAAGTTGTATACGACCTTTTAAAAACAAATGATTGACGTATGAAACGAAGAAATTTTATCAAGAAAACGGCCAAAGGGGTTGCTTTGGCAGGATTGGGCGGATTTGTAACACAGTCCGCAAGCGGAGAAATACCATCAAACGTATCGAATAAAGCAAAGTTTACGTTGAAATATGCTCCGACATTGGGGATGTTTAACGAACACGCGGGAAAAGATCCGATCGACAATCTGAAATTCATTGCGGATCAAGGATTTCGCGCAGCATACGATCTCGGATTAATCGGTCGGCCGTCTGCAGAACAGGAAAAAATCGCAAACGAAGCAAACAGGTTAGGACTGGAACTGGGACAATTCTCGCTGAAAACCGCCGGTGGAGTCCATTTTGTCTTGAACGACCCGGAAAGTAAATTGTTAATCAGGGAAAAAATGCTCGCAGGACTGGAAGTACAGAAACGCACGGGTATCAATAAAGGCTTGATCGTGCTGGGGAATTGTGATCCCAAACTACATTCGGAATACCAAACAGCGAATGTAATCGAAAATTTACGTATGTGCTGCGATATTGTCGGGCCCTACGGACTGGAACTGGTCATGGAACCGTTGAATACATTCATCAATCATCCGGGGGTCTTCCTGACAAGGACAACTCAAGCCAAAGTCATCTGCGTTGCGGTGAATCATCCGTGTTGCAAAATGGTAAACGACCTGTATCATCAACAAGTAACCGAAGGAAATCTCATTGCCAATTTGGAGATGTGTTGGGATTACATCGGCTCGATTCACATCGGCGACAACCCCGGCCGCAACGAACCTACTACCGGTGAGATAAATTTCAAAACGATTTTCAACTTTTTGCATCAACGGAAATACAATGAAGTGATCTCGTGTGAACATGGGAAAAGCAAACCCGGAAAAGAGGGCGAAATGGCGATTATCAATGCTTACCGCGAAGTCGATCCGGCTTGATTCAGACATATTATGATCATCACTATATCAACATTTATTAATCGAAATAAACAATGAATAGAAGACAATTTATCAAAAATGCTGCAGTCACATCAATGGTGATTGCAGGGGGATTGAATCCTTCGACAGGTGTTGCGAAGAAAAAACCCGAAAAAAATATCCGCTGGTCGATGGGGTGGATTTTATGGCGGGATTTCAAAAAACAGGAAATACCGATTACCGAAGCAATCAGCAATCTGTCGGATTTAGGGCTCGACGGCATTGAATTTACGCCAAGGAAAGACGAATTGTCGAAATTCGGGCTTACTCGCGAACAGTTCCGAGACCTGTTGGTTGAAAAAAAACTGCTGGTTTCCGGTAATTATTTTGGACTGGGGAAAGATTGTTTTGAAAATGACAAACGCAATGCTACCCTCGCTTCCTTCAAAGAGACTTTGGAAAACTTGAAATTCTATGGCGCAAAAGATGTCGTGATTGGCCCACCCGGACGTGTGGAAGGATCAATAAACGAAATGGTCGGGAAAATGGCGCCTTTGGTAAACGAATTGGGAAAAATTGCGACAGATATGGACATGAGAATCGGAATCCATCCGCATGTCAATACCATTGTTGAAAAACCGGAGGAGATTGATCTGATCATGGAACTTACTGATCCCAAATATGTTCACATGGCTCCTGATACCGGCCATATTTTCTTGGGCGGAGGCGATGTGATTGAAATTATACGGAAATACCGCAAACGTTTAAGCTATTTCCATCTGAAAGACGCTTCAGGCACATTCAATCGCCCGGATTTCGGACCAAATCTTCGTGAATTGGGAAAAGGCGCAATCGATTTTGCAAGCGTGATGAAAATCTTAAAGGCAAATAAATTTTCAGGATGGCTGAATGTTGAACAGGACACGACATTCTCCTCTCCATTGCAATCGGCCACAGAGAGCATGAATTACATTGACGGGACATTAAAGCCCATCTATACTTAATACGATTACAAAACAGAATCTAAATAAATAATCATACCATGGATAAACATTGTATTAATAGAAGACATTTCTTATCGAGCACCGCCATTGCCGGAATTGGCGGAGTGCTGGGAGCAGGCAACCTGGTGTCGTGCACGAAAAACGCCGGAAATTCTCAATTGATTCCTCTCCTTCCGGAAGCGGAATGGAATATTCCCGCTTCGTTACCCGATAAAGCCATTGAAGGGAAAACACTGAAAGCAGGTCTTATCGGATGCGGTCGTCGTGGGACAGGTGTTGCCCAGGATTTATTGACTGCTGCGTCGGGGATTTCTATTGTGGCTTTAGGAGATTTATTTTCAGACCGATTGGAGGAGTCGCGCACGATCCTGAAAGAAAAATTTAATCAGGTGATTCCTGATGATCACTGCTTTACCGGATTTGACAGTTATGAAAAAGTCATCGCATCCGATGTGGATATTGTACTTTTGGCCACTCCGCCCGTCTTTCGTCCGATTCATTTTAAAGCGGCGGTGGATGCCGGAAAACATGCATTCTTAGAAAAACCGGTAGCCGTTGATCCGGTAGGAGCGCGCTCAGTGATCGCCACTTCCAAACAAGCCATAACCAAAGGATTGGTAGTTATTACCGGCACTCAACGCCACCATCAACGAAAATATATCGAAGGCTACAAACAAATACAAAGCGGATTGATCGGAGAAATCGTATCTGCTAACATTTATTGGAATACCGGAAAACATTGGCTTCGAACAAAAGAGAAACAATGGACGGACATTGAATGGATGATTCGTGATTGGGGAAACTGGATTTGGCTCTCTGGAGATCATATCGTAGAGCAACACATACACAATATTGATGTAATCAACTGGTTTTTGGGCAAAAAGCCAATCAAAGCATCGGGATTCGGAGCGCATCACCGACGCTTTACGGGTGATCAGTATGACATGTTCAGCGTTGATTTTACTTACGACGACGATATCCACGTCAATAGTATGTGCCGACAAATTGACGGTTGCAGCAACAACATCTCCGAAGTCATTAGAGGAACGAAAGGAACCTGGTCGAGCAACGGAGAAATCAGAGACCGCAAAGGAAATGTACTCTGGCAATATGATTTCGAAAAAGAAAAGGCCACATTCAAACAAACCAATGAATTTGTGTTGGAACACGTGAATTTCGTAAATCATATTCGTGAAAATAAGCCTATCAGCCATGCAGAAGCGACTGCTATCTCTACCCTGACAGCAATCATGGGACGCATTTCTGCATACACCGGAGAAGATGTGACTTGGGAGCAGCTGTTGGCGTCGGAAATGAACTTGCTCCCGGAAAACCTGACACTGAAGAATGTCGACTTATCCGATTATTCCATCCCTGTGCCGGGAAAAGCTTAATAAAAAAAAACGTTAATTATTGATCTATAACAAGTTATGAAACGAATGATTACCATTTTATGTATCACCTGTGCTTTTGTCGTTCATGGACAAAATGCCAATAAATATCCGATTCCACCGACAATGACTCACGAGATGACGGAATTTTGGACGCCTCAGCCCAAAATCGTCGCACCTGGATCAACGACGGGACTTCCGCCATCGGACGCCATCATCCTGTTCAATGGGAGCGACCTCTCTCAATGGGAAAAAGCGCCCGACAAAAGCGTGCTCATCAAAGGAAAAGACCTGTCAAAATTCAAGAGTTCGGAAAAAAACAACGCGCTATGGATTGTGGAAGACGGAATCCTCACCGTTAACAAAGAAGCAGGAGATATCCAAACTATACAATCTTTCGGCGATTTTCAATTGCATATTGAATGGCGTATCCCGGAAAATATTAGCGGTGAAAGTCAATTGAGAGGGAACAGCGGCGTTTTTTTACAAAATATTTATGAAGTTCAAATTCTCGACTCGTATAATAACGAAACTTACGCCAATGGGCAATCCGGCAGTATTTACAAACAAACCGCACCGCTGGTGAATGCCATGCGACCGCCCGGAGAATGGAATGTTTTCGATATTATTTACACTGCGCCTACGTTCAAATCGGATGGAACTTATCGTTCTCGCCCCGTTGTAACGATTTTGCATAATGGTGTCCTGATACAAAACAATACACAAATACTGGGAACGACACCATACATCGGTTTGCCTCAGGTGATCGAACACGGGAAAGGCCCCATTCGTCTTCAGGCTCATGGCGACGAAAGCGCGCCGATCAGTTTTCGCAATATCTGGATCAGAGAATTGTAGTAATGTGCATGATTTTACGCATCCGATGAAAACACGACTCTGTAAGATTATTTTATTACTTGGTATTTCCGTTCCTGCTATTGCGTTTTCTCAAAATTCGGGAAATACGGTTGAAAAGGTACACCTGATTTTTAAGACACACCTCGATATCGGATTTACACAATTGAGTTCTGAGGTGGAAAAACGCTATATCAATGAATTTATTCCAAAAGCAATCGCCATTTCCGAACAACTTCGTTCGGAAAATGCTGCCGAAAGGTATGTCTGGACCACCGGATCGTGGCTGATATGGGAATATTTGCAACAAGCGACACCCGAAGCAGTGAAAAAACTTGAGAATGCTATCGAAAGGAACGATATTGTATGGAATGGGGTTCCCTATACTGTTGAATCTGAAATCATGAACAGAACGCTATTTGAAACTTGTTTGAAACGTTCTCAACAGCTTGATCGACGATACAACAAAAAAACGATTTCGGCCAAAATGACCGATGTCCCGGGACATACCCGCAGCATCGTTTCCTCACTGGCCGACGCAGGCATTGTGTTTCTGCATATTGGCGTTAATTCGGCTTCGGCCGTTCCGCATGTTCCCGCCGTGTGTCGCTGGCAAAATACCGACGGGAAAGAAATCGTATTGATGTATCAGGGCAATTATGGCGAAGACATGTTGCTCCCTGACGGAAAAACGATCGTATCAATTAATTTCACAAATGACAATCATGGTCCTCATTCACTTGAACAAATTAAAAAAATCTATGCGGACGCGAAAATGAAATATCCAAACGCAACCATTGCGGCCACATCGCTGAATGAAGTGGCGAAAGACCTCTTGACGATGCGCGACAAACTGCCTGTGCTCACCTCGGAAATTGGCGACACTTGGATTCACGGATATGCCAGTTCCCCTTTACGGATATCCCGTTACAGAGCGTTATCCCGCTTATTTAATCAATGGATTACAACGGGAAAAATGGAGATAAACAATCCCACGACAATCGATTTTGCAGTCCGACTGGGATTGATCGCTGAACATACTTGGGGGCTGGATATCAAAACTTTTCTAAAAAACTGGGACAAATACGATTGGGATCTTTTCGACCTTGCTCGCTCACTTCCGGAATTTAAACTTGTAGAACAATCCTGGAAGGAACTGGATGAAAACATTGACAAAGCCATCGCATGCTTGCCCGCGCATTTGCAACAAGAAGCAAACCGGGAATTAAAATCCCTGGAAATGGTCGATCCGATCGAGATCAACTCACAAGAACATTGCTCCGATATTGATGAATACGGAATTTATACCCTGTCGTTGAACGGAATGAAGATGACTGCGGGCGAACTGACATATCAAACCTATTCCTCAGAAGATTATGCCCGGTATCAGGATCAATACCTCCGCCATAAACGCGACTGGGCGCTGAAAGATTTCGGAAAGCCCGGTCTGGAAAATTCAAAAGCAAAAAGCATTTCGATCACGCCACACGTAACGAATTGCAAAATTTCCCCAACCAAAGAATATTCATTGGTACAATGTATTTTGCAATTCCCGGACACCGACGCCATCGACCCAAGGATCTTGCCTCAATTGACTTGCATCGAATATAAAAAACCCGCATCGGACAACTGGATTGAAATGAAAGTGTCTTTCAAAAACAAGCCTGCCAATAGATTGCCGGAAGCATATTTACTGTCGTTTGTCGTACCCGAAATAACGAAAGTATTTGCTGAAAAAATGGGATATCCGGTTGATGTTTCGGATGTCGTCGCCGGAGGAAACCGTCATCTTCATGCAATCGACAATTGTATTGACCTCGTCACGCCGAAAGGAACCATCAGGATTACTTCGCTCGATGCCCCAATCGTGGTGGTGGGAGACAAGAATATGCTGAACTTTTCGCTCGATTTGCCCGAATTGACAAAAGGAATCCACTTCTGTTTGTTCAACAATTTATGGGGAACAAATTTTTCGATGTGGTTTGAAGGGTCTGTCGCCTACCGATTCAAAATAGAAGCAATGAACTGATTTCTTTTACAAACTAAAACGTGCTTTGCTAAATAACAATAGATGGAATAATTTTTTAACTAAATAAATTTGATTATGTATGAAACGAGCAAGATTTTCTAACATCCAAGTTGATGACAATAATGACATGCGAGTTCCATACGACCTTTTTTTAAAATAAATATTGACGTATGAAAAATCATGAAAAATTTTGTAGCAGAAGGTTACATATTGTAATCATTCTATGGTGTATCCTTTTTTCGATTTCTGCCACAGCAGAAAACCGCATTGTAAAAGGAAGAGTTGTGACTCAATCCGGCGAACCGTTATTGGGCGCCAGGGTATGGATTAAAGAGTCTTCTATTGGAACCTCCACTGATATAAATGGAAATTATACAATCAACACCGGAGATGTATTAAATCCGATACTGTCAGTCGCTTATGTCGGATATAAAAATGCAGAAGAATTTATTGGTACTCAAAGCAAAATCGATTTTGTATTGGAAGAATCAACAGAGCAGATGGAAGAAATTGTCGTGGTGGGATATGGGGTTCAACGCAAGGAAAGCGTTATCGGAGCCATTTCATCCGTTCAACGCGAATCTTTGCAATTGCCTTCGGGGCAGCTTAGTACAAATCTAGCAGGTCAAGTGGCCGGTGTGATGTCCATCCAACGTTCGGGCGAGCCGGGAGAACATTCTGATTTTTGGATACGCGGTATCAGTACGCTTGGCGATGAATCGCGAAAACCTTTGGTATTGGTTGATGGAATTGAGCGCGAAATCGATTTAGTAGATGTTGAAGATATCCAATCATTTTCGGTATTGAAAGATGCGACTGCAACGGCAATTTACGGCGTGCGGGGAGCCAACGGCGTATTGCTCATCACGACTCGCAGCGGACAAGAAGGGGCTCCGAAGGTATCCGTTCGTGGAGAATCGGGCATTGTTAGCCCGACAAATATGCCGAAATTTGTTGATGCGGTTCAATTGGCATCGCTCTACAATGAAGCCTATTCCTATGAGCATCCGGGATCTACCTATTATTCGCCTGAAATCATGGAAAAATACCGGACGGGAAGCGATCCGGATCTATATCCCAATGTCGACTGGATCAACGAATTATTTTCAAAATTCTCCACCAATCAACGCGTGAATGTCAATGTAAGCGGAGGAGGAAAGGTTGCCCGTTATTATATCTCAGGCACTTATTATAATGAAGGGAGTATATACAAAGAGGATAATCTGAAGCAATATCACACCTCCACCAATTACAATAAATTTAATTTTCGTGCGAATATAGATGTCAATATTTTCGCTTCTACGGTATTGAATGTAAACCTGTCGAATATTTATGAAGTAAAAACTGCGCCCAATGCCAGTAGCGACGATATTTGGAAGAGTGCATATACGGTAAGTCCCCATATCGTTCCCATGCGTTATTCCAATGGATACTTATCGGTGACACAGGGGTCTTCCACCGGAACCAATCCATACAATTTGATTACCCAGGAAGGTTATCAGAATGTATATGCCAATAATTCGCAAGCGCTGATCGGCCTGACACAGGATTTTAGCGAACTGTTTCTGAAAGGGTTGAAATTCAATATCAAATTCTCATGGGATGCAGTCACCGGACAACGGCAACGCTACCAGGCATCGCCGCAAATGTGGATTGCCAACGGGCGCGACGAAGACACCGGTGAGATTATTTATGAAGTGGTGCGTGAGGGAAGTGCGAATATGAGTTACAGCAAAGAATCTTCCGCCAATAAAATCTTTTATCTGGAATCGTCGTTGACCTACGATCGCATTTTTAACGATTGCCACCGTGTCGGCGCACTGTTTCTCTTTAATCAAAAATCCAGGGGAGATATTCAGGCTACTGATATTGAAAAATCCAGACTATACCGACATCAAGGGATCGCAGGGCGATTCACCTATTCGTTCGATGACCGCTATTTTGTTGAAGGGAATTTTGGATATAATGGTTCCGAAAATTTCAGTCCCGGCAAACGTCTCGGATTTTTCCCTTCCGGGGCGCTGGGATGGATGATTTCTAACGAGAAGTTTTTTTCTCCATTAGTGCGTACGATTGATCTGCTGAAAATCAGAGGATCATACGGCGTGGTAGGGAACGATAAAATCAGCGTTGCGTCTGGAGCCATTCGTCGCTTTATTTATAACGGGACATTCGAAGATGTAGCCAGTGCATACGGCTTTGGAGCGACAGGCGGGTATAGTCAAGGCTACCGTTTCGGCGAATTTGCCAACCCCAACGTATCGTGGGAAAAATCCTACAAAGCAGATTTGGGTTTGGAGATCTCTTTTCTCAAATCGCTGAAATTTCAGATTGACTATTTCCACGAAAACCGGAAAAATATTTTCATTTTGAACGACAATATTTCATCCATCATTGGAGTGACCACCAAACCGTATGTCAATAAAGGAGAAACAAAAAATAAAGGCTGGGATATCCAGGCAGAAGGGTATCGGACAATCGGGAAAGTCAACCTGTCGGTAAGAGGCAATTTTACATATAACCACAATGTGGTCATCGAAAACGGTCGCCCTCCGGAACTGTTTCCTTACCTTGAAAAGCGCGGCCATGTCATCGATCAGCAATTTGGCCTGCAAGCGTTGGGGTTATATCAATCTGAAGACGAAATCCCTCAGAATTTAAAACTGCTCGGTGTTCGGGTGGGCGATATCCGATATGTCGACCAAAACAATGATGGTCAAATTGATGAAACGGATTATGTGGCCATCGGCCATAGTTGGTTGCCTGAAATAACTTACGGTTTTGGTTCGTCGCTACAGTGGAACAATTTTGATTTTTCGTTCCTGTTTCAGGGGGTGGGCAAAGTGACGATGATGCTTAACGGCGCAGCAGTGTGGCCGTTCTATAATAACGACATCAAGATAGCCAGTTTTTATGAAGAAGTCTACAACAATATTTGGAGGTTGGATAACCCGTCTTCCGAGGCCACATTCCCCAGGGCTTCCATCACGAGAAATAATTACAATACACAATATTATTCAACGTTCTGGCAACGCGATGTATCCTATATGCGTCTAAAGAATGTCACTATCGGTTATACCGTACCGATAAGCGTAACTCAACGATTGAAAATGAGCCAGATCCGTTTTTATCTGACAGGGATGAATCTGCTTACTTTTTCCAAGTTCAAGATGTTTGATCCGGAAATTGGGAATGGTTTGAAAGCCAACAATGCGAGGGGACAGGGTGATGTCTATCCGCCTTCACGGATCATTAGTTTGGGACTTAATTTTTCGTTTTAACTCACTATTAATAAATTATTGACTCATGAAAAATATCATTTCTTTTATTTTCTTGCTTCCGATGTACTTTTGCGCTTGCGAAAGTTATCTTGACCAGCAGCCGCTCGATATTCCAACGACCGAAGCAGACGTGTTTTCAAAACGGCAAACCGTTGAAAAATATCTATTGGGCGTATATTCTTTTGTGCCGAAATATTCTCAATCATCAGCCAATGGCGTAGAAGGAGAACCGTGGACAGCCGCCTCCGACGAAGGTGACCAAGGCGCCGGACATACAGTAATACAAATTGTCAACGGTACTTGGAATCCGGGAAATATCCCGTATGATAAATGGAACTACTACTGGCGCGGCATCCGTGAAGCGACGTATTTTATGCAAAACTTATACCTGTGTAAGGAACTTACAAATGAGTATTATACACGTTATTACAATGAAGCGCGGTTTTTGCGCGCATACTATTATTTTCTGCTGATGCGGCTTTACGGTCCGGTTCCCATCTTGCCACAAGAAGTTCCGGTAGATCCCAACGACGACTATTTCATGACAATGTATAGCCGCGACACATGGAATCAATGTGTACAATATGTTTGTGATGAATTGGACGAAACGATTGGCGGGCTGCGACAAGACCTGGTCACGAATGAACTGGGGAA
This sequence comes from Dysgonamonadaceae bacterium, assembly GCA_031272075.1. Lineage (GTDB taxonomy): Bacteria > Bacteroidota > Bacteroidia > Bacteroidales > Azobacteroidaceae > BNXB01. Next base: position 20,256 of record JAISUK010000018.1, read on the forward strand.
ACCGACTCCAGGGACGGCGTTAGCGGTGAAATCGCAATTGCTGTTGTATTCTGCAAGTCAATTGTTTAATCCAAGAAATAATTCACTGTTTACAGGATGGATCAGTAAAAAAACAGGAGAACCCCTGATTCCGGTCACGTACGATTCTGAAAAATGGAAAAAAGCCGCCGATGCTGCAAAAGCCGTGATCGACTATACTTACGATGGGAAAGTCGTATACAGTTTGGTCGAAAAATACGATGATGGCGTGCTGAATCCCTACAAATCATTGTATGGAATTTTTCACGACAAATGGACTGTCGAAACGATTTTCGGTCGAAAACTGAACGAACAGACGTGGTATCAACGATGCCTTTCACGCTCACTTAACAACAACTGTTGGGCGATCGTCAATCCGTCGCAACAATTGGTAGACGCATACGCGATGAACAATGGAATCTACCCGATCACCGGCTATAGCGATGCTACAGAAACGGCTCAGGGAGGCGAATTTCCTGTCTTCGACCCGCGTGTAGTCCCAAAATCACCCAATATTACGAATGCCAAAGATGCGAATTTTGAGCCTTCAAAATATTTTGAACGCTTGTCAAATCAGCCGTTTTCGGCGCGTGTCGGGTATTACAACAACTATACGCATCCTTTCGACGGACGGGTACGTTCGATCATCAAAATGTGGGCAGAAAGAGAACCCCGATTTTACGTGGATATCGCTTTCAACGCCATGGATTATCCGATAGGAATGGCTGGTGATGGTCACGGGACTCCCACACAATGGACGACCTTGAACCACATCTACAACGGCAGCGGAGGTTTGCCGCAAGCAAGTCATAGCGCAACAGGATATTGCCAACGTAAAACCGTCAGCAGGGAAGTGAATCCGTTGACCACCGGAACAAACTGGGATCAACCCTTCGTATGGCAAATGATCCGGTTGGGAGAAATTTACCTGAATTATGCGGAAGCCTTGATTGAATATTCACCGAACAATCCTGATATTTTTGTTTATTGGAACAGAATCAGACGCCGCGCCGGAGTCCCTGACATCGAAAGCGTTTATCCTGAAGTGATCGGAAATCAAGATCTGATGCGGGAATTGATCCGGCACGAACGACAGGTGGAATTGGCCTTGGAAAATCACCGTTATTTTGATACCCGCCGTTGGCAGATTGCTCATCGAACCAATAATGGGAAGATCTACGGGTTAAATATCATGTCGAATGTGGGCACCATGGGAATCCCAATAGATGAAAACGGCGACACTTTCTATAAACGGACAGTCTCTGAAAACGGAAATCGGATTTTTCTTCAAAAACATTACCTTTGGCCGATCAATCAGACAGAGTTAAACTGCAACAGGTCTATCGAACAATCACCGGGTTGGTGAAAATAACAATTGCTTCATCATGTTGAAAAAAATATTGACCACCCTGTTGACTTATTCATGCGGCGTCTGGCTGTTTGCAAATTGTCAAGAGAAGGAAATAGACCAACTGACTCCGTCTGCGGAGGAAAACGGGGAAACTGTCGAAGCATACAATACCGTATTTGTCGTATTTAAAACGCATCTGGACGTTGGATTCACCGATTTGAGTTCGAAAGTCGAAGAGCAATACTTGAAAAACGACATCCCGGCGGCATTGAAGACCATCGAGGAAATGCGTAAAAAATATGACGGCAGGGATCGCTATATATGGACTACAGGAACTTGGATTTTATCGGAATACCTGGACAAAGCGAGCCCCACCGACAAGTTAAAGCTCGAAAAAGCGATTGCCGACGGCGATATCGTTTGGCATGCCCTCCCCTATACAATCGAATCGGAAACCGCCAGCCTCGAACTGTTTGAAGGGATGCTCCGGAATGCACAAAAGTTAGACGAAAAATACGGTAAAAAAACACTTGCAGCAAATATGTCGGACGTGCCGGGGCATACGCGAAGTATTGTTTCTCCGCTGCACAAGTTCGGCATATCGCTGCTGCATATCGGGATGAATCGATCCGTGAATATTCCACAAATCCCTGTTTCGCAGGATTATCCGGATATCTGTCGCTGGCAACATCCCGACGGGAGCAGTATTTTGTTTTTACAGAAAAAGGCCTACGGACACGATATCCTTCTCCCCGGTGGAAATGTACTGTCGATGAATGTCAAAGGAGATAACAACGGGCCTCATACGCTTGCTCAGGTGGAGCGGATTTTCGCCGATCTGCGAAAAACGTATCCCGACAAAAAGGTGATTGCGTCGAACTTGAATGATGTCGCTCGGTTATTGAAACGCTATGAGGATCTATTTCCTGTATTGACAGGAGAAATTGGAGATACCTGGATTCACGGAATGGGCAGCGCTCCCGATCGGGCGGCCAAAGTAAGAGCCCTATCGCGATTATATCGACAGTGGGTGGAGCACGAACAATTGCGCCCCGACAGCGAAGAAGCCATTCGTTTTGCGATACGTCTGGGTTTGATCGCCGAGCATACATGGGGCGCTGATTGCGGGAAGTATCTACAAAATGAAACACCCGATAAATACAATGTCGAAGGGTTTCGTGAAAGCCGTCTTCTTCCCGAATTTGTTTTTATGGAAACTTCCTGGGCAGAAATTGACGAATATATACCTCAAGCGGTGGCATTGCTTCCTGCCAATCTGCGACAAGAGGCGTTGGATGCTATTGCCGATGCGGCGTTCATCCCGGAATATCTTCCTGCAAATCATCAATTCACAGAAAATGTCCTTCCGGATGGATCGTTGGATCTTTTCCCCGGAAATAATCCTGGAATATTGGGGCTGTTCACATTGCAAACATTCAATTTTGCTGATTTTCGAAATTGGACTTTGACGATGATGGCTTCCACCGGAGCAAAGGGCGGAATGAATGGAAGTCAAGCAGTTAGTGCATCAGTGCATCCGGAAGTAAAAGCAATCCGAAACGATACGACGAATGGAAATGTTCGGAGATTTACCTGTGAGCTTATCCTGAAGGATACATCGATCGACCGTCGGCTTTATCCTGAAAAATTATTCGCCGATTATACGATTGAGCCCGATAAAAGGACTATCAATCTGGATTTTACGATGATAAACAAACCTGCAAACCGGATGGCTGAAGCGTATTGGTTGAGTTTTGTGCCGGAGGAGATTGTCCAAATCGTGGCGGAAAAAATGGGAAGCCGCGTCGATGTGTGTGAAGTGATCGAAGGAGGTAATGCCCGAACGATGTCTATCGATCGTTATATTGATATCGTAACCGACAAAGGGACTTTCCGCATTACCAGTTATGATGTTGGAATGACATTGATCGGCGATCGCAAAGATATGAGCTATAAAATCGCTCCGGACCTGAGCAAAGGGATTCATTTCTGCCTTTTCAATAATCTCTGGGGAGTGAACTATACCATGTGGTGGGAAGGAAGCCAACGATTCCGATTTAAAATAGAATTACTGTAATCCTCGACAAGCCATATTTTTCTATAAATTAACATATTTTATATGTTTTTTCACGATTAATCAAAACAAAATCAGGATATTAATCGTTACTAAATTAATTAGTTTATATAATAAAAAATTTTATTATTATGGGAAAATTTGTAATTAACAAAAGAAAAAACGGAGAATTTCAGTTTAATCTGAAGGCGGGAAATGGTCAAGTAATCCTCACCAGTGAAGGATACACCACAAAACCTGCATGTATCAACGGGGCTGAATCGGTGAAAAAAAACGCACAGGCCGATGCGAGATTCGATCGGTTGACTTCTAAAAACGGCAAGTTCTATTTCAACCTGAAATCGACCAACGGACAGATCATCGGCACAAGCGAGATGTATGAATCCGAAGCTTCACGGGAAAAAGGAATCGAATCCGTGAAGAAAAATGCCCCCGAGGCGGAAATCGTAGAAGATCTTTGACGGGATTCCGCGGATCAAGGCGTTAATTGATCGAGGTTCATGTCGGTCGCCACAATATACAACTTGAGGTGATCGGCATCTTTTCTCAAACTCACTGCCGACGGTTCCAGGAAATGGGAGGTCGAATAATCGATATAGCCGTACGACGATGAATAATAAGTATTGACGACGACAGGAATCACCAATAGTTCAAGATTTTTATTCGGCGCCTGATCCATGGCGTCCTGAACGATGTTTGCTATATTATTGAAATTATAGGTATAATTGGAAGAAGTAAATGTCGTCGTATACGAAGTTCTGCTATCGGCAACCGATTGGTTTTCGAAGAAGGTGGTTACCGAATCTGCGTTGACCAACAGCATTTTCTTGTATCTGCCCTCTGCATCGGTGTTGCCATTTCCCGGGAACGGGAAAGAAAATTCGTACGCATTGTCTGCAGGCGGATATACCGAAAGGGAAAACTTGGCGTTGGTAAATTTCTTATCGGACATCTTTTTGATGATTTCCGGGATCGGAACGATTATTTTTGTAAAGATGGCCGCCGGTGTTTTGATATGCGTCTTTTGAGCATCGGTCAGCAATAATTGGTTGTCCAGCGCACTCTGATAGTCGTTGAGTTGAATGACTTCTTTTGTGACGTTGAACACGGCGCTGTCTTTGCCGACATAAATGCTGTCGTTCCCATCCACATCCGTTCCTGTGATCAGTCGGTTGTAGTAGACATCGATGTAAGTTGATCCGACACTGATGATATTTCCGGTGCCGTAAGTTGTCTTCACGTAGAGGCCAGGGAAGAAGTCGATGAAGTTTTCCAAGGAACTGAATGCGTTTGAGCCGGGTTTCCTCCACTCGTCGTAAAACTTCTGGCCGATTTCGTCAGAGAGCCTGATGCCGATTGTTTTGATAAATCCGCTGCTCAGATAGAGAGAGTCCGAGATATTCATATCTCGGATTGTATATCCTTGTCGCCCGTAAACGGTATTCATATCGCAATAATCGGCGGGATTCTGATTGGTATAATAATTTTTCCCCAGCGCTTTGACGACAGGATAAACGCTGGCTTCCATCGGGACGAGCGAGTCGCCCAAGAAACTCTGGTAGTAGATGGAAAGTTTGATTGAATCGACTTTATGATCTATCGCCGAGTCTCGGAAAGCGACGGCCGGATAAAATTGGCAGATGTAGCCGGACTTGAAATTGCCGTAAGAAGGCTCATAGATTTCCCCGAGCAGTCCATAAACGGTCTTGGCGTAAATAGAATCCAATTTGATGGTCGTCGCGTCGAGCGTAATCGTATCCGCGTAGACATTCACTTTGTCTTGGTCGGGCAACATGCCCATACCGACGGTTGTCGCATCCTGCTCGCATGAATAACAGACAACTCCCAGACAAAAACTTAACAAGATTAATTTCCAATTCATAGATGTAATTATTTTGTAAGAAGCAAATCATAAAGTTTGTTGTACTCGTCGACATAATCGTCAGGCGACTGATAGGGAAGAAAACGTGTATTTTCTTTATTTATTGCATATTCTAACAGATTATTATTGATGGTAGGGCTGGCTTGAATCACGCCGTCCGAAAAATCGATAGCGAGTTTGCACAGCGACTCGAAATTGGGGCATTCCTTAATCAGCTTGAGATCATTGTTGGTCACGCCGTCAATCTTGAGTTTCTTCGCAAAAGAATCGCGAAAAGGCACTTTGAAGTCATCTTGATAGATTGAATAGACTACTTTGGCATGTTTAAAACAAGGATCGGATTTATAATGTTTTTTAATATATAGCGGCGCTAAAGCGGTAACCCATCCGTGGCAATGAATCAAATCCGGCACCCAGCGCAATTTTTTTATGGTTTCCATGACTCCACGCACATAAAAAATGCACCGTTCATCATTGTCTTCAAATTCCAAGCCATTGTCATCCTTAGTCGTATACTTGCGTTGGAAAAAATCGTCGTTGTCGATAAAATAGACTTGCATACGAGCGGATTGGATGGAAGCGACTTTGATGATTAGCGGATGGTCGGTATCGTTGATGATCAGATTCATCCCCGAAAGCCGGATCACTTCATGCAACTGGTTCCTTCTTTCATTGATATTTCCAAATTTTGGTACAAACGTACGGATTTCTTTTCCTTTATCCTGAATACCTTGCGGTAAATAACGGCCAATAATGGAGATTTCCGACTCCGGTAGATACGGCGTTACTTCTGAAGTGATAAACAGTATTCTTTTTGCATCCATTGCCTCAACTTAAATTGAGGTACAAAGATAGTAAAAAAAAAATCATAAAAATCAAAATATTTCGCTAATTACACTCATAATTAGTTAAGATTCGTATGAAAATATGTAGTTTTGCAGTGAGATTTTAAAAATAAAGGAGTGAAATATCCGGGTAATACCATAATAATATAGAAGCAAAATTGTCGTTGCTTTCTAAAAACAGGACAACTACGTGAAAATTATAGTTACTATAAAAGATCTTTCGAACCAGTTAAACACAATTCGGGAATCAGGAAAGAGCGTCGGATTCGTGCCGACCATGGGAGCGCTTCATAGCGGCCATCTTGCGTTGATCAAACGTTGCGTTGCGGAAAATGACGTTTGTGTCGTCAGCATCTTTGTCAATCCGACCCAATTCAACGATCAAAACGATCTGTTGAACTACCCCCGCTCATTGCAAGCGGACTGTGAATTGCTGAAAAAGTCGGGCTGCCGACTTGTTTTTGCGCCGGAAGCGGAAGAAATCTATCCCGAACCGGACACTCGTCAGTTCGATTTCGGGCAGCTGGATCAAGTGATGGAAGGCCGATTCCGTCCGGGACATTTCAACGGTGTCGCCCAGGTAGTCAGCAAATTATTTGACATAGTTCAACCCGACAGGGCATATTTCGGGGAAAAAGATTTCCAGCAATTGGCGATTATCCGGGAAATGGTCAAACAGTTGAATGACACGGTCGAAATCATCCCCTGCCCCATCGTGCGCGAACCGGACGGATTGGCAATGAGTAGCCGCAACGCGCGATTGTCTGCTGCCGAACGAGCAGAAGCGCCGGTGATTTACCGGACATTATCCGGCAGCGTGGCGCTGAAGCGCAGTTTGTCGGTTGAGGCCTTGAAACAATGGGTGGCGGATCGGATCGATGCGTCGCCGCTTTTGCGGGTAGAATATTTTGAGATTGTAGACGGATTGACATTGCAGCCGATCGAGGAATGGGCGGATTCCGGCTGCCCGGTCGGATGTATAGCCGTTTTTTGCGGTGCGATACGGTTAATTGATAATATGAAATATGAATAATACGGTGAAAAATTTCTGGGTTGTTTGCTTTATTGCCTTTCTTGTTCTGTTCAATATACCGGGGTATTCGGTAGCCAGCAACCTAAAACCGCACGATGTCGTGTTGGCATGGGTGGTCAACCTGGCGGCAGTTTTTGCTTTCGTCGCCATCAGTTCGTTTTTGAAGAAGAAGAGCGGCAGGATATTCCTGGTTGTCCTTTTCTTATTGGCATTTGTGCCGAACTTGATAGTCTTTACCTACTTATGTATCGCGCGAATACAGATGTCGAACGACATGTTTTGGGTCATCTTCGCCTCCAATCAGTCCGAATCGAACGAATACATCCATCAATTCATATCGCCTCTGATCTGGGGTGGGCAAATCACCTACCTTGTGGTGTCTACATTCCTCTTATACAAAGCGATTCGTCACTATTCGACGGCGTGGTTTTTCCGTCGCGGCAAAAAAACTTTCTTGACAGTTTCATTGTTGATACTCGTGAGCATTATTTCATTTCAATACCTGTCGAAAACAATCAGCCTGATAGACTTTTACAAGAGCGCTGTCCGCTATTGGACGGAAAGTTACCAGATGGAGAAAGAAATGCAGCTGCGAAAAGAAACTCCTTTTGACATCTCCTGTGAATTGAAATCGGATCAGAATGTGTTTATCGTCATCATCGGCGAGTCGTTGACGCGCCACCACATGCAGATCTACGGTTATCCGCGCCCAACGACGCCGCTGCTGGAACAACTGAAATCCGAACTGTTCGTTTATAAAGATGTCATTTCTCCGAACACCCATACGATTGCAGTACTTAAAAGCGCGTTGACTTTTGCCAATTACGAACATCCGGAGTGGTATCTGCAGAAACCTTCGGTTGTTGAATTGTTTAATAAAGCCGGTTTTGAATCTTTCTGGATCAGCACGCAGGGAATTATCGGGAAATGGGGCTGTAGTTACGGTGTGATAGCCAAAGAATCGGATCATATCTTCGACCTGTCGATCGCGCAACAACCTGACGCCATTGTATTTCCGTGTTTAGACGAGATCCTGAACGAAAGTGTCACCGGCAACAAGATTATTTTCATACATTTAATGGGCAATCACCATACCTATAAGAGTCGTTATCCGTCTGATTTTAATATTTTTAATCAACAGGAGTATCCGGTCCCCGATCGGCCGTATTTGAATGAAAAAAGCAAGACGACCATCGACGAATACGACAACTCGGTCTGCTATTCCGATTATGTAATCGGCTCGATCATAGACAAGATGAAGGCGAAAACCGGACTGTCGTCGTTTGTTTTGTTCTTTTCCGATCACGGGGAAGAAGTCTATGACTTCAGGGACATGTCCGGCCATGCGATCACCAGTCCTTCCACTTATCAATGTGAGATTCCCTTTATACTTTGGTGTTCTCCTGCATATTTGGAAGATAATCCCGTATTATATCGGGAAAATCGCCCGTATTCGATTGAAAATCTCATTTACAGCCTGTCGTCGCTTTCCAAGTTGCATTACGAAGATTATGATCCAAAGTTGAGTATATTCGACAGTACGTTTGTCCCTCAAAAGCGAACCGTAGGGAATAAACCTTACGAAGAAATCATCCGGAATACGCAACGGCTATTTTAATAAAAATAATTACCTTTGCGGCGGAATGAAATTCATACAGCATGTTTATTGAAGTTATCAAATCCAAATTACACCGAGTCACTGTAACAGAGGCTAATCTGAATTACATCGGCAGTGTGACGATTGATGAAAATCTCATGGATGCCGCCAATTTGGTGGAGGGAGAGAAGGTACAGATTGTCAACAACAACAATGGAGAGCGGTTTGAAACCTATGTTATTAAAGGAGTTAGAGATTCCGGCATGATTTGTCTGAACGGCGCAGCTGCCCGCAAAGTGCTCCCCGGCGATATCGTTATCATCATGGCTTACGCATGGATGCCGCTTGAAGAAGCGAAGCAGTTCAAACCGGCCATTATTTTTCCGGACACTGCGACAAATAAAATTGTATAGTCATGATTCATTTTCAGTCCATTACACTAGCAGATAAGCTTAAATTAAACCATTTCCTCGCTATGAGTACGTTTCGGAATTGCGATTTTTCTTTTTCCAATATCTACTGTTGGCTGCCCAATTACCAGACGACGTATGCGATAGAATCGGAATTTCTCTTTTTCCGTTTTTATGCCGGAGGGAAAAAGTCCGGTTACATGTATCCCTTGGGTCGGGGCGATTTAACAAATGCCATCGAAATGCTGCTAGCCGATTCGGAAGAACGACAAGAGCCTTTTCGGATGTTTGCATTGAGCAGAGAGATGTATCAGAATATTGAGGCCTGTTTCCCGGGTAAGTTTGAATATCACGCCAGCCGTTCATGGTATGAATACATTTATCATACGGAAGACCTGATTCAGCTCAAAGGGAGAAAATACCAGCCGAAGCGGAATCATATCAATAAATTCAAACGCACCTATCGGTATGAATATGTGCCGATTACGACACAAATCATTCCCGAATGTCTGGAGCTTTACACAAAATGGTATCAAGAAAACGGCGGCTGCCTTGGCAACCGTTCTCTCATCGACGAACGGGTGTCGGTGGAACGAGCGTTTGCAAATTTTGAACAATTGGGACTAATCGGCGGCGCGTTGCGTGTAGACGGCATCATTGTGGCATATTCTTACGGGCAACCGCTTTCGCAAGACACTTTCGGAGTGCATGCCGAAAAGTCGCTCTACGAGATTGACGGAGGGTTCAGTATGATCAATCAGCAATTTGCCGAACATGTTTGTCGCGGTTACAGATATATGAATCGAGAAGAAGATTTGGGACTTGAGTCGCTTCGGCAGGCAAAAATGTCATATCATCCGGCCATTTTACTGGAAAAAGGATTTATCACATCAAATGATCCAATACGCTGAAAATAAACATCGTCCGGAATTGCGGAGGCTCTGGGAATGTTGTTTCCCGGCCGATTCCGCTCAATTCTTGGATTACTATTTTGAGCATATTTTCCGTCCTGACGAAACCCTCCTCTACTTGCATGATCACAAACCCGCCGCCTCATTGCAAATGATGCCATATCAGTTGAAAGTCGGCGACAGCAGCTGCAATGCTTGCTATTTTTATGGAATCATGACCCGCCCCGAACTGCGTCGCAATGGCTACATGGGTCGATTGTTGACGGCGGCATTCGATGAAATGAGGAAAAGGGCGATCGACGTTTCTTTTTTGATTCCCCAGGAATCTTGGTTGTTTGAAATCTACGAAAAATTCGGGTACCGACGTGCATTCCCCGTCTTTCCGTTCAAAAAATTGCCTTTTCATCGGGTTTTTGCGGACGTCACTGTCGCTGAGCAAACGGCAACTGCAATCGCTGTCTATACCGAATTTCATGAATCGGCAGCGCAGGCATTGTTTCCACTCTACACCCGTTTTCTGACACAGAAAACGCATGTCGTGTTGAAGAATTTTCGGCAATTTTCCGACTTGTTGCGTGTGTTTTTTATGGAGGGCGGTACCTTATTTACGGAATGCAAAAACGATTTTGCATTCTGTTTGCGTGATGAAAACGGGATTCGCATCAAAGAATCGTATTTTTCCGCTCCGACGGAGCGCGACCGGTATTTATCGTTTATTGCGGACTATTTTTCGACCGACGAATTGCTCATGTCGGATTCGGGGATGTCGGCAAACTTTACTTTTTATGGTATGATTAAGGCGTTGGATCCGCAATTCGCTATTCCTGAAAATATTTATATGAGCATGATGTTGGACTAATACTTTTTGACGTATGAAATCTTTAGAAATCACAATCAGTCCCGAATACAAAGCAAACATCACCGTCAGACGGTTTATCGAAAAATTGCCGGAATTGTTTGAAGCCGGAGGCGAAACGCTTTATTCAGACCGGAATATCATCAAACGATTCACGCTGGATGAGTCGGACGAGATTTTGCGCAATGTCATTGTGAAACGGTATAAATATCCGAATTTCTTTCAACGGATTGCATACAGTTTTTTTCGTAAAACAAAAGCAGAGCGGGCGTTCTATAACGCGGGCAAGTTGCGTTCAGCAGCGATCAGCACTCCTCGCGAAATTGCGTATCTCAAACAATGGCATCGCGGGCTGTTCGGTTATGGTTTTTTCGTATCGGGAGCGGATGATGCGCCTCCGATTTGCGACCGACTGATTGAGTTGGATCCTTTCGACCGGGTCATGGCGGACGACTTCGCGTCTTTCGCCATCAAACTGCATGAAGCGGGGATTTTGGATCACGACCTCAATTCGACCAATGTGCTGTATCACGCTGCAGGAGCGCATTACCATTTCTCGTTAATCGACATCAACCGCATTGATTTCATGCCGAAAGGAAAAACAATTTCCCGCGACGATTGTCTGGAAAATCTGACCCGATTCACCAGAAAAATGGATTTGTTTGAGTATGTCATTCGCTGTTATGCGGAAAAAAGGAACTGGGATATCCCCTCCACGCTGAACAGGGCAATCAAGATAAAAAGGAAACACGACAGGCAACGAAAACACAGGAAAGCGTTTCTCCGGGCGCTCAGGCGACTGTGTTTCAGGCGTCGTCGTCGGTGAAAGTTCGCCAGGCCATTGGTCATCCGATCAGGCCTTCGTCGGCATAACTGAAATAATTTCCATCGCCGACGATGATGTGGTCGAGCAGGGCAATGTCCACCAACCGGCCTGCGGCTGTCGCTTTCTGAGTGGTTTGATCGTCTTGCCGACTGGGTCGGATATTCCCTGAGGGATGATTGTGGCATAAGACAATCCCCGACGCCAAGCGGAGCATGGCTTCCTTGAGCAGCAGTTTGCTGTCGAACGCTGTCTCCGAAACGCCACCTTGGCTGATGCGCATTCGGTCGATAATCTTATTCCCTCGGTCGAGGAACAAAGCCCAAAACTCTTCATGATCCAAATCGCACAACAGCGGATAGAAATAATTGTAGATATCTCGGCTACATACGATTTTTTTACGGTCAATTGTTTCGGAAGCTTTCCGACGTTTTCCCAATTCCAGTGCAGCCACGATTGTGACGGCTTTGGCTTCGCCAATGCCTTTGAAATTGGCAATCAGCTGATTGACTGAAAATTTCCCCAATAGATTCAGATTGTTCTCTGCGGAAGCAAGGATGCGTTGCGCCAATTCCACGACCGTCTCTTCGCGGCTGCCCGATCCGATCAGGATCGCCAGCAATTCCGCATCCGACAGTGAATTGATTCCTTTGAGAAGAATCTTTTCTCGAGGACGGTCGGCTTCGGCCCAGTCTTTTACACGGAGTTTTAATTTGTTCATACATCAAAGTTTTGGAAAACAAGAAAAAAGAGATAGGCGGTTGTTGCTAGGATTTAGCGCGTTCTACGTAAGAGCCGTCGCGTGTGTCTACCTTGATTTTTTCGCCTTCTTCAATGAACAATGGGACGCGGATCACAACACCCGTTTCCAGCGTAGCGGGTTTTGTAGCATTGGTAGCCGTATCGCCTTTCAGTCCGGGTTCAGTATAAGTGACCTGCAGCACCACATGCGCGGGCAATTCTGCAAAGAGAATCGTTTCCGACTCGGAATGTACCACCACTTCCGCCAGGTCGCCTTCCCGTAAAAAATCCACTCCGGTGATATTGTCTTTGGGAATCGAAACTTGTTCATACGTTTCGTTGTTCATAAAATTATACCCCATATCATCTTTGTACAGAAACTGATACGGACGTCGCTCGATTCGGACTTCATCCACTTTTACACCTGAATTCCAGGTCTTTTCCAGGATTCTTCCGGTAGTTACATTCTTAAGTTTGGTACGCACAAAAGCAGGTCCTTTTCCTGGTTTTACATGAAGAAACTCAACAATATAATAGTACTGTCCTTCCAAGTCGATACACATCCCGTTCTTAAAATCTGCGGTTGTCGCCATATATTTTGATTGTTATATTAATACTGGATGCAAAGGTAGTTAATTTAGTTGAAAATAGAAAGTGAATAGTGATATTTTGGAGAGACGTCAGCGAAGGCTATTGATACAAAAATGTAAGAAAACTGATAGCATCATTCATGGTAAACCCATTGGTGAGTAATGTATATTATTAATTCACAGCAATTTAAATTGTTTGGCAAGGTTTTTGCTCTACAACTGTAAAGAAGGTAAAATGCATCGGCCTTACAGAATTGCGAATAAATTGGAAATTGAGAAGAATCATGTATGTTTTCTCAATCCCAAGCGAATTGAATTGCTTAAACTGATTCATTCGGAAGGATCTATTCTGTCGGCTTCAAAAGTGTTACGGATGTCGTATCAGCAGGCTTGGATGATCATTCGCGACATCAATTATTCGGCTTCATTGCCGGTAGTTGTCCGTCAGCGTGGAGGTACAAATGGAGGAGGTGCAATAATAACCGATTATGGACAAAAATTGATTGAACGATACGATATGCTACAAGCGAAATTCCAGTCGTGTTTGAGCGATTTGGATGAAGAATTGCAGGCATTGTGTACGTTTTAACAGAGAAAATGTATGAACAGAGAAAAAGAAAATAAAATTTATATTGTCGGGACAGGTCCGGGAGATCCTGATTTGTTAACTGTCAAGGCAAAACGCCTGATAGAAGAAGCCGACATTATCTTGTATGATTGTCTGCCGGCACAATATGTGCTGCAAACAGCCAAACAGGGAGCAGAGGTGTTGTTTGTGAACAAGCATCCTGAAGAGGACGAACCGAAAGTGGATATCATGTCCGTAGCACGCGATTATTGGGTAGCGGGAAAAACTGTGGTTCGCTTGAAAGCAGGCGACGCGCTGATGTTCAACGGCGGCGACGTGGACGCTCGACGATTGCGCGAATGGGGCATCCCTTTCGAGATAATACCGGGAATAACTGCTGCCTGCGCAGCATCAAACATTTTTGCCATTCCGACGACAGAAATTCGCAAAAGCGATGCCATACTCCACCTCATCGCCTTTGAGATTACCGACAACTACGCTCATCTCCGCGACGCAGCGCGGCTTTTCAAGCATGGCGATACGATTGCCCTCTATATGGCCTACGATAATCTGGAAACGATTTTTCGTGTTTTCCGCGAAGAAGGTGTGTCGGACGACATGCCGGTGGCTATTGCGTCAATGGTTTCGCTGAAAAATGAAGCCGTTGCGTACACCACAATGGACAAGGCGCTTGAAACCATTTCTGCAAGAGAACTGCTTTCGCCTTTCGTGTTCTTTATCGGAAAACACGTTGAAGTAATTTAGTTACAAAGATGTAGAAAAAATACAAAAATGTAGGATTTGCGTTATTCATTATATTTTATATCGGCTAATTTAAATAATTAGATATGAGAACTTTAATAAGAACTATCAGACTTATGGCGTTTACAACGCTCTTTTTTTCGTTTCAAATTGCATTTGCACAAACGGACAACGATTCGATTTCGAAAGTGTATGACCTTGGAGAAATTTCGGTTGTCGGAAGCCGTTCCGGCCGCTCGATGACTTCAAAAATCGGCGAGACTCAGTTGCGCGAATTTAACCGCGACAACGCTACCGAAGCGCTCAACCTGCTGCCCGGACTGACCATTACCGAAGCCGGAGCGCGTAACGAAGGGCAGATTTATCTGCGAGGATTCAATCTGCTTCAAATCCCTGTGTTTTACGATGGAATCCCCATTTACGTGCCTTACGACGGCAATGTCGATATCAACCGTTTCACAACTTATGACTTGTCGGAAGTAACTGTTTCAAAAGGACTTACTTCGGTGCTTTACGGACCGAACACGATGGGCGGCGCAATAAATCTTGTTTCCCGTAAGCCAGTCAAGGCATTGGAAGTCTGGGGTTTAACCGGAATGAAAATGAGCAACGAAGGCGTAAACGGCTACAATACATCGGTCAGCGTCGGTTCGAAGCAGCAAAAATATTATGTTTTGGGCAGTTTTTCGTATATCGACACCAAATTTTCGTCGCTTTCAAAGAAATTTGTCGCCGGCACAAATGAAGACGGAGGCAAACGCGAAAATTCGGCTACCGAAGACCTGAAATTCAGCGCCAAAGCGGGTTTTACACCTAATGCAACCGACGAATATTCAATCAATTATATCGTTCAAAAAGCAAATAAAGGCATCCCGCCCGGAGTCGAAGGCTCGCAATTCCGTTCTTATCCGCAATACGACAAACAAAGCGTGTATTTTCGCTCAAAAACGGCTCTGAAAGAGGGTTTGAGGCTCGACGCAACAGCGTTTTACGACAACTATTACAACATAATGTGCCAGTACGACGACGGGACCTACACCACGCAGAACAAAAACAGCGCCTTTCGCAGTGTGTATGACGATTATTCGGCAGGCGGCTCACTCAATCTTTCCGCTTCGTTTATTCCGAAAAACAGCCTAAAGTTTTCGCTCTACGAAAAATATGATTCGCACAGCGAACATAATGCAGATATTCCTGCAAATGAGACGATTGGACAAAACGAGAAAACCGGCGAGCCGGTGCAAAAATACCTCGATAACACGTTTGCAGTGGGTTTGGAAGACGTTTTTGAGGTAAATGACTACCTCGATATTGTCGCCGGACTGAA
>JAISUK010000002.1 GCA_031272075.1 Dysgonamonadaceae bacterium
GGTAATCTTCAATGTCGGATTTGGTGATTGCGATATTTCCCTCAAAATCGCGGGGATCGAGTTGTTCTTCTTTGATCCGTTTCACCAGCATGGTGGGAGTGCCGGTTTCGTACCAGTAGTTGCCGAAGTCGCGGGCACGGAATGTGTTCAACACACTGAACGGGTTGTATATATCTTCACTTTCTTTTGCAAAATGATAGCCGTCGTAACGCTTTTTGATTTCGGCAAACGCAGCATCATAAGTCAGATCATTTTCCTCGGCCAACGCCTGAATTTCAGGAATAAAATTCTGCAACAGTTCGGTTTCCGATATTCCGCATATTCCGGCATATTTTTTATCCAAACTGATGTCCACAAGTTGGTTCAGGTCGCTGAAAACGCTCACTTTAGAGAATTTCGTGACGCCGGCAAGAAACACAAAACGCAGATGCGCGTCTTCGGCCTTCAAAACGCCGTAAAATCCCTTAAATTCATTGCGAATTTGCTCATTCAATTCCGGGTTATCCATGGTGGAAACGAGCGCTTTGTCGTATTCGTCGACCAACACGACTGCCTTCTTGCCCGTTGTCTCATGCGTGTACCTGATTAACTTCGATAAACGTGATGAGGGCGTTGAAGCAATATCTGTTATGCCGTATTTTTCTTCTGAAATATTCAGCATGGTATCCATTGCAACATACAGCGCATTCAAATCAACATAGTTTTCTCTGTTGAAATCCAAATAGATCACCGGATATTCCGTCCAGTCCTTTTCGAGTTCTGATATTTCGAGTCCTTCAAACAGTTCGCGTTTGCCTTCAAAGTAGGCTTTGAGGGTGGAGAGGAACAGACTTTTGCCAAACCGACGCGGACGACCGAGGAAATAGGGTGCATCACTTTGCAACAGCATAGCGATATACTTGGTTTTATCAACATAGACATTGTTTCCTACCGAAGTTTTTCAAAACTCTGTATGCCAACCGGCATTTTTCTTGCTGCGTTCATAATCAAATCCTGTTATGGTAACAAAAGTAGACAATCTATCAGAGATAAGCAAGCATGAGTTGTATTTCTTTAGAATAAATCTTTCGTTTCCTCGAGAATTGTTCAAATTATTTCATGAGCGTCAATTCATTTATCCACTCAAGCAAGTGTTTCTCGACAAAAATTGTGGTTTTACAAAGAGCATATACAACCATCCGCGTTTGAATCAACTTTCCGAAATACTTTCAGGTTTCAATCTTCAATCACCCTATAATTTCATTTCCCAACCTTTTTGGTATTCGCGTGACCAAAGTTTGTTGGCTTGTTTGTCATTGAGGATGTGCCCGTTGGCGGGATTGATTTCCAAAGTATGGCCGGTACGTTGTGAAATATTGCCCAATTGCACCAGCAACGTACTGATATGTCCGGAAGTTATATCCGAATTTAGCGGGATATTTTTCTTGATTCCGTCGAAAAAGTTCTGAATATGAAGCCCGTCCAACTGTTCGGCGGGATTCATCAGGTTGCGCGTGTCGATTTCGATCTGGCTTTTCACGTCTTCAATCAATTGATTGCCCTGATCAAAAATCTGGTAAGCATTGCCGCCGCCGATCAGCATACTTCCTTTGCTTCCGTAGAATAGCAGTCCGGCCGATTGTCCTTCAATCTTATAGGCGTTACAACTTTGCCCTTCCCAAACGATCGATTTTTTATTTCCAAAATTGAGACTGATGTTTTGGGTATCGGGTGTTTCCCAGTCGTCTTGATAATAATAGCGTCCGCCAACAGAAAAGACTTGGGAAGGATAGTCCAGATTCATTCCCCAACGCAACAGGTCGACCATGTGCGTACCGTTGTTGAGCGCCTCGCCGGTGCCCCAATTCCAAAACCAATGCCAATTGTAATGGACGATATTATCGCGGAACGACTCCCTTGGCGCAGGTCCTTGCCACAGATCCCAGTCGAGCCAGTCGGGAACAGCAGTCTTCTCGCCGATGCCGATGGGTTTTCGATTGTTTGTATACCAGCAGCGCCCGAAATAGACGTCTCCTATCACGCCTTCATGGATTTTTCGGATGGCTTCGCTGATATTCGGCCACGACCTCCGCTGATTGCCCATTTGTATCAATTTGCTATATTTTGTGGCAGCTTGTATCAGAATTTCTCCTTCTGAAGGCGAATGGCCACAAGGTTTTTCGAGGTAGACGTGTTTACCTGCTTTCAGCGCCAACAGTGCAGCAGGGGCATGCCAATGATCCGGCATTGCAATGATCACAGCATCGAGGTCTTTTTTTTCCAGCAGGCGGCGAAGGTCTTTTTCACCCGTCGGCATTTCTCCGGTGATCTTTTTCACCGCTTCAGAGCACTTGGCGATGGCGCGAGAATCAACATCGCAGATGGCTGAAACCCGGCATTCCTTGATCTTAGCGAAATTTTGAGCCAAAGCCAGACCTCTGGAGTTGACACCGATCGATCCGACATTAATCCGTTCGTTCGCGCCAACGATATTTCTGTAGGTTTTCGCACTGAACGAAGGCAAAACATTGCCCAACGATAACAATGCAGCGCCGGCTGCGGTATTTTTAATAAAATTTCTTCTTGTCGTCATAAACTGATGCTATTTTGAGTTGTTAATTAATTTGCGGTAAAGATTCCTGATTGCAGGTCTTCTTTTTAACAAAGGTAATCATTATAACGATCCGTTATTATTAATCTCCGTTATTTTTTTCTCGAA
Source organism: Dysgonamonadaceae bacterium (assembly GCA_031272075.1). Lineage (GTDB taxonomy): Bacteria > Bacteroidota > Bacteroidia > Bacteroidales > Azobacteroidaceae > BNXB01. Next base: position 2,699 of record JAISUK010000002.1, read on the forward strand.
AAGCGTCATTCCCAAAAAGTCCGAAGAAATGGGAAGAAATCGGATTTTTCAACAACTTAATTATCGTTAGCACATAATTCTCAATTAATTTCATTACTTTTGTCGCAAAGAAAAGAAGGATGTGTTGCATCTAATAGTATTAGTAAGAATCTTAAAAAATGAGTATTATGTTTCAATATCAAATTCTGGAAACGGGGTATTTCCACGCCGACGGCGGCGCAATGTTTGGAGCAATTCCCAAACGCGCATGGAACAGACGATATGATTGCGACGAACAAAACACATGTAAACTGGCGATGCGTTGTCTTCTGGTTTGGAATGATCAACGGGTGATCTTATTCGACACGGGCGTCGGCATAAAAAGTCCCGGAAAACTCTCGTATTATCGCTTCAATAAATTGTATGACATTGCCGCTCTGGTTTGCTCGTGCGGATTTAAGCCCGAACAGGTGACAGATGTGGTGCTTACGCACTTACATTTCGACCATTGCGGCGGATGTACGTATTCGGACGAATCGGGCAACTTGCACGTCACGTTTCCGAATGCGCTGCACTGGATCGCACAACCGCAATGGGAAAGCTTTCTTCATCCGAATGTGATGGAAGAAAGCTCTTTCAGGGAAGACGACATGATGCCGGTGTCGGATGCCGGATTAATCCGCTTGGTGGAAAGCGATCTGATACTGGTTGACGGAATCAATCTCGCATTGTACAACGGTCATACAAAAGGACAGATCGTTCCATTCATCAAGACGGGCAACATCGAGATTGTGTATCCCGGCGACGTTATTCCGACCAGGGCGCACTGTTCTATCGATTGGATTTCCGCCTACGACATCAATCCTTTGGAGTCGATTGAAGCCAAATTGAAGTTGCGCGAATACACAACGGACAAAAAAGGATTCATGGTTTTTTATCATGATGCGGTTCATAAAATGATTCCTTTCATATAAAAATCCCGAGCAAAATAATTTACTGAAACATTTTGCGTTATTCTAATAATGACATTCAACATTGATTCGGTCAATAAAACATTATCATTTACAAAAATTCATTTTTTTAATTATGAAACGGCGCATTCCTTTTTTCGTATTTGGTTTCTGCATGATCTATTCCTTTTCGTGCAAAACCGATTTAGCAACTATCACTGGCAACGGTGTGATTGTAAACAAAGAGATAGCGATCGGGGATTATCAACGAGTCGAACTCATGTTAGGCGCAGATGTTTATTACGAACAACAATCTGCAAAGGAGCCTTATTGCCAGATCAATATTGACGAAAACATCCTGCCTTTCATTGAGGTCTACGTAAAAGACAATCAATTGACAATCAAATCTGTCGACAAAAAGAACATTTCGCCTTCCCAATTCACGATTTACACCAATTCTGCCGACTTGAAAGGGATAAAATTGTTGGGATCGGGCGCTTTCAATATGAAAAAAGAGGTCAATGCCAAGCAAATGGACATCGAGATAAAAGGGTCGGGCGCGATTGCCAGCGACAGTCTGTATTGTGAGAAATTATCGTTGTCGATCGACGGTTCCGGGAAAGCAGTGCTGAACGGCGCAGGTAGCAGTTCTTCGTTACAAATCAACGGATCGGGGAGCGTCAATTCGGTGAATTTCTTCGTGATGAATCAGGATTGCCACATCACCGGATCGGGGGGAATGCAGGTACGAACCGGCGAGAAACTGAATGTTGAAATCAACGGTTCGGGGAAAGTGTCCTACAAGGGCGATCCCCATGTCAATACAAGTATCACCGGTTCTGGAGTCGTGAATCGGATTGATTAGTGATTCACTTTTTTTGAAAACACAACAGGCATGACGAGAGGAGGCCGGATTTCCATCATCACAAGCATTTCGCTGTGGACGGTGTGTTTTCTAGGCATCCCGGCCTTTACTTTCTCGCAAGACAGTCTGAAACTCCGGATGGAGACCGCCCTCTCAGTATCGAATCAGGAAAGGGCGCCCTTTTGGCTGGTCAGCAATTCTTTCGGGAAAATCCCGTTGCAGTCGGGCAATGCTTATTTGGAAAGCGCCTGCACCTGGGGGCACCGGATGAATCATAATCTCCATCTCACCATTGCGGGCGACGTGCTCGCGTCCACGCAAGCGGCATCCCGTTTCTTTATCCAACAACTGTATGGCGAAATAGCGTATCGATCGATTTATTTGACTGTCGGGGCAAAAGAACGATATCATTCCATGTTGGATCAACAGTTGAGTTCGGGCGATTTCATTTACTCTTCCAATGCCAGGCCCATCCCTGAGATCAATATCCACATTCCCGCATATACCGCAATTCCTTTCACACAAGGGAAGATGAAATTTCGGGGCGATTTTGCCGTCGGCAAGTCATTCGATAATCATTATATCCTGGAAACTAAGGCCGCAGGACAGTTTTATGCCACCGACATACTGTGGCATCATAAATCTGCCTTTTTCTTGGTGGAAGATCCGACGAAGCGGTTTCCATTCTTCGTGACGGTGGGATTTGAACACGGCGCTCAATGGGGTGGCTGGTCTTCTTTCAACAATATGGGGACGATGCCTCACACTGTCGGCGATTTTGTGAAAGTGGCTCTGGGAAAAGGCGGCGGAACGAATGCTCCGGAAGGCGAGCAGATCAATACCTTGGGGAATCACGTGGGGACATACAACCTGAAATTGGCATATCAAACCCATCGGCTGGAAATTGCCGTGTACAAACAGCATTATTTCGACGATAATTCCGGGATGGAATATGCGAATTGGAGAGATGGAATCTGGGGAATCGAATGCACGTTTCCACGTTGGGATGGCATAAAAAAAATTGTTTGTGAATATATTCATACCACAGATCAAAGCGGACCGCTGCATTTCCTGGACTACTACCCGTTAGACGCACGCGGAGGCGGCAATGACGATTATTACAATCATTTTGTGTATCACAACGGATGGTCGTATTGGGGCAGAGGGTTGGGAAATCCCTTGCTGACTTCGCCCGAATACAATGCCAATGGCGTCATGGAGTTTATGAACAATCGCATCAAAGCCTTTCATTTGGGCGTTGACGGACAACTGCTTCCGCATCTTTCGTACCGCTTGCTGGCAACAAAAACGGAGGCTTTAGGAAGGATGTATTTCCCCTTCCTCGACAAAAAGTCCTGTTGGTCGGCGTTGGCCGAATGTAGCTATACCGGATGGGAAGGATGGGAATGTAGCCTCCAACTGGCATTTGACCGCGGATCGCTCTACGGCGACAATCTGGGCGCGGTTGTGCGACTTTCCAAATCAGGGGTTTTGGCATTATCTCGTCGATAACTGTATGCGATCCAGCTTCCGAGTTTGCTATTTTATCAACAACATCCGACCGTGCCCAAAAAGCATTGCGACAGCTCTTAGGGCACGGCTGTTGTTGTATAGCGGCCGCTGGTCAGAATGTTCCGTCGAGGTGCGTATAGGGCACTTTACAGATGATTTCCCAGGTTCCGCTTTCATAAAAAGTGATGAGTGACCGAATGCGGGTAAACCAGGCAGTAGCGCTTGCAAAATTGTCGTCAGGCCATGAACCCAACAAATGCTTCAACGTCCCGGCCTGGTATGCAAGCGCCATGCTCGCCAAATCCAGGTTGTTGAAAGTGTTGAATGTAGGTCCGCGCAAATATGACCTGAAGTTGACGTCCACCGGCCACGGCGTAGTGGGAAACTCCATAATCATCCCCTCCGAGGTGTTTTGTCTGTTGATCGAAACGTCAATATAGCTATACGTACCGGTTTGATAAGTAGCATAATCGGCAGGGTTAAACAGCTGCCCTTCGCTGTCCAGCAGTTTGAAAATGACCTTGATGCCGACCGCAGGCTCATCGGATGTTTTATGTATACGGCAAAATTCTACGCCATTGTCCGCATAGATATTGTCTCTTCTGTCGACAAAATCCGGTTGGCTGGTATTGATTTGATCATACACTGCAAATTGATTTTCTCCGTTCACAACGCAAGACACGCCGTTGATGACTTCATTCAGGACATAAGCCCTGCTTTCGGACGTCAGTTTCAGAATCGCATAATCGGGAAATATTTTGTATCCCCAAGAATTAGTCACCCTGACATCCACATGATAAACATCGCCCGGACTGACTAAATTGGAAGAGGTTTCCAAATATTGCAACTGTCCGTTTGTGGAATTGATCAAAAAACAGGCAAAGGTAGTGTCGGCCAGTTTGGCATAGAGGTCTTCGGCAGTCTTATCGGTAAGCATATCGTAGGGTTTTATCCATGTGCGATACGTATACTCTTTGAAAAACTGTTCCGAACGATTTCCGGCCTCATCACGAACATTTTCAATGCTGAAAACACACGGCATCGACGAATTGTCCAGCCAGGCGTAATCGGTATCTCCTTTTCCTCCCAGCGGCAGATAGAGCGTGTCGGTTCCTTTGAGATAGATATCATCGCTCAGGAATCCCACCCTGTCTCCTTCCACCTCGTAGCAAGAGATCAGGAAAATCAACAAGGATAAACACAAATATATATTTTTCATAATCATAAAAATTTAGAATTGTTATAATAAATCATCTTGTCGCGTTCCAAAGAAAAACAGCGAATGATAATAATAATGATCGGTATAATTGTAGTCACCTTCATACAACACATGCACGACGCCATTGTTGGTCAGGATGTCTGACACATACATACGGTAGACATGGTCGCATTCCGGGTTGTCGTAATAATTTGAAAGCGATGTGCGTTCCTGATCCGTCCATTCCCATGATCTTCCCCGCTTGAAATGGATATGTACAAGGTAAGGCACTTCTTCCATGAAATTGGAATACTGATATCCCCAGCCGGGGGTGCCCGATCCATCCCAGGCGGTGCCGGGGTCGATGTTCGTCTTGTCGACACTCATAAATACTTCAGTGCCGTCGTAAGCTTTCAGCTGTATACCTTCTTCCGGAATGGTTTCACGCCATATTTTCCCGGGAAGGATATACATCCCCATCTGCTTTAATTCTTCGGAGCTGATGTCATCAATGGTGACAGCCGGCGCGTAGGGATTGACTCGCAATTCCTGATTGTAGCGACGCCGCAGATAGCGATTTACCGACCATACATTAGGCGCTACCACCGTAACGTCTCCATTCACAACCTCTTTTAACCCGGCTTTCTCAAACAGCGTTGCTACAACTGCCGTTTCTTCCATTCTGCTCAACAAGTCAAAAGTAGAGAGATCTACCTTGTTCGTCTCATTGATTTCACCGCCAATGATGTAGTCATCCGAGCAGGAAATCAATGTACCGAATATCAGAGCCATAAAACCAATATATATACTTTTTTTCATACGTCCTATAATTTTTATTTACCAAGTTGTTTTACCGTTCCAATAAGGAGTTTGCTTTATCAGCTTGTTGGTGGTCAATATTGAGCTTGAAACAGGCCAATAATATCCTTCTTGACTATAGCGACTCGCTTCCATGACCTGCCTGTTCGGGAAATAATTGTTTCTGACCATGTCGAAAAACAGATATCCTTCGCCAAACAGTTCGCTGATACGTTGCTGCAAGATCTCCGTCAACAGGTTGCTTCCCGAATAAGCAGCCAATCCTGCGCGCGAGCGGATTTCGTTGACAATGGCTATCGCTTTGGCCGACTCATTTGATTTGTAGTAAGCCTCTGCCAACAACAAGCAGGCATCTGTATATCTGAATACCGGGATATTGGCTTCAGCAAAATAAGCGACATACTCATTCCAGGCATGCATCGGGTCGATAGTAACCATTTTATACTTCTTCATCCATGTCACCAACATACGATTGGTGGAAGTCTGGCTGACATCGCTGAACGCATCTTCGTAAGTAGAATGCCAGGCTTCAAAAAACAGGTTGGCGCGAATATCGCCTTTCTCCGCCGCGATATTGTATTCGGGATACATCAGCGATTTTTGAGCATAAGGCACAAAATTCACACTGGAAGCCCTGTCTTTCGTTACATCGCCATCCAGCGGATCCAGTTTGCAGGTATAAGACTCTACCCCACCCTGATCTACGCGGTACGATTCATTTTGATCGTAGGAGATATTCAATTCGAATACCGCCTCCGACGAACCGCCTTTGTACAAATCTTCCAGCACATTCGACTGGCTATAATCCACATAGCTGTAATTGCCATTGGTTCTCAAGTCTTCCAATGCCTTAACCGCTGCCGAAAGATACTGGTCTTTGTCCGCCAATCCGTCCCTGTTGGCCAGGAAATGCATCCACAGGTTGGCGTGACCGGCAAGCGCCTGTGCAGAGCCTTTATTGGCGCGTATGCCCCACCCTTCTTCGTTCGGCGCGGAATATTTAAGCTTGCTAACAGCAAAATTCACATCGGAGATTACATTTTTTGCGATCTCGATGTCGTCGGTTCTTGGAATCACAATCGGACTTAAATCATCGTCGATCACCTGCGTAGACGATTCGATGGATTCGCTGATATACGGTGCATTCCCCCATAACCGAAGGATATTGAAATACACCAATGCGCGAAGGAAATAGGCTTCTCCTAACAGTTGATCTTTCGACCCTTCGCTGAAATTCGCATCCGGAATTTCTTCAATTTTCTTGATTACCAGATTGGCTTGTGCCACGACCTTGTAGAAGTTGGACCAATCGGCGTAGGATTCCAGACCTCCCCACGACCTTGTGGTACTTGAAGCGGAAGAGAAATCGCCGGGGATGTACAATGCATCCGGCGAACCGCCATTCCATCCTCTTTTGATAAATCCCGTCGTAGCGTCTGCACGTTGATACCAGTTTTCCGAAGTCACCATCAATCCTCGATAGAGCGCATAAGTACCCAGGAGTCCTATCTCCGCATCGGCCTGTTTTTTCCAGAACACCTCATTGTAGACCAGATTGATCTGTTCCGGTTCCAAAAAATCGCTGCACCCGCTTAACAGAGGGATACACAGTAATATGATTATTATTCGTTTCATCTTCATAGCATTTTACATTAATATTGAAATTGTATTCCGAAAAGGAATGTCGGCGAAAGCGGATATCCCGATCCGTTATAATAACCCAGTTTAGAAATCTGACGGGGGTCAAACACGCCGGATTTCTTCCACATATAGACATTGCGAGCCGTACCGTAAATATTGATTCCGCGAAGTTTGATCTTCGACAGTATTTTATCCGGCAAATTATAGGACAATGTCATGTTGTCCAGACTCCAATAATCGCCTTTTTCAATAAACATCGACGATCTGCGGAACGCACGAACCGAACCGCCATCGGAATAGCCGATAAATATCATCGGATAATAGGAATCGTCGCCCGGTTCTCTCCAGAATTTGCTGTCATCGAACTTATACAGCGCTGAGGTGAAGAAATCGCCGGAATCGTCAAACCGCGTCAATTGTTCTTGCAGGGTGGTATTGAAGATATAATGACCGAAGGCAAAAGAGGATTGCACACGCAATTGCAGGTTTTTCAGACGGATCGTCGTATGCAACCCTCCCATAATCTTCGGTTCGGGCGATTTGCCGTCGATGATCTTTTTATCGTTCCCATAATCGCCGGCATCGATCTGGTAATCGCCGTTGACATCGGTAAACAACGGCATGCCGGGGAAAATCCTTCCTTGCAGATTCAAAGCCAGGCCGGCATCTCCCCCATAGTATTTCATCGCTTCTCCGGTTACGGGATTCACCGGAAGGTCGTCAAAACTATCCAAAGTACCGATATATTCATAAGTATAGTATTGGAAAGCCGGTTTTCCTACGACGAAAGCATAATCTCCCTGGATGTAGTCGCGTCCTCCATTCCCTAATTTTGCAATTTTGGATTTATTTTGTGCCAAATTCAACGTCCATTCCCATTGGAAATCACTCTGGCGAGGGAACAGATAGGCGGTAATTCCCAATTCAAAGCCGTTGTTCACCATATCCACGAGGTTGGATCGCAGTGAATTGTATCCCACATACTTCGCCAATGTAGATTCGTAAACCAGCCCCGAAAGGTATTTGGAATAGATATCACCCGTGATGAATAAGCGTCTGCCGAACAACTCCAGATCAATACCGTAGTTCAATTCTTTCGATTTATTCCAGGACAAGTCCTTATTGGCAACTTTATAGAAATCCGCTACCAGCAACGATTTGCCGCCATAAGTTTTGATATCCATCTTGTCACCGTAGATATAGCTGATATTGCTCCCGATATTGCTGATAGGGATCAGCGAATTGTATTGCAGCAATGGATCTCCGTCCACGCTACCCGATTTTCCCCACGAAAAGCGGAGTTTACCGAAATCCAGCCAACTGGAAGCGCCCTGCATCCACGATTCTTTTGAAAATGCCCAGTGGACTTTCAGGGACGGGAATGTCGCCCATTTGTTATTTTCCCCGAAACGGGATGAGGCGTCACGACGCAACACGGTTTCGATTTTATATTTGTTGTCTTTGTAACCGTAGGACAACATCCCGAAATAAGACAACATATTGGTCTTCACATAATCGGAAAATCCGGTGGTGTTTTCATTTTTATAGCCCTGTATCACTTTCATATAATCGGAAGCCCCATCATATACCTGTATATATGAACGCTGCTGCGTATTGGTATTTAATTCGCCGGCCAACAATCCCACAAAGGCATGGTCGCCGAAATTCTTGTGGTAATTCAGGACGCTGTTGGCAATGATGGTAGACAGCGCCGTAGATTCTGATTGCGCATAATTCATGTTATCGTCCCTGGCGGTGGAAGGGATAAAGAAATCGTTCGATCCGAAAATCAGTGAGGCCGAAGCCTGCGTATTCAACGACAAATTCTCATTGAAATTGATTCTGAAATCTTCTCCGATTGTCAAATCATGATTTTTGTTCGTATTGTATACATCTGCCAGTTCGCCCGACATGCGTTGAAGTTCCGCTTCCGAATGGTAATACAATGAAGAAGGCAAGTCGGTCGGACTGGTCGGCATTGCCCGCATGTGATCGTTAAGACCTCCTTGGCGATCAAGGAAAGAATAACGGATCTGGAACTCGTTGTGCAAGTGTTTATTGATATCGGTGATCAGGTTGGCGTTAACGGAAGTACGGTTGAACCCATAACCGGCCAACACGCCATCTTCGTTATAATGACCGAGGCCGATGCGATAAGAGTTGCTTTCGCTGCCGCCTTCCAGACTGACATCATAATTTTGCGTAAATCCGTTTTTATAAAACATGCTTTGATAATCATAGGCATTATTGAAAGCAGGATTGTATTTGTCGGTCAGGACGGAGGGCAACGCGTATCCTTTAACTTCCAAGCCGTTGCGAACATCTACCCAAGCTTGATTGCCAAACAGGTTTGTCAATGCCGTTTCGAGCAGGTCTAATTTTGCTTGTCGTTCCGCTTCGCCGATGTATACTTCCATCTTTTGAGGTGTGGTGACGACTCCCAAAGTAGCGCTGGCATTTACACGCGGTTTGCCGCTTGTACCTTTTTTTGTAGTGATGATAATAACCCCATTGGCTCCGCGTGATCCGTAAATCGCCGTAGCAGCCGCATCTTTCAGAATGTCTATTGCAGAGATATCGTTCGGGTTCAAACTCGAAAGAAAATCATTCAAAGAAGCGCCGAACCCCGCAATATCCTGCAACGACATCGGCACGCCGTCCACGATATATAAAGGATTGCTCAACCCGTCCAGTCCATCGCTGGACGAAAGTGAGGTATTGCCTCGAATGACCAACCCGCCGCCCGCACTTCCGGGAATCCCGCCGCGGATCACGTTCTGTAGCCCCGGCGCTTGTCCGGCCAGCAAGCTTGACAGCGAAGCCGACGGATTATGTTCGAGCGATTTCATATCAATTTTAGCGACAGAAGCCGACACATCCCGGCGTCGTTGAGTCGTATACCCTACTACGACCACTTCATCCAAGACGGCATTGTCCGTCATCTCCACAATCAATTCCCTTTTGCCGGCGACAGAAATTTCCAGTTTTTCGTAGCCCACATAATAAAATTGTAATGTCGCTGACGGTGCCGCAGCAATTTCAAAACGACCGTTGTCGTCGGTTATGGCAGTGGTGTTCGTACCTTTCACCTGAACGACAACACCGACCAATGTTTCGCCACTTTGGGCATCTTTCACAACTCCAGTCACTTGGTTTGTTTGCTGCATCGTCGCTTGTTCTTCTCCTTCCGCATGGGTATTGAATGCGGGAAAAACAACGAACAACATCAACAACAAACAGGTTCGTTTCAGAACCTGTCGGATGGACAGTTGTTTTGAGTTTAATAATAATTTTCCTTTCATCATAGTAGTAAAATAATAAATTTGAATATTTGCTTATGGAACTTCATTTATTTGTTGTTATATAATCCTCATTTTCTGCTCTCTTCAATAACAGGGAACTCGGAAATTCGCAATGTAGTGCACCCGTAAGGCACCAACGTGATGATTTCTTCCGGCAAATCGTCGACGCCCAAGCCGTAGACCATCCTGCTGTATGGTATCGGGCCGGCCATGTCGTTGTAGATTTTCCAGGAAGGGATTTCTTTTGCCTTTGCCCGAATGGTGATCGGCGCCGTATTCAATGTCCACGGATTATTATTTTTGACTTTCTCATTATCAATGACAACCTCAAAAAAATCATCCGCTTTATCGTAATTGAAATCCTTCAGGCCATAATTCCATTTCGACACAGGCAATACTTCATAATAACTTTCGCCGTAGATTGTGGTGTCTTCAAACTGATGTTCAGACCATTGTTCCTCTATTTTCAAGGCATAAAGCAATGGCCCCCTGGTTACCGACACCGAATTTTCATGCCATTTTTCTATCCGAATGTGCATCGGCAATTCCAATTGCACCTTATCACCGGTGTTCCATTTCCGATTGACCACAGCGATGGTGCCTCCCGGAAATTCACCCTGTAATTCATCATTGATCTTGATTTTTGCAGTGGTGCACCACGCCGGAATCCTCAAATGGAAAGGGAAAGCAGCCGTGTCCGTTGATTTTTCGCATACAGTAATCAAAAAATTCACGCAATGATCCATCGGATAATACGTATCTTCTTCGATCTTGATCCTGAGATTGCCAGCCACAACCGCTTCCACTTCCGAAGGGGAGAAATTCAATGCTGCAATACCATTATCCGGTGTATTATACCACAAATTTTGTGTGAATTTAGGCCATCCCTGATGCAAATTGGCGGTACAACAAGGATAACCGGTCAGCAGTCCGAAAAGCAGGTCTGTCTCGCCGTGATTGATATCAAAATTATGGATATGCCTGGTAATCATCACCTGATTGGGTTGCTGGAAATACTGCCGCGACATGAAGTCATCGGCAATCTGCGTCGGCAGCGCATTGAAAGCAATCCGCTCCAAATGGTCGAAAAATCCGACATCGCCGGTGATTCTGCCCATTTCTTCCAACGAATACATCAATTCCACCACCGAGCACAATTCCGCTCCTTGCGTGGGATTGTTCCCATGGATGTATTCATCACCTCCATACATTCCCTGCGGTTGTCCATGAAAATGACGAATATCTTCCAATGCTTTTTTTACCGCTTCAAGGTAGAGGCTATCCGGATTTTTCTGATAATAAATCACCGGTTCTTTGACTCCCTGCGCCAGATTGACGGCATGAATAGTGCCGATGTGGGACAATACCTCTCCATTGAGGAATATATTGGTAAAATCATGACTTTGCGTATGCAACAAATGCCCCAATTCCAGCAGGAAAGCCTCTCCGGTGATGTCGTAAAGCCAATAGACGACATGCAAGTTATCGCAAACCCGGTATTTTGCCCACGGCGTCCAAAAGTTTAACGGTTTGTGGGGTAATGTCTCCAACTGATATCTGAAATAACGTGTCATGAATGTCAAAACCCGTTCGTCTTTTGTAGCCATATAATACTGTTTCAGACATTTAAGCATCACCATTCGCGGCCACCAATCTTCCGAATTATTCCGTTGCAATCCGGTTTCATTTTCATAATTGACTGAAGGCCCGAAGAAGCCGTCCTCCCGTTGACTGTGGAGTGCCCATTCGATCCATGCTTGCGCTTTATCTTTCAATTCCTTGTCGTCAAGTATATAAGCCATCGGAATCAGTCCATCGATCCAATAAGGACCTCGTTCCCATTGATCGCCATCGCCACCCAGCCATCCATTGCGGTCGCCCATGACTTCGGGGTACAAGTGATCCATCCGGGAAGTCATTCCGTTTCTTTGTCGCAATAGCATGTCTTTCAGCCAACCTTTCGGTTTGATTGCCCCCAAGGGGAGTTCGACATACGAGGCGCCCGTCGGTTGGCGCAGCGCTGTCGTGATAGCATTTTCATCGTCACTCATAACAATATCTTTTACACATCTGAATCCTACTGTCGCTTTACGTTCAAAAGAAGGCGAAACCCGCAACAGATATTGCCTGAAATTCAGTTCACGAGGGCCGCCCTGCAGATACCAATAACTGGAAGAAGGCAGGAAATAGCTTCCTCCTTTGACCATGACATACCGGTAGGAAGTGTTGTCGTAGACATCGGAAGTCAACTGCCACACACATCCCACCAGGTCGTACAATCCGTACGCATTTTTCCCTTTGGAATATTTGCCGACGGGATAGAGCGCGCCATCGCCCGTATTACATCTGTCGGGTTCTATTCCTTCCAGTTTCCAAACCGACAAGGTATTGGTGACAAATTGTTCTTGACGGCGCACCGGCTTTTTTTGAACCCACGGCCATTCGTTGCATTTCTCGGTCTGTGCGGCATATTGCCATTCCATTTCTGTAGGCAAACGTTTCTTCGCCCACCGCGCATAAGCCTGCGCATCTTCGAGGGTGATATAGATCACCGGAAAATTTTCTTCTCCGGGCTTTATCTTGCCGTTTTCCCAGTGTTGAAGGAAATTGGTCGTGTCATCGGGCGAATAACCCGTAGCGTCGATAAATGCTTTATATTGAGCGTTCGTCACCGGATATTTGTCCATATAATACGATTTCATCGGTATTTTTTCCCCTTTGCCGGTCAAATCTTCGGGATAAGAGATGAATGAATCTCCGATCGTATAGCGATCACAAGCGAACAGCCCGGCAGGAATCTTTACCATCCCTTCAGGAGTTGTTTTTGCAAGTTCGGTCGTTTCCGGCAGCGAAATTTTACGGGGCGACCCCGGTTTAACCGTAAACACCCGTTCATCCAGCAGTTCATTGTCTTGAAACGCCTGAATGACAAATTTCCCTTCATATTTCGGAAATTCGTTCAGCAAGCGGATTTTTTTTCCTGCCGAATCGTATTCTTTCGGTTGTTTTTCATACGACGGCATTCCCGCCCAAATTCGGATTTTATTTCCTTTCCGGGAGGAAAATGTCAGTTCGTCATTATTGATATCGCAATGGAAATCAATCAAATATGGAAGCCTTGCAATCGCGGTCACCGAACTTTCATTGTTGGTGCCCAATTCATACGCATTGAATGCTTCCACTTTTACGCGAAGATGGCCGACGCCTCCATCTACCTCCGACTCGATTTCTTCATGATGATACAAATCCACAAAATGATGCCCATCGTCTACTTCAACTTCAAAAAGATTCCCTGAGAACCCTTGTGGCTGGAGATTATACACCGTGTACAACATCTTATTTTCATCCGACCAGCGATTGACATAAATGCTGTCCCTGACCGTAGGAATCAACGGAATGTACGGGCGCAAAAACACACTGCTGTTTTCGCGCTGGATACGCAACAACTTGCCCCAATACCGCATCTGGTCGTCCGACCATTCAAAACGTCCCGGCGGCATGCTGTTGAGTTCGGTGCCGTAACCATTAAAGAATGAAACATTAAATTCGCGATGTATCGGCTCGCGCGCTTCTTCAGCGACCCGAAAAATCGCGAACTCCGGTTTGATCAGTTTGTTCAGGTTAAGCATCGGAGGATAATACAGTGCATTGTGAACACGACCGGACACAATCGTCTGCATATCAACCGGAACGGCCATCCCTTCGCTGTACATCACTACGCCGGAACGCGCCTCGTCTACCGCCTGCTGTAATTCTTTGCTTGAACTCCCCCGTGTATCCAAAACAAAACCATCGACATTGACTGCTTTCGTAATCGCGGTCATCCCATCGAAATGGCTTTCTTCCGGACGTGTACTTTCGTCCCATGGGTTATAACAGATAAAAAAACAAGATCCCAAACCATGACACAGATCGGACAACTTGCGTAATTGTGCGTAACCTCCCGGCAAATCCCTGAACATGTCCCATTGATTCCGCTGATCCATCCCCAAAGCCGGCCAGGTAGGCCAAATAGCGTAGACCTCATACCCTCCCATCAATCGTTTCATTTTTTCCAAATACGCTTGCAAATGAAACTGCCGATCGCGGTAATCGTAAAAACGGGTATCCCAATTCATCATCAGATTCACCGCATAACATTGACGAAACCATTGGAGGTCGGTGCGTTGAAAAATCGCATCGTCGAACTGCCCAGGCTCTACATCGTACAAGTAGCGTTCTTGGAACATCAACCGGAGACCTTCTTGCCAACTCCCGGTGTATGGATCAATCCATAGATTATAGGTCACTTCTCCCTCAGGATAGAGGATCGTCTCGAATCGCCTGCGCCGGGCATTCTTCAAGCTTTCTGCATCGCGGCGTGTGAGGGCGACTACATTTTTCCCTTTGGGAAGCGTGATTGCGGAAAAGCCCAGTTCCCAGGCATTGTCCGGAACAATGACATTTACGGGGGTGTAACCCGGCCTGAACAAATGTGTACGTGACAATCCGTGATTTCCTTTTCCCGTGATGTAGGTGTCTGCCGACGATTCTCCCAACGGCACAACATTGTGCAGTACAAGCGTGTCGTTGCCGGTATTCTTGAAACAAATTCTACCCCTGATTCCGCGCTGATCCGGCACATTCGTATACGTGATTTTTATTCCGGGTGTTTTTATACTCGAAGTATGTAACTGATCCCCAAGCATAAATGAAACAATCGGACGCGGGCTGGGCCATTCAATATCCGGAGCGATGGATCTGACCACAAGTCCGCCATTGCGTGTATCAACCTCCATGGATTTCAGATGTGCGAAATTAGTTGTGAAAGCTGCAACAGCACAACCAATACAGAAAAAAAATATGACGATACGATGCTTCATGCTTTTCGTTTCATTTCTTTTGATTCAGTTCGTTTTTCAGACGAACCTCTTCCTTGACTGCGTTGTTGTAATCAACTACATAATACCACCAATGATTCAATTTCCCGTCGTTCGGATTCAATCCTTTGAAATGCGGCGTATGCGAAAACCACCATTTCATATACCCGACATGCGAACAGCCCCATTCCGTGCAATCCATCAACCGTCTTTTCTTTTCCTTGATATTGGGATAATCAGCCCATTCGTCCGCATAACTGTATACCTGTTTCTTGTTTCTCCAGTCGTAGTCGGTTTCACCGTTCGGCGGATAATGAATATTTCCGACATGCGAATTGCCTTCATCATATTTGGTATAGATTTTTTCATAGCCGGTAAATTTTTCCCAAGTGGTCAGTTCGGATTTATTCTCTTTTTTATCGTATTTCCACCACCCGTAAACCCGCATCATCGTCGACTCGAAACGATGCCCATAGCTCTCCATGGCACAGGCCAGATCGCGTTCGTAGTTCAACCCCATGATGCTGAGCAGTTCTACGCACGACGGATTTTCATTCGGCGGGGAATTGATCCAGAACGCATCTTTGCCCATCATGTGCGATTCCCACATCCCACCGTAAGGAAACGACCACACCCAGACTTCATTGATTTCGCCGCGATCGCGCATTTTGTCAAACCCATAATACTTGACCATCGCATTATAATCGTACGCAGTGCCGATTTCCTTCAAGGTTTTCCAATTCTCTTCACCCAGGAGAAATGCTACCTCCTCCTTGGTGAAAGGCCGTTGCAACGGGTCGTTCTTGAAATAAGTGAAAAACCGGTCGGCATCGATCTCTTTGACAACTTCGTAATCTACGGTATTTCCGGAAACCTCCTCCAGCGTCTTTTCATAGTCTTTCGACAATTCGACCGGATTGTTCCAAATCATTCCACGCAGGTTGGGAGTAAAAAAACATTCATGCAGTCGCTTGTTCCCGTGATCTTCATACACCGGATTTTCATAGACTACCGCTACTTTCACCTTGATGACATCGGCTTTTTCGCCCTGTTTGCTTTTGGTCTTTTGTGCAGACAACGTGAGGGCCACGCCAAGGGCGAACGTTATACACAACATCTTTCTGAAATTCAAATTCATGCTATTAATCATTTGTTTACTTTATTTTGTGATTATTTCAATATGCCGGTCAAAACCCGCATTTTTTTAACCATATTGAAAATAGAGTACAAATATCACCCGATTCACAAAGAAAGAATGTTATTTTCGTATCAAAAAAAATCATTTTTTTATCATTTATGGTTTTCTCTTCGGTCGTTGTCATTTACGCATCCGCAGTTAATTCGTTCGGCTCTTTTCAAAATCTTTCGGCAAGACGCCAAATTGTTTTTGAAAACATTTGGAAAAATAGGAAGACGAGCGAAAACCAACGATATACGCGATCTCATTTACCCGATATTCTTTCTGTATCAGCAGTTCGGCGGCTTTTTTCAGGCGGATCAGACGGATAAAATCATTGGGTGTCAGTTCGGAGATGCTTTTTATTTTTCTGTAGAGCGTCGCACGGCTCATGTTCATTTCCACCGCCAAGCGGTTTACATCCAGTTCTATTTCATCCAGGCGGGCATAGATGGCTTCTATCAGGTTGTTCAGGAAAACCTCATCGGCTTTGGAGTGGGCGATCGTTTCGTAATTCAGTTCGGGCGACTTTTTATACGACTCTTTGATTTTCCGCCTGTTTTCCAGGAGATTTTCGATCCGCGCCCGTAAAAAGTCGATGGAATAAGGTTTTTCGATGTATTCGTCAGCTCCCACATTGAGACCTTCGATTTTCGACTGCAAGGTTGTTTTTGCTGTCAACAATATGATCGGAATGTGGCTATAGCGGACATTGGTTTTCAACTCCTTACAGAAAGTGAACCCATCCATGACCGGCATCATCACGTCGCACAGGATCAGGTCTACATTGTGATCGTCCAATAATGTCATCGCCTGCAAGCCGTTATTGGATTTCAGCACCTGGTAGTCGGCGCTCAATTGTTTACACAGAAATTCTTGAAATTCTTCATTGTCTTCTATCGACAAAACGATTTTCCGATTATCCAGTTTCAGCATATCCTCAAAAGTGCGGTGTTTGCGCTCGGTCTTCTGCATCGCTTCTCCCGGCTCTAATCGAATAACAATATCCTGATGTACAGGCAATTCGATAATAAATGTGATTTCATAGTCCTTGCTATTATCCAGCACAATCGTCCCTTTGTGGAGTTCGATCAGCGATTTAGTAAACGGCAATCCCAAACCTGCTCCCTGCGCGTCTTTGTTTAACCTGAAAAATGGATCGAATATTTTCTGGGAAAATTCCGCAGGGATGTTTTCTCCGCCATTTGTGACACGCAAGCGAAACATCTCCGCGTTTTCCGAAAATGCAATATGGATGTAATTCTGTCCATGTTTGAATGCATTATTGAAGACATTACTTAAAATCTTTGTAAAAATTTCCACGTCTACATCTGCGAAAAAGGGATCTTCCGGCAATTCCAAGCGATAGTAGATGCCCTTCAACTGTATTGAGGTGAGGAATCGGTCGATGGTCTCTTTGATGATCGCGATGACGTCAACATGTACAAAATTCAGCCGGAGTCCTTTGGATTCCGCCTTGCGGAAATCCAGCAATTCATTCACCAGTTTCAGCAGTCGGTTGGCATTCCGTTGGATGATCAACATGTTTTCCCAATCCCCGTTTTCTTTGTCAATGTGTTTCATCACTTCATCCAGCGGCGCTTTAATCAAACTCAACGGTGTACGGATTTCGTGCGTGATGTTTGTAAAAAATTCGATTTTGGCATTGTAAAGTTCTTTTTCCTTATTAATCTCCATGGATTCCAGTACCTGTTTGTTTTTCTTATAGATGCGATTGATATACCATCGAATCAATAAATAAAGAATCAAGCCGATCAGCAGGATATAAGTCAGATAGGCCCAGAGTGTACGGTAAAATGGCGGCAATACATGGATCAGGATGGAAGTGCCTTCTTCATTCCACAAATCGTCGTTGTTGGAGGCTTTCACTTTGAACACATAATCGCCGGGCGGCAAATCCGAATAAGTGACTCGATACGTCCCGACGCTATGTACCCAGTCCTGGTCTTTCCCCACCAGTTTGTACATATACTGATTTGCTTGCGGAGACACATAGCTGAGCGACGCAAAACCGATGCTGAACACGGAGACTTCGGAAGGGATGCTGATGGCTTCCGTATAGGATATCGATTGCTTCAATACAGATTTCTCGCCTGGAATCACTTCGGTATTGTAGATATACAGATTATCGAAGACGACCGGAGGCACGATACTGTTTGGCCACAATTTTTCCGGATAAAACGAGATAAATCCGCGTGTGCCTCCGAAGTACAATTTACCGTCGTGGCTTTTAAAACCGGATTTATAATTAAACTGATCACACAACAGTCCGTTGACATGGTTGAATTTCAATATCTGGCCATCGTGGGCATTTAACCTGAATAGACCGTGATTGGTGCTCCCCCAGATGTTTCCGCGTGCGTCTTCGAGCAGCATATAAATCACATTATTCGGCAATCCGTTTTCGACGGTATAGACCTGTGTGATCTTTTTCTCCTCAAAATCATACATACATAATCCGGCGCCTTCGGTTCCCATCCACAAATGATTCCGGCTGTCTTTCAGCATGCAAATGACCATGTTGCTGTTTTTATCTGCGGTCAGGTAGGCATAATTTTTCCATTTTTTGCCGTATTTATCATACGAAAACAAGCCTTTGCCAAGGGTAGCGAACCACAATACCCCATTCTGGTCTTCCAATATATCGTTCACTTGTTGCGTAATTTCTTCTCCGTATACCCGTTCAAAATCGTCGGTCGATTCGTTGTATTTGTGCAACCCCAACAACGTGCCGATCCAGATGGTGCCGGTATAATCTTTGTAGATAGAATATACATTGTTGTCGTACAACGATTTATTGTCCGATGAATGTTTATACACCTTGGTTCGTCCATTCCGCATATCCATGACATACAATCCGTCGGAAAAGGTGCCGATCCACAGTTTATGATTCTCATACAACACGTCATGAATATTGGTAGCGGGAATAAATCCCGTTTTGAAAGATTCCGTTTTGGGATCAAACAAATTCAATCCGGCATCTTCCGTGCCGATCCAGATATGCTGTTGGTCGTCTTCACAAAACTCACTGATGCTTTTTCCCTGAATGGAATTGACATTGGGAATCGGATAATATTTTTCAAATTTAGAGCTGGCTTCGATGCAATAATTGACGCCTCCAAAGTAACTGCCAACCCACATGCCGCCTTCCCGGTCCTGAGAAATGGAATGGATCGCATTATCGGAAATGGAAAACGGATCGCCGTAAGTATGCTGAATGCTCGAAACCTCATGCGTTTGTAGGTTATAAATATAGATGCCCGATTCTGTTCCGAGCCACAATTCGCCGTTTGTATTCTTGTAAATACACCTCACAAACAGCGTTTTGCCTTGCCGGTCTTTCTCTAAAAAAGCGTTATAACTGTTCGTCTTCAGGTTGAAAGCCTGTAGCCCGTTGTCGGAAGTCGCCAACAGCAATGTCTCTTCATTCAACAAAAACAAATCGTTGATATTGCTGTTATCGCCTATGCGGTATTGTCGAAGCCGGGTGTTTTCGGGCGAAAAGTGCAACAAACCCTGTTGGTAAGTTGCTATCCACAAATGATCGTCCGAATCGAAGGTCAATTTCCGTGTATTCACAGAATTAACATTCAACATTTCCGCCAATGAATACTGCTTGAGTTGCAGTTGCGGCGTCACACAAAACAATCCCTTTCCGGAGGCCAACAGCCAGATATTCCCATTTTTATCTTTCTTGATATCCCTCACGATTCCGCTCACCGAGTCGTTGGAGGCCGTCCGGATATTCAGCAAAGAAAACGAATCCCGACGCGGATCATACAGATATACCCCCGACGAAGTGCCGACCCACAGGATATCGTCGTCATTTTGAAACAACGAGAAGATCATGTTGCTCCCAATGCTCTGAGGATCATTGACCTGTCGTTTATAGATTTTGAAACTGTTGCCGTTGTATTTATTCAGTCCATCCTGGGTGCCCAGCCAGATAAAGCCCTGTTTGTCTTGCAGAATGGTATAAACCATATTCTGCGAAAGCCCGTCTTCTACCTGTAAATTACGAAAATAATATTTTTGGGCATACGCATCGCTTTGCATAAGCACAAACAGTAAAACCAAGAATTGAATACTTCGTTTTATCAAGAATACGCCATTCATAACAGCCGATTTTTTTACCAAAGCTATTGAAAACTTCGAACTATCGAAAATAGTTTTCGCTTAATTGTGGTTTTTGATACGATTTTCTTTTTTTATGATATGAATTTTTTGTTTTCTCGGAACTTTATGAGGATGCGAAATCAGTCTCCCGGAAGCGGACTATCCGTGTCATCTAAAAGATATTCGGCAGTGAGCACAATCTCATGTTCTTTTTTAACGACGCGAAAAACTATTAAAGTTTTTTGGGTACCAACCCTTAGTCAGATTCTACATTTCCGGGGCATTCCGTTTCCGAAATCATTATCGGCGGGTGCACGCCAGAAGTCGGGGTTTGGGGCGACGTCGTCTTCAAACTCGACACTCCAAACCAACTTATAGACGCTCGTAAACTCCTGAGTGACAACACTACCGACACGAAACAAATCGTTCTAAGATATTTCCTCATAGACTTTTTGCACCAAAAGTAATGAATTGTCGTGCAGAGGCGGTCGATTTTTCATTCAAAGATGTCGAATTTCAATTCAAATCGCCTTCTACGATATAAAAAAACCGAAAATCTATTGCCAGCATATCAAAAAAAGTATCTTTGCTTCGGTGATTTAGTCGCCATCAAAGATATATAATAGAAAGAGTATGAACATATTAAGAAAGAATTTGATTTTGGAGCCATTTATTTTCTCACAAAGTTATGAATATAAATGAGAAAGACGCACATTGTTGATAAAAAGTGCATCAGAAAAAACTGCCGGTCGAAATGCTTTCGACCGGCAGTTTTACGCAATCAATCTATAAGTATTCTTATTTGATGATGTTCAGGAAATCGGAATTTGTAATGTATTTAGCAAATTCCAGATCGTTCAACGCTTTTGTTGCAAAAGTTTTATCCAACGAAACGGCTTGTTTCAAATTGGTCACCACACCGCTGAGGTTGTTGGTGCGCGCTGCCACAATCGCTTTCAGATAAGCGGTAGTAGCATTCGGAGTCGTCACTGCGTTCAAGGCCGATTGTGCCTTGCTGTAATCTTTATTCAACAATTGTGCAATGGCGGCATTGTTGCCGGTGCTGTTGGCAAAAGCACTGGCGGCTTGCGCATAATTTCCGTTCTTCAATGCCAGGATACCGAGGGCATTGTTTAATTCAGCCACACCGGAAGCTTTTCCGAGGTATTGTTGCGCTTTTTCTTTTTCTCCCTTGGCAAGCGCCACAAGTCCCAAATTGCAATTGACTTCGGGAGCGGAAGAAGAAAGTTGAGCCGCTTTGGCAAACAACGATTCTGCATTGGCGATCTGTCCGTTGGTGAACGCGATGACACCCTGGTTGTTGAATGCACGGAAATCTTTCGGATAGATTTCACTTACTTTCTTGTAAATGGCATCTTTCTGATCGGCAGTCTTCACCAAGGTAGCGGCATAAAGCAATTCTTCTACCGTCAACGCTTTGGGATTGGATGCCGCCAAGCTGCTGATTTCTTCGTCGCTTTTACCGACAATTTCCACATTGGCGGTCAAGCGTGAACGCCGTAATTGCGGCAATATTTCATCTGCCAGAACGGAAAATACAGACGAGATATTTTTTATCTGCTGTTCGCGTTCTTCCGGGTCTTTATACATGGAAAGCACACTCAACACCAGGTTTTTGTCCGTGATATTGGATTTTTCTACCAATTCTTTGAATCCTTCCCAGTCCTGAGCGGTATAACGAGCTGACACGGGCACATTCGGCGCTGTCTTTTTGAACTCCTTCGCCAAATAAGTGTTGGTGTTTTTTTCACGTTGCGCGGCAAGTTTTTCGTTCAATTCAAGGCCTCCGTCAGGAGAAGCATAAGCAGAAATCTCAATGTTGACATTTTGATTCGGCGCCTGATCGGCATTTTGCACGATGCCTTTCCAATCTGCCAACTCGCCTTTCTTCAATTCGCTGGAACGAAGTTCAGCCTGTTGGATCAAGAACATGATGTTGGCATCATGGGCTTCTTTGATGATCCGTTGAAACTTGTCTGGCGCGATAGCGGGAATCTCTGCACCCGCATCTACCAACGCTGCGGTAGCCAGCACGCCGTCACCGATCTTGATTTCGGGCACGGCGACTTCCTTGTCTCCGAGTTTGGCGCTGAAAGTCAGATAAAGTTCCGATTTTGCCATGGCCGGAACATAATCAAAACTAGAATTTAAGGTCACATTAGCGCCTGTTTTTTCGGGGATCACTTGTCCGTTTCCGGCGACTTTCTCACCCTGATAAGTGTAAGAAACTCCCCAAGCTTCTCCTCCTTCATACCTCAATACCGGCGTAACGACCAGCGTGGCTTTTTTATTAAACCATTTCTCCGGGAAAGTTGCATTGATGGTGACCGGGACTTTTTCGCCAACCACTTCAAGCGGTTGGGGTTCTGCTTTAATATAATTAGCAGCCAGCGGCTTGAGTTTTGAAGAACAAGAAGACAAGCCGATCACAGCTAATACAATTAACAGAGGCAAATAAATTTTTTTGCTCATAATTCTGAATACGATTAAAAAGTTAATAATTTTGCGTTTATAATTATTTAAATTGATTTTCCTGCAAAGCTACATGTTAAAATTGATTTTTCACAAAAAACTGCAAGAAATTATCGAGAATTTTAATACTTATTATGAAACCGGCACGATTTTTCTCCGATATTCGAGGTAATGAGGCTGTCAATTCATCCAAATCACATACCTGCCGCGGGGCTGCATGACGACTGTTATATTTTTAGAGCTGCCCTGGATAATAATCGGTTGACATTTTTTATAAGCAAAACGAATCAGATAAATAGCAGGAATGATACAAGCTGCCTGAGCACTCATTTTATACTTTACTTGGTAGAATTTTTAGTTTTGTTTTTCTTTGCGGTTCTTCGTGTTTTCTTAGTGTAACGTCGTGTTACTAAAGATTATTACACGAAGGTTCACAAAGAACCACAAAGTTACACGAAGATAATTTTATATTACCAAGCGCAGTATGTCTAAAATTGGCAAGTATTTGCGTAAAATTCGGCGTTTTTGGCTATCTTTGCACTGTAAATTTTAATTCAAAAAATCATGGCAACAATCACATTGGAATACAACGCGCGCAGCCGTACGGCAAAAAAAATCCTGTCGCTCATCATAGCGATGGACGACTTGTTTCGCGTGATACCTCCAAAAGAAAAAGACGATTCGCTGATGACGAAAGAGGAGCATTTTGCAATGCTGGACAGCAGAATTGCAAGCTCTGAACGGGGACATTACAAATCTTTTGCCGACAGTTCGCAGTTAATCAATCATTTGAGCTCATTATGAAGTATACAATTAGATTGAATGATGCTGCCGAAAAGGATTTTGCAAAATTGAAAAAATCCGAGCCAAAACGCTATCAACAAGCATTATCGCTGTTGGTTGAATTAGAACTCCACCCCACCACCGGCACCGGAAAGCCCGAACAACTGAAACATTACGCCATTCCAACCTGGTCGCGCCGCATCTCCGACAAGCACGCCTGGTTTACCAAATCCATGACATCACCGTCCTCATTATCGCCGCGTACGGTCATTATTGATTGTTGAGACGGTGCATGCACTGCCGCTACTTCAACTCGCCGACCTTTTTTTCTCCCCGAATACGTTTTTTAAATAAAAAGTGAGTATATTTTGAAAAAACAATTGTTATCTAATAAATCATACCATGAATTAACATGAACGATATTTTCTTATGGAAGCAGCTTCTTGAAGGCGAAGACTACGCCTATACATACTTCTACAGAACGTATGTGGACGTCATGTATTCTTACGGATTGAAGTTTACGCCCGACAGCGAACTCGTCAAAGACTGCATCCACGATGTTTTTGTAAAAATTTACGCCAACCGCAAGAAACTGGGTATGACCGACAACGTCCGCCGATATCTCTTGGCCGCGTTGAAAAATACGCTTTTCAACCATTTTCAGAAAAGCGTTAACACTTACAATATCGATTGCGTGGAGCCGGTTTTCGACCTCGAATACAACGCCGAAGAGCAAATCATAACCGACAAAGAAGACCAGCTACAGGCAAAAGAGTTGGACAATATGCTTAACATGCTGACATTCCGTCAGAAAGAGGCATTATATTACCGCTACAACGAAGGAATGAAGATAGGCGATATTTGCTTACTGATGCAGATGAACTACCAGTCGGTTCAAAACCTGCTTCAGAGAGCCATAAAAAAGATCCGGAAATCAGTGGAACGGGGCGAAAAGGTTAATTTAAAGTTACTCAAAAAAATATGACAGATAAGTACACAACATTTAAGGCAGAAGATTTTGTACAAGACGATTTTTTTATCGCCTCGACAATCAATCCTACCGATGTTTCAAACAAGTTTTGGACTCGGTTGAGGTACGCGGGCGCTATTGACGGCAAAGAAGAAATCATCGCACGTAAAATCATCGACAGTTTGCAGGTGGAGCCGGAAACATTGCCCAACGACGAAAAAACGGAACTTTGGATCCGAATCAAGCAGAGCAACAAAACCTTTCAGGCGCAGAAAGTCCGTCGTCTGCGAAGGTTCTTGTATTCCGTTTCGGGGGTGGCCGCAGCATTGTTCGTCTTTGTGGCGGTAGGCCGTAACTTCCTGCACAGGGAGCAGATAGCGGCAACATCCGCCATCGAACAAACAGCCCCGCCGACAACCAAATCGACCGATATTCAGTTGGTGCTTGGCGATGAAAAGACCCTGAATCTCGAAGGTGAGGAGGCCAGTATCACCTGCAGGGACGAAAAAGTTGTGATGAAAAGCAGCGAGAACGGCGAGAAGACCGAAGAAATAAAAACAGAAACGCCTTTCAATCAATTGATTGTGCCGCTTGGCAAACGGGCTACGCTGACCCTGCCCGACAACAGCCTCATGACGGTCAACGCCGGTTCGCGGGTGGTATTTCCCAGCATTTTCGACAAAGACAAGCGCGAGATCTTCATCGACGGTGAGGCTTATATAGACGTAGCCAAAGATGCCGCGCGCCCGTTTATCGTCAAAACCGACCACCTGACACTCGAAGCCCTCGGTACGGCTTTCGACGTCAACACCTATCGACAGGATAAAGTTCACTACGTGGTGCTTGTGGAGGGCCTTGTACAAGTCAGCCACAACAACGGCAGCAAAACCATTTTGAAACCCAGCGAATTATACAGTTGCGACGCCAATGATTTCAGCGTGAAAACCGTTAATACACACTTCTATACCTCATGGAAAAACGGCGTGTTGCAATTCGACAGCGAGCCGCTGGGCAATATCATCCTGCGCCTGTCGCGCTACTACGGGCAAACGATAGACTGTTCGCTCGAAGCGGCAGACCTACGCTGTACCGGCATCTTAGAACTGAAAGACGACCTCCGCAAAGTGTTGGAAGGGATTGCCCTCACCGCGCCTATAAAAATTGCATATAACGAGAATAAATACCTGATTACAAACATATTAAAAGATAATACGCCTATGTATACGGAAGAACATTAGGGGAAACCCCGACAGGGTTTGGGAAGCCCAAAAAGATGCCGAACGCCCCTCGCACGGACGCCCGGCAAACAATTCCCAACAAATAATCCAAGAAATATTTATCAAAAATCAGTGCTAATTTATGAAAAAAAGAAGAATTTCCAAAATTATGAAGTTATTATTTTTGTTTTTATTCATCGGGATTCAGACGGGCTATGCCTCGCAAACTTACGCGCAACAAACCCTCTTGTCCCTGAAAGTCAACAAACAAACCTTGAAAAATGTATTCCGCGAAATTGAAAAACAGAGCGAATACATCTTCTTCTATTACGACGGCGTGCTCGACGCCAACCACCGCGTTAGTCTGAACGCGAAAAATCAGACGGTCGATAAAATCCTCGATCATGTGTTTGAAGGCACCGATAACACCTACGTTATCTCCGACCGTCAGATATTTATTGCCCGCAAAGATATGGCCGTGTCGGAAACAAATGCTGCAAGCCTGAATGTGCAACAGCAACGGAAAGTGACCGGTAAAGTAACCGATCAGGAAGGGCAACCGTTGCCCGGCGTTTCGGTGATAATAAAAGGCACAACCCAGGGAACGGCTACCGACGCAGATGGCAACTTTAGCCTGACAGTGAGCGACAATGCTACGCTGGTGATTTCCTTTTTAGGATATAAATCGCAGGAAATCAGCAATATATCCGATATTAGCGAGAATAAGAATCTAATAATAAGACTTTTAGAAGACACCAAAGCGCTTGAAGAGGTTGTTGTGGTTGGGTATGGCGTGCAAACAAAAACCACACTTACCGGCTCAGTAAGCGCGATGAAGGGAGAAGAA
>JAISUK010000071.1 GCA_031272075.1 Dysgonamonadaceae bacterium
CAACTCGTCGACCGGAAAGGCTTCAAAATTTGCAAAAAATGCAAAAAGTCTTCGGCGGGGGGTCGATTTTTTGCAATTTTTGCAACTCAGGGGTGTGCGATTATTGATTTTCGCAAAAAAACGGCAGTTAAAGTTTGTTAAGCCGGTTTTTTTGTTAAAAAAATGGGATCAATCGGGTGTTTCCAATATCCACGCTTTTTGGAGATCGGGATTATCGTGGAATTTGGCTTTGAAGGCATCGCGTTCGACGGTAGCGCTGAGTTTATTGTCGAATGTTGCGATGATGACGCGGTAGGTATTTTTTTCATCCTTGGCTATCAAGGCTTTGTATCCTTGCGACAACATACGTTCTTTCATTCTTGTAGCGTTCGTTTTGTCGGCATAGCTGCCAATGACTACGCTAAACCTTTTCAATTCTTGTCCGTCGATGGGCGTCATTTTTACTATACGAGGGGCGGGTTTCGGGGCGGCAGCATGCGTTACAGGAGTCGCTTCGGGCGCATTCTGCTCGGCATCATTCCAATCGAGGAGACGACCGAGGACTTTAGCGGAATAAACGGGAGCGACATGGCTCGCTTCCTCGCTTACCACAGAAGCATACCACAATCCTTCATGCTGGAATTTGACGGGCATATTGGCATCATCCAAAGAGAAAAATAAGGAAGTACATCCCAGCAAGTGATTGAATGTTACGACATATAAATCATTGAAATTGGATGCTTTAAATATATGTCCTGCGGAAATAAACGCTTTGTGATCGGACACACGGTGCGCAAGCTGATCTTTGTCCACGGCAGGGAAAGAGTTGAGATCCGGCAGGTCACCCCAGAGCGTCCAAGCTTTAACTAAAAAAAATTCGCCTACCTCGGATTCGATCGGTGACCAGATGACCGGTTCGCCATTGATCTTTCTATTTATCAGTTTGACTTCATCAACAGTTGGAATGTTTTCGTAGATTACCGACAATTTTTTGTTGCGCGGAAAATCAGAATACATATCCAAATCAATGTCGTAAGGAGATTTACCTTGAGTAAGGGCGCTTACGACCATCAATTCTATTCCGGACTTCGGTTCTTTCGGGTTTGAACAACCAACAAAAGCTGTCGCAAATATCGCGAAAGCTATCCACACTTGCGTTCTCATCGGCTTCATCTTTTATATTTGATTTAAAGTTGTGAAAAATATAATTTGACTGC
Source organism: Dysgonamonadaceae bacterium (assembly GCA_031272075.1). Classification (GTDB taxonomy): domain Bacteria; phylum Bacteroidota; class Bacteroidia; order Bacteroidales; family Azobacteroidaceae; genus BNXB01. The sequence goes on from JAISUK010000071.1 coordinate 1,197, forward strand.
AAATATAATGAAATATAAGTACACAACAAGCCTCGCAAGGCTTGTAACGCATATTTTGTGAGGTTTAAGTAATTTTTAACGAAATCATGCGTCAATCCAAGGGAAGATGGGCATTTATTAAAAATCCTGACCAAATCCCGGCTGCCCCATTTCGGGTCTTTCTCCGGGAGCTCCGCGACCTTCCGGCTGTCGCATCATCGGCGGGCGTTTCATCTCGAACCGGAACTCCGATCTTTTATCGAGGAAGACTTGGTACTGCTCGGCAGAAAGTTTTTTCTGGATTTTCTTGTTCGATTTCTCAATTTGTTTTTGAATCTTCGTGTCGATTTTTGCTATCTTTTTGCCGGTTTTTTCAATTTGCTTCGTGTCTTGTTCGGTGATTCCTTTTTCGCGGTCTTTTTCAAACAATTCGCGTTTCTGAGATTCCAATTTGCGAAGCGCTTTTTGTTCGTCTCCGAGAATAATACCGACATCAGTCCGCTGTTCGAGCGTCAAGTTTGGAATTTCCGGAAAATGTTCAAGTATCGGCGTTTCCTCCATCCGCTGTTGATTAAAACCGCCCCTGCCTCCTGACTGGGGGCCTCCGCCCATGCGTCCACCGCCTCCGAAGCCACCTTGACCTCCGCGACCACCAAAACCACCGCCTTGCGGCATCTGCGCATACATGCCGATACCGATAAAGGCTGCCAAAATCAAAATAATAGTTCTCTTCATTTGTTCAATCAGTTAATAAATTTATGACATAAAAACGCTGTAAGCAAAAATATATTGCGATCTTTGTCTTTCTCATTATTATAAAAAAATATAAAATGAAAACGCTTTCAAAAAACATTTGTATTCAACGTTATCATTCCCCTTGTGGTGATCTGCTGCTCGGCACGTACGACCATCAACTTTGCCTTTGCAACTGGATCAATGAGAAGCACAAAGGCAAAGTAGACAGGCGATTGCAGAAAATGCTGCAAGCCGGATATCTGGAAACCACAACGGAAATCGCCCAAGAAGCCGCGAAGCAGCTGGATGAATATTTCGGCGGGAAACGGACAACCTTCGATGTGCCGTTGCTGTTTGCAGGGACGAATTTTCAGAAACGGGTCTGGCAGCAACTGCTGGAGATTCCCTACGGGGCGACCGTTTCGTACGGCGAGCTGGCCAAACGACTGGACATGCCCCAAGCCGTCCGCGCCGTTGCCAATGCCAACGGCGCCAACGCCATTTCGATTTTCGCTCCTTGCCACCGCGTAATCGGCAGCGACAATTCCCTTACGGGATATGGAGGCGGACTGCCGGCAAAAAAATATTTGTTGGAGTTGGAAAACAAGTAATCAACCTGTTTCCTACTTGTCGGCGTCCAACATTTTGATGAAATATCCACCCACAACCGATCGCGCGATCATGTTGATCTTGTGAGGATTGTCGGTATTATACCAATCGCACATCGGGACGCGGTCGACCGTCTCGTTGTAGAAAAGCCATTCGGGACGAACGATCTTTTCGAACGATTCGCGGTCGGGAGCGAGCGTTGCCGTCCAGATCACCCAGTCGCTCTTGGTGAAATTCCTGCGGCTGTCCAACGGCAGACCGTATTGGTTGAGTTTGGTCAGGTAATAGGGCACTTCCTTTTGAACGATTTCAGGCGGGAATATGTTGAATCCCAGCAGCTTGTCCCAAACAATATTGTATTTCTGGCTCCAAGTTCCGGGGCGATCGAAAGCGAGGCGATAGTGGTCTCCATCGTCGGCCATCTTCACCCATTCGGCAGCCATTGCGCGGGCTTCTGTGAGGTATTTTTCCGCTATCTCTTTTTTCCCCAGTTTTTCAGCCATATAACCATAAGAAGCGATGCCGAGGATGGCTTTGATCGACAAGTTGGCGTTGTGGGCAAGGTGTCCGGCAAAATCGTCAGTACAGAGTTGATTTTCAGGGTCAAGGCCATGTTGAGAGAGAAATTCCGCCCAAGAGGTCAGCGTCGGCCAATGTTTTTCGGCATACGCAGCAGAATTTTCGCGATTAACAATAGCGGCAGTGAGAATCAGCATATTACCGCTCTCTTCGACCGGCATCTTGTTGCTGTAATCATCATTTTCCATACCGTAAACCTGGCCGTTTGCCATTGGATACGTCCCCAGATCGTGCGGCGCAAAAGGATAGATCCATTTACCGCTTTCGCAGTAGTAAAAGATACCGTTCAACAAACCCTTGGTAATCTCCGGACTGTAAAGCAGGAACAGCGGAGATGAAGGATAAGTCACATCCACGGTATTGATGCAGCCGTTGCTGAAATTTTCTTTGGAGAGGAAAAGCAGGTCGCCATTGGGAGCTTCGACCAGTTTGTGAGCTGCGATTGCCTGACGGTAAGCCAATGCACACAGTTCTGCATATTCCACTCCCCCAGCCGACTGTGCGTCGGTCATCAGTTTATAATCAAAGCGATCGCAAGCGGTTTTCAGTTTGTCATATTCAGCGGCAGCCTGATTGAACGCCCACTCTATCGACTTGTCACCTTTGCGGTTCCAGTATGGACGGAGGTTTTCGCCAAAAAATTGAATTGAATAGACATCGTCATAACCGAGCATGAGGTATCCGGAAACCTTTGCTGAAGTTCCCAGCGACTGAACGACAGCGATGTTAGCATTATCAACCGTTTGACCGGCATTGGTCAGCAGGCCTTCGGTAGCAAACTGCGCCCGCAATGCAGTCGCCTCACCTGCGGCATACGTGCTGTTGGCTTTGTTGGCGCTGAGGAGAAACCAACCCCAGTCAATCCGCACATCATCGCCTTTTTTGTTGAGTATTTTTTGTTCGGAGTTGCCGGTTTTGACATAGATAAATCCATCCTTTTCAAATCCTTCGGCTTTTGATGGCTGTTGTGGGGAGTTCAATGCCAACGCCGGCGAAGCTTCAAAATAAATTTCGGTCTGATGAGGCTTGCCGTCGGTAGCGGTTATTTCATAAGAAACATAATTGACCGGACGCGAAACGAGATCCAGGTCATTGAGCAGCAGAGGCGCCGTGAAAGTGAGTTTCAGGCTGACAGCGCCGCAGTCAAATAAATAGTGCGTCTGGGTAGCCTGCACATCCACTTCACGTTGGACGGCTGTGGTAGCCAGGTGTTTCGTTATATCCTTCTCATAATAAAGGCCAAAGTCGACCAATGCACCGCCGGTTCGGTTGTTGCAATGCGCAGCTATGACCATCGTGCCGTCTTTGACACTTGCACGGACTTCATCCGACAGTTCGAGCAAGAGATCGTGATTCCATTCGTAGCCGGTTTTAATAACCTGAATACCATTGATATATAGTTCAAAAGTATCGTCATGAGAATATTTCAGGAACAATTTGCCTTCGGGAATGTTGGTAATGACGCGCCTTACCCAGATGTCTTTTGTCTGCCAAAGCGTCTTAACGTTTACTTCTTCGGGAGTTCCGAAGGCCGCCTCCGCTTCCGTCCATTTGCGATCGTCGAAAGCGGGTAATTCCCAGCCGACTTTAGGCTCGGTGAACGTGTATTTACCCTTCCAAGCAGTTTCGTAGGAGATGGGGGCAATGGGTTCGAGTACCGGCTTTTCTACTCCCATGAAACGATAGACTTGACCATCGACCCTGAGCGCTCCGACGATCGGAAATTCTTTTCCTGTCCAATGCCTCACATTGTCGTCGTAGAGGTTATCGCTGAACGCCCACACGCTGGTGTAGGGATCGATGGATACGAGCGGGTATGCAGGCGCCCGCAATGAGTTTTTCACAATTTTACTGCTGCCGTCGCAAGCAGTAAGCGTTATTGCCGCAATGAGCAGCAACAACATCTTTGGGTTTTTCTTTTTTGTTTTCATACGTCAATAAATTTGTGTAAGATAGAGATACCAAGCAACAAATATATCAATTTATTTTATATCAATAAGTAACAAGTACAGTCAATAAATGAAATTTAACATTCAATTTTCTACCACAAACCGGTGTTTGCCGGATCCTACCTCCACTTTCAGCCTTCCGTCATCCTTCTTGACCTTTTTCACTACTTTGCCGTCGAGCGTAAGCGTCGTTTTGCCGTCAAAAGCGGGAAGCCACACTTCTGCCGTCATGTTGGCGGGGATTTCCACCGTCAGTTCGAAGCGCTTGTTGGATTGGTTGTCGAAAGCAGCGCTGACGGCGCCGCGGACTGTCGGGATGCGTATCTCTGCATGTCGCAGCGTTGAAGGCTGTGGACAGATACGGATACGACGGAAACCCGGTTCGAGCGGTTCTATGCCCATCAGGCGTCGCGGGATAATGTTTGCCGGAGCCGCGCCCCATGCGTGGTTCCAGTCTTGATTGGGTTTGTACTTGTTATCCCACGCCTCAAGCGAGATCGTGGAGCCGACGCGAATCATGTTGTACCAACTGCGATCATCGGTCGCCGTCAGCAGTTGCAACCCGTAGTCGGCTTCTCCGCTCGAATAAACGGCATCGAGCAGGTATTGCGAGCCATAGACGCTACACGCCATACCCCGCGAGCGGACGAACGCCTTCACCGCCGCAAGATGTTTCGCAGGGACTATGCCGAATGCGAGTGGCAACATATTACTGTGCAAGGAATTATGGTCTGTGTCAATGCCGTCGTTGTAAATTCCTTTTCGCGGGTCAAGAAGCAACTTATTTATCTGTCCCTTAACCCTTTCCGATTCTTTGGCATAAAAAGCCTTATCATCGGCATCACCCAACTCGTCGGCTATAAGGCTCATCAAGCGCAGGTTCTCGTAATGAAACGCATTGACGACAGTGTTATAGTCAGTAAAAACAAAGCCGTCGGATTCGCCTTTGGCTCCGAAGCCGCCTGTCTGCGGCCAGTCGACAACGTCGCGCACATCTGCGTTCGCGTGGATTTCACGCTTCACTTTCGGTGTTAATTTGCCGGTGCGGGTACTAATCAAGCCGTTATCCTCTTTCAAGGCGAGCAACGTCTTTTGCTTCAGTTCATAATAATATTTCCGAAGCGATTCGGGATTACCGGTATAAAGATAGTCGTACCACGACATCAATACGGAGTGTAGAAACCACTCTGTTGGCCAGGTTGTATTAAACAGCAGATACTCATTGGTATTGCGAGCTATGGAATACTCGCGGGCGACGGCATAGTAGCCTAACTGATTGATGAAAGCGTCAGCTTCGTAGGGGATACGCTCGCGGTCGCCATCAACGAAGACGCCACAGAACGAGGTCGCCTTCATCGAGTATTTGCACAGCTCCCAAACCATATTCAGCACTGTATCAGAGGAATGAAAACAGGCAGCATTGTCGTCAAACGGATAATGCACCATCTGCCTCACAAGGGCTGTCGGCTGCAACGACTTGCGGTAGTTTTCAATCTCGCAATAGCGGAACGGCACGACTTCGCCGATGTAGTCGGGCATCTTCACTGCCGCCTTGCCGGTATTGCGTACGTCGGGGCGTATCTTCACCGTATAGGTATGGACACCTGCGAGCAAAGGCAACCGATACGACGAATAGCGGATGGTGCCGCCCGGATGACGATCTATGGCATCGCCCTGCAGCGTCTCGCCAAGATGCACCGTTACCGTGTCACCGCCATTTTCGGACGCCAGCGTCAGTCGCAGTCTGCCGAAAGCGTCGCGACCGAAGTCAACAAGCAGGTTTCCGGCGTTGTTCGTCGCGATGTTCACCGGCGTCTCATCGGTTATCTGTAGTGGGTATCGCGGCGTAGCGCCGTCGAGCGTCGCCGCGGTGCGAAAGGCTTTGGCCGCAGAGAACGCACTCTCATTGCCATGATTGTCCCATGTCTTGACTGCCCAATAATAGACCGTTGCGGGCTTCAGCGGTTCGCCGTCATAAACGATGCATACGGAGTTGTCGCTCTCCGTTTTGCCGCTGTCCCAAAGAACAGAACTGTCAGGGTGCAGCAGCACGGGCGAGGTAGCCACCACAATCCGGTAAGCCGCCTGCCGCGTGTCGGGCAAATCGCTGTTCATCACCCATCCGAAAGCCGGACGGGGATTACGAATCTCCGCCACTTGCCACCGCTCGATGTTCCTGCCAAGCTCGGCAAGTGAGACCGTCGATGGATATCCGTCGAGAAACACGCGGTCGGTATGCTCAATCAGGTCAGTCGTCAGCCCGGTCGGTTGCGCGAAACAGATGAAAGCACTTGACACAAAAGTGAATAGATGAAAAATTTTTAACATGCAGATTGATTCAATAATTAACTTACAAAAATAAGGACAAATTCGTACAGAAGGGCATTCCCATGACAAAAAAATCATGCATACGAACTTTTTATTCGTGTATGAATCAATAATAGTTACCTTTTAGTAACCTGATTACAAAATAATTAGTTCTTGCGTGCTTTAATTACTATTCATAACTTTGCCACGAAAAGTATACAACTTACTTTTAGTAACAAATAGTATTAACAACTAAAAAAAGAAAATTATGGCTAAAAATGTAGCAGTATTGGTAGTGAATCCGGTTAACGGAATGGGATTGTTTAAGTACCTGGAGGCATTTACTGAAAGTGGAATACCTTTCAAAACCTTTGCAGTTGCAGAAACGACGATGGTGAAAACCAATTCGGGTGTCAACTTGATCACCGACGATTTAGTAACAAACCTCAAAAAATGGACTGACGAGTTTGATGCGGTCGTTTTTGCCTGCGGCAATGCCATGCCGGTATTTGCCCAAAACGTCGATAAACCGTACAATCAGGACATGCTTACTGTGCTTGGTTTATTCGGTGCAAAAAACAAACTGATCGTTGGTCACTGCGTTAGCGCGCTGATGTTCGACATCGCGGGTATTGCGACAGGCAAACGTGTTGCACTGCATCCTTTTGTCCGACAAGCAGTGAAAAGTGCAATCGCGACCGATGAACTCACAGTTGTAGATGGGAACTTCTATACAGCGCAAAATGAAAATGCAATAGAGATGATGTTGCCACAGTTGCTTGAGGCATTGAAAGCGTAATATCGCACTGAGTACCTCCCCCATCGCCCTATTGTTCAATGATGAATAAACTGTCGATGAATATAGGGGCGATGGGGTTTTAAATGATTAATTTTCAACGGAATGAAGCAGGAAATGTTTTTAAATTAAACAATTTCTTCAAAACCTGAAAAATAATTAAAAGCGCCTTTTTGTCCAATTTTTAGGCATTATCGACCTTGCAGATGCCGTAAAGCTACCGTATCTTTGTGCTGTTTTAATCATGAATTGTTATGAAGGTTATTGCAGGTATTATCGTTACAGCACTGATTATCAGTGGCTGTACGGAAAAGAAAGAAGTTAAAAAACAGGAAAAAGTGATTCCCGTGAAAATAATGGAAGTATCGGGATCAGCGTTGGCAACAACACGCAATTATGTTGGAACGATCGAGGAATCGATTTCCATCTCGCTCTCGTTCTCAGGCATGGGAACCGTTGAGCAAGTCATGGCTTCGGAAGGGCAGCGCGTGCATAAAGGACAGCTGCTCGCTACGCTCAACGCCACAACTGCGCAAAATTCCTACGATGCTGCACAGGCAAAACTCGTACAGGCGCAAGATGCCTACGACCGCTTGGCAAAAGTACATGCTGAAGGCAGTCTGCCAGACATCAAGTTTGCCGAAATCGAAGCCGGATTGCAGCAGGCGAAATCCATGGCCAATGTCGCAAAGAAATCGCTCGACGACTGTCGTTTGTATGCTCCGCGCGACGGCGCGATCGCCTCTCGCAACATTGAGGTCGGCACGAATGTGATTCCCGGCATGGCGGCGTTCAAACTTGTCGCAATCGACAAGGTGAATGTAAAAATTCCCGTTCCGGAAAACGAAATCGGTAATATCACAATGGGACAGCCTGCCACAGTCGTGGTGCCCGCCCTCGACAATGCCGTTTTTACCGGCAAAGTAGAAACAAAAGGTATCGCTGCCGATGTCTTGTCGCACACTTACGAAGCAAAAATCGGCATTGACAATCCGCAAAAAATACTGATGCCCGGCATGGTTTGCAAGGTAGAAACAGTGCATGCACCGTCTCTACAAGCGAAAATCGTTGTTCCCAACCGCGCGATTCAAATTTCACCCAACGGCAAGCGATATGTCTGGTTGGCAGTAATGGAGGACGACAATCCACAACTGCATGCCCAACGACGGTTTGTCAATACCGGCGATTTGACCAACGACGGCATCATTGTCTCTGAAGGACTTTCGGCAGGCGACAAAATCATTGTCGAAGGATTTCAGAAGATTTGCGAAGGAACACGTCTGAACTGTGTATCGTCTGAACTGTGATTTTATGAATGATTAATGTGATTAATATGAAAAATTTAAATTAAATCAGATGAATCAGGAAAATCAAAAAAATCACAGTTCAGACGGCAACAACAGAATCATCGAATGGGCGATGAAAAACCGGCAAATCATTCTTTTGCTGGTGACAGCGCTGTTTGTGGCAGGAATCTACTCGCTGTTGGTGATGCCCAAGCAGGAGATGCCTGAATACACCATCCGTCAGGGAGTGGTGGTTGGCGTCTATCCGGGAGCCGGTTCGTTGGAAGTAGAAGAACAACTGACCAAACCGCTTGAACGCTACCTTTTCACCTACACTGAAGTAAAACGCGCCAAAACGACTTCCAAGTCGGAAGAAGGCATTTGTTATATTTTTGTGGAATTGGCCGATGAGGTGAAAGACAAAAACGTGGTCTGGAGTAAAATCAAACATGGCCTCGCGCAGTTCAAATCGTCGTTGCCGACAGGCGTGCTGGCGGTGATTGCCAACGACAATTTCGGCGATGTGTCTTCGTTGCTGGTGACAATAGAATCCGACGATAAAACCTACCGTGAACTCGACAGTTATGCCGACAATCTGGAAGACCGCTTGCGGTGTGTGCCTACGGTGGCCAACGTGCGACGCTTCGGTTCGCAAAAAGAACAGATTACCATCTACATCGACAACGAAAAATTGTCAGCGTACCGGATTGGCTCTAAAATGCTGATGGCAAACCTGTTTGCACAAGGATTCACCACCATCAGCGGCACATTGGAAAACAATGAAAGCGTGATGCCGATACACATTGCCGAAACTTTCCGCAGCGAACAGGAAATTGCCGAACAGATCATTTTTGCATCACCGCAAGGTGAGGTGGTACGCGTGAAAGATGTCGGACGCGTGGTGCGCGAATATCCGAAGGCGGATTCATACATTACGCACAACGGCAAACATTGTGTGTTGCTGTCGGTCGAAGTCAATCCTTCGGCCAACATCATCGCTTTCGGAAAAGAAGTCGACAAAGTGTTGGCGAAATTCAAAACTGATCTTCCCGATAGCGTAAATATCAACCGGATAGTCGACCAGCCTGCAATAGTGGGTGAATCCATCAGTCATTTTTTGATGGAGTTGATAATCGCCATCCTCGCCGTCATACTGGTAACCATGATTTTATTGCCGTTTCGCGTGGCGGCGGTGGCGGCAACGTCCATCCCCATCACCATCGGCATCACGCTCGCGGTGATGTTCGCTGCGGGCATTCCGCTGAATATGATCACTTTGGCCGGCCTGATAGTCGTGCTGGGCATGATTGTAGACAATTCCATCGTGGTGGTAGACAGCTACATCGACAAACTCGACAGCGGCAAAGACCGTTGGGAATCGACCATCCGCAGCGCGCAGGAATATTTCAAATCCATTTTGTCGGCAACGCTTGCCATCAGCATCACGTTTTTCCCGTTGCTGTTTGTTACCACCGGCACGATACACGATTTTTTAATCCATTTTCCCTGGGCTATCGGCATCACACTCACCATTTCGTTGATTGTGGCGATGCTTGTCATACCGATTATCCAATATTTTTTGGTAAAGAAAGGGTTGCACCCCACCCGTCATTGCGGCGAATTGAAAATCGGCGTAAGCCAAAGCCGCAACCCCCTGAATGAGGAGGAGATTGCGGGTCAAACCCGCAATGACAGAAAGTCAATCCTCGACTACATCCAATCGTCTTACGAATGGTTGCTTGAAAAGGTGTTCAATCACCCGAAAATCACCATTGCCATCGCCTTGGCAAGCGTTGTGGTGGGCGGATGGATTTTCCTCAACATCCCGCAGCGCATGATGCCGATCGCAGAACGCGACCAGTTTGCCGTGGAAATTTACCTGCCGCAGGGCAGCGCGCTCGAAAAAACCGCTGCCGTGTGCGACAGCCTGGAAACTATTTTGCGCGCGGACGAACGTGTGAAATCCATTTCGGCGTTCATCGGCACCAGTTCGCCGCGTTTCCATGTGGTTTATGCGCCCAACATGCCATCGAAAGCCTACGGACAGTTCATCGTCAATACCGTTTCCAACAAAGCGACTGAAGCCATGTTGGACGAATATACCAATCGATATGCGTTTTATTTTCCTGAAGCATACATCCGTTTTAAGCAACTTGATTTTCAAGCAGTCGATGCCCCCATAGAAATTCGACTTATCGGCGAAAACACCGACAGTCTGAAAACGCAAGCGGAAAAAATCAGCAATTATCTGCAATCGCTCGACGAATGTTTGTGGGTACGTACCAGTTTCGATGCCCCTGTACAAGGTGCCACAATCGAACTCGACCATGAAGAAACTGCTCGTCTGGGCATCAACAAAACATTGGTGTCTCTGGGTATTTCATCGGGATTGACAGGCATGAAAATCAGCGATCTGTGGGAGGGGAACTATGCTGTGCCTGTGTGTATCGAACCAAGCCCCTCTATAGACCAGGGAAAAAACCTAACAGGTCTCCAAGACCTGTTAGGTTTAGAAAACAAGGCGCGGTCCGTTTCCGATTTGGAAAACGTGCAGATTTCAGGACTGCTCGGCGTTTCCGTCCCCTTGCGACAAATCGGACGCATCACTCCTGAATGGGAAGATGGAATCATCACGCACCGCAACGGGATCCGGACTTTGAGTGTGCTTGCCGATGTGAAACGCGGCGAATATGCCAACACCGTTTTTTCCAAGGCGAGCCACTATGTGAACAGCGAAATTGTGCCGCAACTGCCTGCCGATGTGGAATGTACATTTGGCGGTTTGTCGGAATTTGAAGATGAAACGATGTCTCCAATGTATTTTGCAATGGTTATCTCATTCATTATCATGTTTTTTATCCTTGTTTTCCATTTCCGGAAAATCAAAATGGCCATCACTGTCATGTTCGCTTCTTCACTCAGCATTTTTGGTGCGGCTTTCGGCGTTTGGGTGTTGAAAATTGATTTCAGCGCGTTCGCCATCTTGGGCATCATCGGACTGGTAGGCATCATCATTCGTAATGGGATCATCATGTATGATTACATCGAATTTCTTCGCTTCACACGGGGAGAAAGCATCCGCCAAGCAGCGATTGATGCGGGAAAACGCCGTATGCGCCCGATATTCCTCACTTCTGCATGCGCCTCGATGGGCGTGCTGCCGATGATCATTTCCGCCAGCCCGATGTGGGCAGGAATGGCGGCAATCATCTTCTTCGGCACCCTGATTGCTATGCTGCTGATTGTGACCGTAATGCCGGTGGTGTATTGGTTGATTTACAGAAAGGGAGTTGAAAGTTAAATCTTTTGTAAAACAAAAAAAATTATGTTAGTATCCAATTTAAATCATATAATCTACGCAAATCTGCGTATAATCTGCGTTATCTGCGTGCTAAACGCATTACCCCTTCATGCGCAACAAGCGCTGTCGTTGGAACAATGTCGCGAAATGGCGTTGAAAAATAATGCACAGATACAAAATGCCAACCTGTCGGAGAGAATTGCCGAACAGCAGAAGAAAGAGGCATTTACGAAGTATTTCCCATCCATCAGCGCTACAGGCGTGGGCTTTATGGCAGAGAAACCGATGATGTCGATGGAAATGGATATGTCGTCGGCGATGCAACCATTTTTGCCGACCTTTGAATGGATGATGATGCAAGGCGCTCCGCTCGACCCTGCTGTTTTGGAAAGTTTGTCACAACCGCAAAAAATCGAAATGATGAAAAACGGCATCATTGGCGGAGTGATGGCGATGCAACCGATTTTTACCGGCGGACAAATCGTCAACGGCAATCGGCTGGCAAAGGCAGGCATCGAAGTCAGCCATCTGCAAAAACAACTATCGGAAAACGAAGTCCTGCTAACAACAGAACGCTTCTTCTGGCAAATCGTTTCTCTGAAAGAAAAAATGAAAACGATAGACAATTCGACAGTGATGCTCAACCGTATCCTGATGGACGTGAAAACAGCGGTGGAAGCGGGACTGACTACCCGCAACGACCTCCTGCGCGTCGAACTCGAACAGAATCGCTTGCAGAGCGGCAAACTCAAGGTCGAAAACGGCTTGCAGATACTGAAAATGTCTTTGGGGCAATATATCGGCCTTCCTGCGGACAGTTTTGAAATCGAAACACCGCCCTCCGTCATTGCGGGCTTGACCCGCAATCCCCAGAATAAAGAGGGGATTGCGGCATTCGCCGCAATGACGAATAGCATCGAACACCGCCCCGAATACCAACTATTGGAAAAATCGGTCGAAGTAGCGCGTTTACAACACAAAATGGAAATTGGGAAGCTACTGCCGACAGTAGCGATCGGCGCGGGTTACAACTGGATCAAAATGGATCTGAAAAAACAGACGGAACAATATAAAAATATCGGATTGGCATTTGCCACCGTATCCATCCCAATCACAGACTGGTGGGGCGGTTCGCATGCCCTCAAGCAGAAAAAACTCGAAGTGCTGAAAGCCGAAAACACAAAACGTGAAAAATCAGACTTGCTGCGCCTGCAAATCCAACAAGTAGGCAACGAACTGAACGAAGCATACCAACAAATCCTGCTTGCCGAAAAATCCATGTCTTCTGCCGAAGAAAACCTGAAAATCAGCCGCGACAACTACAACGCAGGCGTCACCACGCTTTCGGATCTGCTCGAAGCGCAAAACCTCGTGCAGCAGAGTCGCGACCAATATACCGAAGCGGCAGCGGGGTACAATGTCAAATTGGCTGAATATAAGATTGTAACAGGAAGGTGAGAAATAGCAAATACCCCAGCCTTACAGATTTGCCACATATTTCCCCGCTTCCCTCACCGACAGGTTTGCCATTTTGTCCTTGTATTTGGCAAGAAATGCGCGAACCCATTCGGGGTTGGTTTTGCTGTATTCCCTCAGACTCCAACCAATGGCTTTGTTGATAAAAAATTCTTTCTGTCCCAGATTGTTGACAATGATTTTTTCCAGCAAGACCGTATCTGTCTTCTCCTTTCGTAATAGTTGGTGGTCGATGGCGATGCGCCTCAACCAAAAATTGTCGTCTTTGCTCCACGCAAGCAAAATGTCATTGACAGCGGGATCCATGAGAGCGATGCCTCCGACGATACGGTCGAGAATATCAATCGTATCCCACCACGATTTGGTGACAGCAAGCTGTCGCAAGCGCGGAATGTCATTGATGGTAAGTAATTTCGCTACTGTGCGCAGGTATTCCAGCGCAAGGTACTGAAATTCCCGTTCCCCCCGCCAACATTCCTCTACAAACGCCCAATCAACGGAAGTATGCGTCTTAGCTTCTTTCAAAAAAGGCTTCGACAATTCCGCCCGCCGCGGTTTGGGAATCCCCAGAAACGGACAGATATGCTTCATGTATGCCGCCATCGGCGCTGCCAGAACAGGATCGGCGTTCCGACGAAAAAGTTCAAAAATATTCATTGTCATACTGTTAAGATTCACAAATATACAATGAAATTGCAACTCCACAACCATTTTCCGGACAAAATATGCTCCGACAACGGGTGCGTTTTCGACCTATCGTTTCGTAGTGAGCATTATACAAATCATCGTTAATAACCTGTTAATAGATTCACACCGACTTTCCGGACTTTCAAACAGGTTTCCTTTACTTTTGTGAGAAATTTTTTGTAATAACGATATTTTATCCTCATAATTCGCAATGGAAGAACAATATAGTCAATCATCTCGTTCAAAATCAAGACAAAAGAAAACAACGATCACTACCGAAGAGACAGGCCGCCTGCAACCTCAGGCGCTGGAATTGGAAGAAGCGGTGTTGGGCGCGCTCATGCTTGAAAAAGACGCCTATTCCGTCATCAGTGAAATACTCCGTCCGGAAAGTTTTTACGACAAAGGACATGAATTGATCTTTTCCGCGATCCAGGACCTCGCCATCCAGCAAAAACCGATCGACATGCTCACCGTGGTCGAACAACTCCGTAAAAAAGGTAACCTCGAAGCCATCGGCGGCCCGTTCTACATCGCTCAACTGTCGGGAAAAGTCGTCTCAAGCGCCCATCTGGAATATCATTCCCGAATCATCGCACAAAAATACCTCGCCAGGGAACTGATTACTTTCAGTTCGCAAGTCGCATCAAAAGCTTTTGACGAGACCAACGACGTCGACGACTTGATGCAGGAAGCCGAAAGTCAATTGTTCGAAATATCCCAACACAATGTAAAAAAAGAAGTGGTTCAGATCAACCCGATTATCAAAGAAGCGATCGGATTGATTCAGAAAGCCGCCGAACGCCCCGACGGCTTAAGCGGCATCCAATCGGGATTCAAACTGCTGGATAAAATTACTTGCGGCTGGCAAAATTCCGATCTCATCATCATCGCTGCCCGTCCTGCCATGGGAAAGACCGCTTTTGTCCTTTCCATGTCAAAAAATATGGCAGTCAATTATAACATCCCTGTGGCCGTTTTTTCCCTCGAAATGTCAAATGTTCAACTAGTTAATCGTTTAATCATTAATGTTACCGAATTACCCGGAGAAAAAATCAAGAACGGGAACTTGGAAAAATATGAATGGGATCAGTTGGATTACAAACTGAAAGAATTGTATGACGCCCCGATTTTTATTGACGATACACCCAGCTTATCGGTTTTTGAACTTCGCACCAAAGCGCGGCGACTGGTGAAAGAACATCACATCAAATGCATCATCATCGATTACCTCCAGTTGATGAATGCCAGCGGCATGAATTTCGGAAGCCGCGAACAGGAAGTAAGTGCGATCTCCCGATCCCTCAAAGGATTGGCAAAAGAATTGAATATCCCGATCATTGCGCTTTCGCAACTCAACCGCGGAGTAGAAACCCGCACCGGCTCCGAAGGTAAACGTCCGCAATTATCCGATTTGCGCGAATCGGGCGCCATCGAACAAGACGCCGACCTGGTTTGCTTTATCCACCGTCCGGAATATTATAAAATCTATATCGACGAAAAAGGGAATGATTTAACCGGAAAAGCCGAGATCATCGTGGCAAAACACCGCAATGGCGCTACCGGCGATGTACTCCTCAGCTTCAAAAAAGAATACGCCCGCTTTCAAAACCTCGACGAAGACCAAATTGTACAAGAATATCAGTCTCGCCTCAACAGTCAATCCGACATCGCTCCGGCACAACTGTATTCACACAAAAATCCCAAAACGGAAAATACCCCGTCAGACACCCCTTTCTGACCCGTAAACGCAAAAATGATCGAAGATCTTACTTTTGTAATACATTTTTTATTAATTTTGCGTCTCAAATTCCGACATTATTTCTAACATGAATATTTCGTATAACTGGTTAAAAGAATACCTCGATTTCGACCTCTCGCCACAGGAACTGGCTGCCGCATTGACTTCCATCGGCCTGGAAACGGGTAGCGTAGAAGAAATCGAACCCATCAAAGGCGGATTGCACGGACTGACAATCGGCCACGTACTGACCTGCATCAATCATCCCGATTCCGACCACCTGCATGTCACCACCGTGGATGTTGGCGCCGAAGCACCTTTGCAAATTGTTTGCGGCGCACCGAATATCGCCCAAGGACAACGCGTCGTCGTCGCCCTCGCAGGCACAAAACTCTACGCCGACGAGACGGCCTTCACCATCAAAAAAACAAAAATCAGGGGAGTAGAATCCAACGGGATGATTTGTGCGGAAGACGAAATCGGTATCGGAACCGACCACGAGGGAATCATCGTTTTGCCCGACAATGTCGCCGTCGGCACCCCTGCCCGCGACTATTATCGGATTCAGACCGATTACTTACTTGAAGTCGATATCACCCCAAACCGCATTGATGCCGCCTCGCATTTCGGCGTTGCACGCGACTTGGCCGCCTACCTGAATCAAAACGGGAAACCGGTGACATTGCGGAAACCGTCGGTCGACGCCTTCCGAATCGAAGACCCTGCTCCGGCTGTGAAAGTAATCGTCGAAAATACGGAAGCCTGCCCCCGCTATTCGGGTGTTACAATCAACAACGTGAAGATCGCAGAAAGCCCGGAATGGTTGAAAAACCGACTGACACTGATCGGACTGCGTCCGATAAACAATGTCGTGGACATTACCAATTATGTGCTGCATGCTTTCGGACAGCCTTTGCATGCTTTCGACCGGAAAACAATCACGGGCGACAAAGTCTATGTACGGACGCTGCCCGAAGGGACATCGTTTACTACACTGGATGAAATGGAACGGAAACTCAGCGACCGCGATCTGATGATCTGCAATGCGCAGGAGGGCATGTGCATCGGCGGCGTTTTCGGCGGATTAAAATCCGGCGTGACGGAGTCCACAACTTCCGTATTCCTCGAATCGGCCTATTTTCATCCTACCTGGATCCGCAAAACAGCCCGACGCCACGGACTGAATACCGACGCGTCTTTCCGCTTTGAACGGGGAGCCGATCCCAACAATACAATTTATATCTTGAAATATACCGCATTGTTGATCAAAGAGATCGCAGGCGGAACCATCTGCGGCGAATTGCAGGACGTATATCCGAATCCGATAGAAAATCCCGTTATTACCATCACGTATGAGAAGATCAACAAACTGATCGGAAAAACAATTCCGGCAACGACCGTCAAAAACATCCTCCATCATCTCGAAATCACCATCCTCAAAGAGGATGCGCACTCGCTGGAAGTCAGCGTCCCGACATACCGCGTGGACGTGTTGCGCGATGTGGATCTCATTGAAGACATCCTCCGGATATACGGCTACAACCGTGTCGAAACTTCCGAGCAAGTACAGTCAAACCTTTCGTACCAGACAGCCACCGATTTGAGTTATAAATTGCAGAACCTGATCTCCGAACAGCTGACAAGCAGCGGATTCAACGAAATTCTCAACAATTCGCTTACCGCTTCGACTTACTACGCCGAATCGTCCGTATTTCCCGACAGCCGCTGTGTCCGCTTGCACAATCCGCAAAGCAACGAACTGAATGTCATGCGGCAAACTTTACTCTTCGGCGGGATGGAGAGCCTCGCGTACAACCGAAATCGCAAGAATCCCGACCTGAAACTCTATGAGTTCGGCACCGTGTATGCGTATAACCCTGCAAAAGAAAAAGAAACATGCCCGCTCGATGCCATTTGCGAGACGTATCACCTCGGAATTTGGCTGACGGGAAATAAAATCCATAACAACTGGAATCATCCCGACGAAAAATCTTCCGTATATGAATTAAAAGCATACGTCGAAAATATTTTGGTGCGATTGGGAATCAATCTCAAAAAAATGGTCTATTCCGCGTTCTCCGACGAACTGTTTTCCAGCGCGTTGTCAATACAAACTTTTTCCGGAAAAGTGCTTGGCGCTTTGGGAATCGTGCAGAAAAAATGCTGTAAACAGTTTGATATTGCTTCCGACGTCTATTTCGCAGAACTCGATTGGGACGGCTTAATGAAAGAAACCAAATCGCTCAGGGTCACCTATTCCGACATCCCGAAGTTTCCGGCAGTCAAACGCGACCTGGCTTTATTAATCGACAAAACCGTGTCGTTCGCGGAAATTGAGAAAATTGCTTATGAGACCGACAAGAAGATTCTGAAAAAAGTCTCCCTGTTCGATGTCTACGAAGAAAAAAACTTGCCGGCAGGAAAAAAATCTTATGCCGTCAGCTTTATCCTGCAAGATGAAGAAAAAACCCTGAACGATAATCAGATAGATCACCTGATGAACAGGATATTTACAAACTTGAAACAAAAAACAGGCGCAGAACTGAGATGAGAGTTAGTGGCTAGTGTGACTGATTCGAAATTGTTAATTGTTAATTGTTAATTGTTAATTAAAAAATGGGAAGAGCATTTGAATACCGCAAAGCGACAAAATTGAAAAGATGGGGAAATATGGCCCGTGTGTTTACAAAACTCGGCAAGCAGATTACGATCGCCGTAAAAGAAGGCGGCCCTGACCCCGACACCAACCCGCGACTGAGGGTGCTGGTGCAACAGTCGAAGAAGGAGAATATGCCGAAAGAAAACGTGGAAAGGGCAATCAAAAAAGCCACCTCCAAAGAAGCCTCCGACTTCAAGGAAATGGTATACGAAGGGTATGGACCTTACGGCATCGCCATCGTCGTCGAAACGGCGACAGACAACCCTACCCGCACGGTCGCAAATATACGAAGCTATTTCAATAAACACGGCGGATCGCTGGGAACCAGCGGCAGCCTGGAATTTTTGTTCGACCGTAAATGTGTCTTCAAAATCACGCCCAAATCCGAAGTGCCCCTCGAAGACCTCGAATTGGAACTGATAGACTTCGGCGTCGATGAAGTGGAATACGACGAGGAAGAAAATGCCGTGCTGATCTACGGCGAATTTCAATCCTACGCCACCATTCAAAAATACCTGGAAGAAAACGGCTATGAAATCCACAGCGTGGAGTTTGAACGGATTCCGAACGACTACAAAGACGTCACCGAAGAACAAAAAATACAACTGGAAAAATTATTGGAAAAGTTTGAGGAAGACGACGACGTACAGAATGTTTTCCACAACATGGGATAACAATTTGCGAATCGCGTTTTGCATCAATAGTTTGTTATCTCATTTATTAGTTGTACTTTTGTAGACTTATTTAAGAAAAATATATTAACACAAACAACAATAACTTACTTATCTTATGGACAAAAAGAGAGTTTATACTTTTGGAAACGGAAAAGCCGAAGGGCGAGCCGATATGAGAAACCTGTTGGGAGGTAAAGGAGCTAACCTCGCAGAAATGAATTTAATTGGAGTGCCCGTTCCTCCCGGATTTACCATCACCACCGAAGTCTGCACCGAATACAATCAGTTTGGGAAAGATAAAATCATCGAACTTCTCAAATCCGACGTGGAAAAAGCGATCGTCAACGTCGAACAGTTGATGGGAACTAAATTCGGAGACAAAAGCAATCCGTGCCTGGTTTCAGTCCGCTCAGGCGCTCGCGTGTCGATGCCGGGTATGATGGATACTGTTCTCAATCTGGGATTGAATGACGAAGTAGTGGAAGGAATTGCCGAAAAATCGGGCAACCCGCGTTTCGCATGGGATTCTTACAGGCGTTTTGTCCAGATGTACGGCGACGTAGTGCTGGGAATGAAACCAGAATCCAAATTGGAAATCGACCCGTTCGAGGAAATCATGGAAGAAGTGAAGCATGCCCGCGGCGTGGAATTGGATACCGAATTGACGGTAGACGACCTGAAAGAACTGGTTGTAAAATTCAAAGCAGCCGTCAAAAAAAGAACCGGGAAAGACTTCCCGACCGATCCGTGGGAACAACTCTGGGGCGCCGTCTGCGCCGTATTCGACAGCTGGATGAACGAACGCGCAATCCTCTACCGACAAATGTATCATATCCCCGAAGAATGGGGCACCGCCGTCAATGTACAGGCAATGGTTTACGGCAATATGGGTCAGACTTCCGGCACCGGCGTGGCATTTACCCGCGACGCTGCTACCGGCGAAGACATCTTCAACGGCGAATACCTGATTAACGCTCAGGGCGAAGACGTGGTGGCCGGCATCCGCACACCCCAGCAGATTACCATCGAAGGTTCCAAACGCTGGGCGGCTCAACAGGGAATCAGCGAATCGGACAGGGTGATGAAATATCCTTCCCTCGAAGAAGCTATGCCAGAATGTGCTAAAGACCTGATAGAGACACAACAAAAACTGGAAGATTACTTCAAAGACATGCAAGACCTCGAATTTACCATCCAAAACGGAAAATTGTGGTTGTTGCAAACCCGTAACGGCAAACGTACCGGCGCCGCCATGGTGAAAATTGCCATGGATATGCTCAAACAAGGCTATATCGACGAAAAAACCGCACTCAAACGTCAGGAAGCGGAAAAACTCGACGAATTGCTGCATCCGGTATTCAAAAAAGAAGCGCTGGAAAATGCCAAAGCCATCACCAAAGGACTGCCCGCTTCACCGGGCGCTGCCTCCGGAAAAGTCGTCTTCCATGCCGACGACGCGGAAGATTGGGTAAAGAAAGGTGAAAAAGTGGTGCTCTGTCGTATCGAAACTTCACCCGAAGATCTGCGCGGCATGACGGTCTCGGAAGGAATCATGACCGCACGCGGAGGAATGACCTCGCATGCCGCAGTCGTGGCTCGCGGCATGGGAAAATGTTGCGTGTCGGCCGCCAACAATGTCCGGATCGATTACAAAGCGAAGATCATGCACATCAACGACCATGTCCTGAAAGAAGGCGACTGGATTTCATTAAACGGATCAACCGGACTGGTCTATGCCGGAAAACTCGAAACACAAACGCCTGAATTGAGCGGCGATTTTGCCGAACTGATGAACCTGGCGGATAAATATACAAAACTCAAAGTCCGCACCAATGCCGACACCCCGCACGACACCCAGGTGGCGCGCAATTTCGGCGCACAAGGAATCGGCCTCTGCCGTACCGAACACATGTTCTTCGAAGGAGACAAAATCATCGCCATGCGCGAAATGATCCTGGCCAAAGACGAAGAAGGCCGTCGCAAAGCATTGTCAAAACTCCTCCCGCTGCAACGTGACGATTTCAAAGGCATCTTCAAAGTGATGGACGGCCTGCCCGTCACTGTCCGTCTGCTCGATCCGCCGCTCCACGAATTTGTCCCTCACGACCAAAAAGGTCAACAGGAAATGGCCGACGCGATGAATGTGCCTTATGAAGAAATTCGCGCGCGCGTGGAAAGCCTGATCGAACAAAACCCGATGCTCGGATTACGCGGTTGCCGCTTGGGAAACCTCTATCCCGAAATCACGGAAATGCAATCACGCGCCATCATCGAGGCGGCGCTCGACCTGAAAGCGCAAGGCATCACGGTCATCCCCGAAATTATGGTCCCGCTGACAGGTATTCTTTACGAGTTCTTAGCTCAAAAAGCCATCATCGACAAAACAGCATCGACCATCTTCAGCGAACGGAACGATCTCATCGAATACAAAGTGGGAACGATGATAGAAATCCCAAGGGCTGCGCTCACGGCGCACCGGATCGCTACCGCCGCCGAATTTTTCTCTTTCGGCACAAACGACCTCACACAAATGACGTTCGGATACAGCCGCGACGATGTCGCCAAGTTCCTCCCGATGTACCTCGACAAGGGGATCTTGAAAAACGACCCGTTCGCTGTGCTCGACCAAAATGGCGTCGGCCAACTGGTAGAACTGGCCACCAAACGCGGACGCGAAGTGCGTTCAAACCTGAAATGCGGTATTTGCGGCGAACACGGAGGCGAACCTTCGTCCGTAAAATTCTGCCACAAAGTCGGGTTGGACTACGTGAGCTGCTCCCCGTTCCGCGTGCCTATCGCCCGCTTGGCGGCAGCGCAGGCAGCCATTGAATAAAACCCAGATCCCGGAACTGCGAACTAAACGAAATAATTAGTTCGCAGCCTTCCCGGACTTGATTCATAGCTCTTAATTTTAGTACATAATGGATAAATATTTGGTTTTTAAAACCCGAGACGAATTGGTGCGGATAAAAATGGATCGCATCCTCTATTTCGAAGCAGAACGAAACTATACCAAAATGGTGCTTACCAACGGCATACAGTTTGTGTTCGCCGTCAATCTCGGTAAAATTGAAGAAATCCTGGAAAAACAAATCCAGACGTACAACACAGTATTGGCTCGCGTTGGTAAAAGTTTTATTATCAACAAAAACCATGTACTGCAAATCAATCTTCCAAAAACCAAACTACTGTTTTCTACCGCCGAAGGGAAAGCCAAAGAGTTGATTGTTCCGAAAGAACCGTTAAAATTATTGAAAGAAACTTTGGAAACAGAACTCGCAATGACAAAAAATGAATCCCAATAACAGTAATTTACCGTCCCATCCGGTTCAATTACGTCTACCTGAAACACGTCTTTGTACATTATCGGGCAAGATTTGATTAGATAATAATTTTACATTTGCTTTCATTCATCGGAATTTGTATTTTTGTCGAAAGAAAAACAGCATTATCAAATTGCTTATTTCAACAACGATGCTTCAAACAGAACAAAATAGAGATCATACGGATGTTGATATGATTGCCCCCAATGATAGCGACAACTTGGATTTCGTGACCATCGACGACACGTTCGCCGATTTATCCGAAGCCGTCATGATCGATATGTCGGACGACGAATTTATTGACAGCTTCACGGTGGAAGCTACAATCGATTCCGACTCTTTTGTTACTTTTGACGATGACATCATCGTTTCCGGATTCACCGACGATGATTTCAACGCGACCATCGTTGATGTCGATTTAATTCATGAAAAACTTTTGTATATATGATATCTATTCGTTGCCCCCATTGCCATGTCGGACTCAAAGTCGACGAAAAAAAAATCCCCGCGCATATTGAAACTTTCAGTTGCCCGAATTGTAAAGAACCGATCGCCGTTTCTGTCGTCACACAAAAACTCCATGCCGGCGATGCGGAAACCATCATTCTGCAGCTACCTACCGATTCCCCGGAAGTCGGACGCCTCCGGGTGATTCAAAACCAGTTTACCATGCCGCAGATCATTCATTTGAGCGAAGGCGTGAATGTTATCGGTAGAAAATCCAGTACCACCGACAATCCTACCGCCATCGAAACCGGCGATAAGCTCATGAGCCGCAACCATATCGTGATCGAAATAAAAAAAGATCAAAAAGGACAATATAAACATTACCTTTCCGACAATAAAAGTAAAAACCGTACGTTATATAATAGCAATTACATTGAATCCGGCGAGATCGTGGTTCTCAAAAATAAAGATGAGATACAAATCGGTCAAACCCGGGTCATTTTTGAGGAATAAATTTGTATTAAATCCAATATCGTGTTAACGCTATTATAAAATTATCGGTTTATGATTATCAGTTTAAACAAGCCGTCATCTATCAGCGAGATAGGAAGGAGAAACAACAACGAAGACTCCATCTATCCCCGAAACGAAGAAGCCTCCGTTAACGATAAACTATTTCTTGTCTGCGACGGCGTCGGAGGCGCAAACAAAGGCGAAGTGGCCAGCGCCCTCGCCTGCGAATCCATCAAGACTTATTTTCGCACTTTCCTGGAACCGGAAAAAACCGTCAACGCCGAATTCATCGAAAAATCCATCCGATATGCTGAAACCCGATTTGACGAATACGTCAAGGAAAACCCTGAAGCCAGAGGAATGGCAACCACCGTCTGCCTCATCTACCTCTCCGCTAACGGCATCTTCCTGACCCATGCCGGCGACAGCCGAATCTATCAAATCCGCAACGGAAACATCATCTTCAAAACGGAAGACCATTCCCTGGTCAATTCCTGGATCAAAACCGGACGACTCGATGTGGAAAACGCCCGCAATCACCCCCAAAAAAATGTGATCTACCGCGCTATCCAAAGCTCCCGACAACCGGTGGAAATCGACGTGACACAATTGACCGACATCCGCCCCGGCGACGCCTTCCTGATGTGTACCGACGGTATCTACGACGCTATCTCCGAAAAAGAAATTTGTGAAATCCTCAACGAAAATGGAAACGCAGAATCCAAACTCACCAAAATAAAAGAATCCTGTTCAAGCCGCGCTCTCGATAATTATTCCGCTTACCTGATCCCCATTCAAGACGTACAGGACTCGAAGACATTCAAACAGTTTTTTGTATCTTTCCTTTATGCTTTCGTATAAAAATCGTACCTTTGAATCCTGTTATTTAAAACCTCATGTATCTAAAAGAAGGATATCAACTGCATACAGGGAAATACCTGCTTCATAATGTCATCGGGGAAGGTGGATTCAGTATTACCTACAAAGGACTGTGGAATACCGATATCCATGGACCCCTCGGAAAAATCGCAACCCAGGCGCCCGTATGTATCAAAGAATATTTTTTCAAAGATTATTGCTTACGCAACGAATTAACCAACTTTATTGAGACCAATTCCGCTAACGGAAAACTTTTCTTCGACAAATACAAAGAGAAAATCATCAAAGAAGCGCGAATACTCTCAGATATCCACCACCCGAATGTCGTCAAGGTGCTGGAAGTATTCAAACAAAACAATACCGTCTACATCGTCATGGAATTTATTTCCGGCGATTCGCTGAAACAGATACTCGAACAATCGGGCGTGTTCAAGGAAGAAACATTATTGCCTATCCTTTTCAAAATCGGTCAGGCGCTTCAGTATATTCACGAAAAAAATATCCTCCACCTCGATATCAAACCCAGCAATATCCTGATGGATACGGACAACAATCCCAAACTGATCGATTTCGGAATCAGCAAACGCTACGACATTCACGACCGGCAGGAAACCAGCACCTCCATCCTGGCGGCTTCCAAAGGATATGCTTCCATCGAACAATACGACAGCGAAGGAATGCAGTTCTTTTCGCCTTGCCCTGATATCTATTCGTTTGGTGCGACCATGTATTTTCTACTCACCGGCGAAGTCCCGACCGAATCGATCCTCCGTTCAACCAAAGGACTTGCCCGCCCCAGGGAATTGAATCCGGAAATCTCCGAAAATACGGAACGCGTCATCCTCAAAGCGATGGAACTCCACGCATCAAACAGATACCAGTCTGTGATCGAAATGATTACCGATCTTGGCTACAATCCGGAGACCGAGCCGAAAACACCGCCAAAGCAAGAAGATGAGCGTACGGAATTGCTGCCGTCCGTTCGTCATAGCATCAACCAGCCGATTGATGTGGACGAAGAAACGCGAATTCATACCGAGCAAGCGAAAAACAAAAAAGAGATAAACCGAAAAGCGGTCATTTTTTCCGGTATCGGACTGATAGCTGTCACAATCACACTGCTGATCCTGTATCTCAACCGCATTTTTACTCCCCACGACAGCAACCGCCTGCCGAATACGGCAATAGTACAGACGGATACAACACTGTTTAATCCTGCCGACACCGGCCAAACGACGCCTCCCGACGACGCCCAGCCGGCGGACAACCCCGTTTCGGCTTCCGAAGTAGACAAAGGAAATAAAGAAAAACAGCCGGAGGACGATCCCAATCGTCAACAATATGAACACTACTACAATTCTGCTTTGGCCTATTTCAACGCCAAAGATTATTCAAATGCCGCTTCCGACTTTCGGAAGGCTGTTTCGTATATGGATTCGCCGGAAGCAAAAAAATATATAAGCATTTGTGACAGCGAATTAGAAGCACAAGCGATTGAAAAAAGAAAAGAAATGTATGATTTCAAGATGGAATTTGGTAATTTTGTCATCGTAAAAAAGAAGTCCAACGGATTGATGGGCGCAGTCGATCAGAAATGTCATGAACGAATCCCCTGTATCTACCTCTTGGCGGAACCCGCTGGGGAAAACAGGGCATTCTTGAGAGAGGATGAATTGTTTGACATCTATTCGCCGTCCGGAGATACAATTAAGACACGGGCTGACAGTTATTGAAAGTATTGATGAAACCAACGGTTTTTTTATTCTTATTCGTATGTTTTTGCTTCTCAAACGCATTTGCTCAATCACATTCCGAATACAATCGGAAAGGAGACCAAGCTATGGAAAAAAAAGACTACTTTGAAGCCCGGATGTGGTATGCCGAAGGCCTTGATAATTGCGACCTTTACAGCATCAACCGCCTGACCAGAATATGGGTGGATCAGCCCGACATGCGACGTACCATGAATAATGTTATCTCCAGGTGCTTCGTCTGTCTGAAAAGCCTGTCCTCTACCAACGACAATACCGACGCCATGCGCTTACTGGCAGATTATTACTACCAGGGAATTGGGATGAAAGTCGATTCCGTGCAAGCCACAAACCTGATGAATGAAGTGGCGAAGATCCTCCATCTTCCACCCCGCTCCACCGTCGCCGAGATCTCGACAAACGAACCCGACACCCTGTCGCAGAACCGAAGCGCTTCCAGCAAAAACACTTCCATCTTCAACCGCTTGCTTTTGATGAATTTCATTAAACAGTATCATTTTTTCCTGGCGTATACCTACTCCCCTACGATGCCCTACGGGGTTTCCGTCGGCGGATTCAAGAAATTCGGATTGTCATTGAATTTCAGAACAAGCAACAATTCCAAAAACGCAACTTACCAATCCAATACCGACGGCCTGATTCTCGGCATCGAAAAAGAGCGTACTTACTTCTTTGAAGAAAAAGATGAGATTTGGAGCAGTTGGATGATTACCGGCGATGCGCTGATTCCCGTCTTTACAAAAAATCTGTTTATTTCGGCAGGCGGCGGTTACGCCCAAAGGGAATATTATTGCCCTGTCGTCTTCACAAAAGACAATGCGAGCGCCTGGTGTTACAATCCTCAGGCTTCCTATCGCGGAATCGCGCTGGAAGTCGGTGGCGTATATAAATACAAGAAGATGCTCTTCGCGGGAGGGATCAATACGATCCGTTTCCGCGATCTGGATGCTTTTGTCAGTGTCGGTTTTTCTTTTTAATCCCTATTGAAAATGAAACAAATCTACCTTCCGTTCTTATTGGTTGTGCTGACGGTCTCCTGTCTGGACAACGTAGATATGCCCGACGGGATACTCAACAAGAAGAAAGATCCTACGGTGGAAACCAACAGGGTGGAAACGGTCGGCGAAAAAACTTTTCGGTGCGAAGGAATCATAGAATATACGGGAGAAGCGGAGATCCTGGGCAAAGGATTTTGTTGGAGCGCCTACAACGAACTGCCTACAATAGAGGATGATTCCACCGTTTTATCTACCTCGGCGACAGACGTGTTTGAATATACTTTGACCAATATGTCCGGCGGCAACGTATATTATATCCGCGCTTTCGCTTTTAACAAGTTCGGTTATGCTTACGGCAAAGTGATACGGCTTGAGACCCCCGATGTCTGGGAAGAAATGGCTCCCTTCCCCGGCCAGATAAGGAACTATGCTACTACTTTCATGCTGGAAGATTTCTTTTTCATCGCTTGCGGACGAAGATCCGACAACGAATCGCCGCTGGGCGATACCTGGACATACGATTTTTCCGAAGACAGGTGGATCGCTTATTCCGACTATCCGGGAGAAAAACGGGTGCAAGCGGCTTCGTTCGTGATCGACAATTCGGCATACCTCGGCATGGGATTCTCTCCCGGCGCTTATTATAATAATTTCTACATGACCGAAGACGAACAATCCTGGGAAAGCGCTGTCGTCACTTCACCGATGCTTGCCAAAGCCGAATGTGTCGGTTTCAGCCTCGATTCCTACGGATATATCGTCGGAGGACGTATCATCGCAGCGAATGTCTATGCCGAAGTATGGCGCTATTCGCCGACGTCCACTCCGCATTGGAGACAAATGAATGATTTCCCCACACGTATCTATTCGGGAATCGGCTTCACCTGGGGGGATTCGGCATTTGTCGGCTTTGGCATCGACCGCGACGGTAAAACGATCAAAAATATTTGGAAATACGACCAGGGAACGGATACTTGGGAACTGTTTACTACTGCCCCCGACAAATTCGGAAGGGCTTTCGCCGGTTCGGGCGTCATCATCGAAGACAATGCCTATTTCGTCGACAACCAGAATATCATCTGGGAACTGAACCTCTCCACCCGCGAATGGCGAGAAAAAACACTTCTGCCCGATACTTTCAGTAAGAACGAAATCTACAGCCAGTATCTCTTTGCTCATGGCCATTCCCTCTACATCGGCCTGAACAATACAGACCTATTTTACGAATACAAACCCTTCTGGGACTAATCTCTACAACATGGATTTATTTCAAACCATCCAAAAAAACGTCAGTTTGCTTACGGAAAATCATTCGAAAGCATATCCGCATATTCCTCTTTATGACAAACAATTACCTTCCATTGCGAGCCTGAATGTCATTGTAGACACAGTGCGCGCCATCCTTTTTCCGGGCTATTTCGGAAATACATTGGTAAACCTCAATTCGTTGGAGTATCATACGGGGGTATATCTGGAAAAACTCTACAACCTGCTCTATCAACAGGTGCTCTGTGCGCTTAATTTTAAATCGGATGGAGAAGATAATGCCGAGGTGGCGCTCCATCAGAAAGCAAAAACGCTCTGTTGCGGTTTTATCGATAAACTTCCGCGCGTGAAGTATCTGCTGTCGACCGACATCAAGGCGATGATGATTGGCGATCCTGCCGCCAAAAGTGATACGGAAGTGATTTTTTGCTATCCGGCCATCCGGGCTTTGGTCAATTACCGGATCGCTCACGAGTTGTTGAAATTGGGGATTCCGCTGATTCCGCGAATCATCTCCGAGATCGCCCATTCCGAAACAGGCATCGACATCCATCCGCAAGCGCAGATCGGAGAATACTTCAGCATCGATCATGGAACCGGCGTGGTGATCGGACAGACCTCCATCATCGGAAATCACGTGCAACTGTATCAGGGAGTGACATTGGGGGCGAAAAACTTTACACTCGACGATAACGGGCTGCCGATCGACGTCCCGCGCCACCCGATCATCGAAGACGATGTCACAATCTATTCCAATTCATCTATCCTGGGACGAATCACCATCGGGAAAGGCACCGTTATCGGCGGAAATGTCTGGTTGACCAACAGCGTGCCGCCCAATTCGCGGATCCTGCAAACAAGGGCAACACAAATGGTATTTTCCGACGGATTGGGAATTTAGTCATCGCACGCTTTCAGGCTCATATCCAGACTTTTGACGGAATGAGTCAAGGCGCCGACAGAAATATAATCCACGCCGCACAAGGCATAATCGCGGATGGTATCGTAGGTGATGCCGCCCGACGATTCGATGGCGTAGCGGCCATCCACCAACGCCACCGCTTTGCGGGTGTTATCCACATCGAAATTATCCAACATGATGCGGTCAATGCCGCCAATTTTCAAGACTTCCGCCAATTCGTCGAAATTACGAACCTCGATCTCTATCTTCAGTTCTTTCGCATGTCGCCAGCAATATTCTTTCGCACGACGAATGGCAGGCTCTATCCCTCCGGCAAAGTCCACATGGTTGTCTTTCAACAGAATCATATCAAAAAGCCCGATACGGTGATTCTCGCCGCCCCCGATACGAACCGCCTCTTTTTCCAGCATCCGCATCCCCGGCGTCGTCTTGCGGGTATCCAGAATCTTCGCTTTGGTGCCTTCTACCCGCCGGACATATTTCCTCGTAACGGTAGCGATGCCGCTCATGCGTTGCATGACATTCAGCACCAGCCGTTCGGTCTGCAACAGTGACTGCACTTTCCCTGCGACATAAAATGCAACGTCGCCGTAACCTACTTCGGTGCCGTCGTCGATAAGCACTTCCAGCGTCAGATCCGGATCGAACGTCTGGAAAATCTGTCGTGCGATGTCCACGCCCGCCAGCACCCCCGGCTCTTTGATGAGCAAACGGGCTTTCCCGGCAGCCTGTTCCGGAATGCTGCATAAGGTCGTATGATCACCGTCACCGATGTCTTCAGCGAACGCCAGGCGGATCAGTTCATCGATCAGTTGTTGCTTAATCATTTGATATTCAATTTATCCTTCAGCGCTTTCGAGAGGACATCCTTGTGTACGACAACATTCAGTGTTTTGTATTTGACAAACGCTTCCGACGCATACCAAGTGCCTTTGTATGGATTTTGGTCTCCCCAGGAATTTTTCACCATATAATACAATGTGCCGTTTTGATCACTGGCAGTGCCGTAGATCAACATGCCGTGATCGTCAGTCGTTTCGTAGTTGTCAAACGCTTGCTGACGCAATGCTTGCGTAATTTCCATTTCTTTGACCGGTTTTCCCTGTTCGGCGATGAAGTTTTCCCTTTCTTTTTTGTTCAATCCCAGCCAATGTGCCTGATCCGAACCGGGGCCTTCGGGCGCATCCAAATCGGGCATCACTGCTATGCCTTTCCTGCTATACCCTTTTTCACTCACATCCGACGCCCAGATAACGCAATAGCCCTTCTCGACCGACTCCCGAATCGCAGCCATCATTTCATCCAGCGGAAGATTATACGACAGCGACCAACGCCAATTGTCCGGCACTTCGATGGGAAAAGCGGTATAGAACGGATGATGCGTAAAAGAAGTCAATGACACATAGTTGTCCGGATTGATACCCAGGTATGCCATGAAACTCTGAGGTGTATATTGCTTTCCTTCGTAAGTGAAGGTTTCGGGACATCGACCGAGGTAGGCGTCCAGGATTCCTTTATATCCTTCAAACCAAGCGGTAGACAGTTTCCCGTTTCTATTTTTGATAACACTCGTCACATACGATTCGACCAAATCATCCATTTCTCCATGACGGTGCAGTTCCTCGCCATAATTCAAACCGCGCATTTCCGATTCCGGGACCAAGCCATATTCTCGAATCCCTTCTACCACATCGGCGGCAGATCCTCCTGCCGGGAAATTGATCGTCCCATGCATCCGCACATATTTCAGGGCTTTATCCTGATAATTGCGATGCACAATATACATCTCCGACAAGTCGTAAGTCCCCTTATTCATCCGAAGCAACTCCGCTTCGAGAAAAGCCACACCCGAAAAGCACCAGCAAGTACTCGAACTGGATTGGTTCTTTACGACTGTCACCGGATTCGCTTTAATCGTGGTGAATTGAAAGCCTTCAGACTTCTCGGATTTGACCGTATCGAGGGCGTTGTTTACTCCGTTGCCCGCATATATATTCATGCCAAGCAACACACAGCAATACACTGATAAAAAATGTTTCATACGTCAATAATTAATTTTGCTTACAAAAGTAAATAAAAGTTTGCGATATTCCTAATCAGAGGTGAGTGGTTAGTTAATTCGTAATGATTTTCCGGTGAGCCAAACATCCCGCAGGGATGAAGCCTCGATAACTAAGCACTACTCCGGCGGATACACCACCGTCCAATTCATGCGTTGCAAATCTTCTAATGTCAGACGATAGCAGTGCAAAATCGGAACATACTTTCGGATTGTATCGCAGTTCTCAATCAATTGATGATTAAGTTTTTACGAATAATAAATTATTTTTTTCGGTATAATGGACAAAAGTGATGCTGAATTTTTGTTTGAAATTTGGTCGGTCATTTTAGTGGTTATATTTTTGCATTGTCAAGCGATACGGAAACAGGCTCTGCTGGGGAGCAACCTGACAGGGATAGTTTGACCTTATACAAATTGTAATGAAGGATTGCTGTTCGGCAGTTAGATTTTATAATTGTAGAGACGGTGCATGCACCGTCTCTACGGATGATAAATCGAACAACGCAAATATAAAGACGGTGCACCTTGTTCCGTAGCCTATTTGTAGTATAAAGACTACAGCAACGATTCAAGTTCTTTTTTCGATTTTTCAACATATTCTGATGAGAAACCGACCTGTTCAGACACTTTTTTACCGGTTTTATCGTAGATCATATAGTGCGGAATACCGTTAATTCCGACTTGTTCGCCGACGTATTTCCATTGTGCGTTGCTCAAACGATAATGCTCGCCGTGTATTTCGGGAATTTTCCTGTTCCAGTCGGCAAGCGGCGATGTTTCTCCTGTAATGTACAGATACACAACGCCTTTTGATTGCAATTCATCTTTTGTCGCTTTCATCGCTTCGATTCCCGCAACGCAAGGTCCGCACCAGGTCGCCCAAAAATCGACAAACACAACTTTTCCTTTGTATTTAGCCAAAATAGCATCGAAAAGCGCAGCATCCACAACAGCAGGTATTTCGTTGATTACTACTGCATTATTGCTTTTCGTTTCTTCGATCAGTTGCTGCAGTTTATCGTTTTCTGCAATAATTTTTTCGCTCAAAGCCGGACAATCGGGAAATGATGCTTTTATCTCTTCCTTTTCCGCATCCGTAAAAAATTTCATCTGCGAAATCTGTGCACCGTAAAAATTGGCTTTTACGGCATCGAAAATAATCCCTTTATCATAACCCAGCAATGGAGCAGCTTTCGCTGTGAATTGTTCAAACTGTGCTTTCGGAATTTCAGCATCTACGCTCACAATACTCACCAATTGCGAAACAATTCCGGGAAAATTGAACAGATAAGAAAATTTGTCGGTTTGGAGTTTCCCAATAAAATCGTAATAATTGAGATCCGGTTTTTCAACTTGAATTTCATTCACTTTCTTGTTGTCTTGAATATTCTTTATTTTCGCTATTGCAGATCTTTTAAACCTCTGATAATAAGACATATAAGTAAGAAGATTGTCTTGTACTCCCAATTTTTTCAATAATTTCAAATTGTCGGAAACAGGCAGTGCGCCAATAGAATCTTCCTGTACGGCTGCAAGATCGAGGAGAAATGCCTTATACTCGTCGGGTTTCATTTCACTTATTAATTCAGCATCTTTCATAATTCTGCGGAAAAATGCCGCCTGATCACGACCGTTTATGGTTGACGCCAAGGAAACCAACTCGCCTATAGTCAGCGGACTGCACTCAATATAAGCATAAATCGAGTCTTCAGGTTCTTTATCTTTACGAATCTGCGACTGAAATCTCGCTTTTTTCTTCAGGTCGATATTCAGTTTTACTTCTTTTCCGGGTGTGAGGAAAACGGGGAATCCGAGTGAGGAATAAACCAATCCGGGCACATTCACACCCACTTTTCCTTTAAATGATCCATCGTCGGCAATCGTAATCTTTTCAGTTTTTTTGTCGCCTGTTACAATATCGTTATAAATAAAAGATATTTCTTGGGCGCTGTTGTCTTTTACGTAGCCGAAATATTTACCGCTAACTATTGCAGAATCGGCGCTGAATCCGGGCTCCGGCAATTCGGTAACAGCAATCGTTTCAGGAATTTTCATAAATTTCAACTTTGTATCGGGCAGCAGACTAATTCCCCAAAATTTGAAGCATTTATCGCAATCGCTTTCTATAAAGTCGATCTTGGTAACTTTGGCTTTAAGAGGCGGGAAAACCAGTTTGAATGTCGCTCCGTCTTCTTTTGACGGGTAAAATTGCTCGTTAAACGAAATCCCTTCCGAAGAGATTGCAAGCAATTTTTCATCTTTTCCACTTTCACGGATATAACTTGCGCTGTCGATTGTGATCCATCCGCCCTGGAAATGTGTAACGAAATGCAGAATGGTAGCGGAATCGCTCATTTCAATCTTCTCAATTTCAATTGAGTTTGTATTGGAGGTATCGAAAACCGGAAATTCGATCACATCCGGATGCTTTTGTGCGCAACCGACTACAATCAGCGCGCTACACAACAAGAAGAATGTTTTTTTCATATTCATCTAAAATTTTAAATTGTTATTAACCGACAAGAATAATACAAATTTTTCGAACTTACAAAAATTGTAACATTAAACCGTAAATTTAATCTTTTTTTTGCATTTCACTAGCGTCTTTTTCTTTTTCCGAGTACAAAATTATAACTTTTTTGTCTTAACTCGCTGTCCGAAAATCGGGGGACATTACAGTCCATTACCATATCGATCATTATCGCATAAATTTCAGGTTCACATTGATGCCGAAACTGGATTTGGAGGTCGGATACGCGGTTGAGGAGACCAGCGGCTCGGAAACCTGGCGATCGAAGAAAGCCTGAAGCGTGAGTGCACGACTCATGTTGTAATCCGCCGAAA
Organism: Dysgonamonadaceae bacterium; assembly: GCA_031272075.1. GTDB lineage: Bacteria > Bacteroidota > Bacteroidia > Bacteroidales > Azobacteroidaceae > BNXB01. The sequence goes on from JAISUK010000071.1 coordinate 35,001, forward strand.
AACGAATCATCGTCTGCGCCTCGCCCGAAGTGGCCTGGGTAATGCCGTCCTGAATCTTGCGAATCAAATTGTTAGACCGTTGGAACGAAAGCGTACCATTGACCGTCAAGTCATTGCTGAAATTATTTCCTCCGGTGGATTTGAGTTTCAATACTTTATTAAATTCCGTCAGTTTGTAACCCAAGCCGATATCGAGGTTGTTGGTTGTGATATCGACAATCTGGAAAGAAGAAACGTTCAGATTGATATTGTGCGTGCGGCGCAATCCAAGCTTAAGCGTCACATTATTCCTGAAAGTGCCGTCGATGCCGATCAGCGGATTGAATGCTTCCGTGATGCTGGCGGCGGATATTTCATAAGGCGACGAAGGGATCGGCCCTGACGTCTGGCTCTGGATAAAACCAAGTCCGTCGGAGGCCTCCACCCAACTGGCATTCGAGGTATACGACCCCACCAAGTAGCGACAATTGTATTCGTGCGAAATGACAAAGCTCTTAAAATGCTTGCTCAATGCTTCCAGTTGTATCAGTCCTTCGTAGGTAATCTTCCAGTTGGGCAGCAGGCGACTCAACGACGGGAAAGCCGTCAGTCCGATTCCGCCTGCATCCTGACCGGTATACGCTGCCAGGAACGCAGGAATCAGCACATCGGGCGAGTTTAAGGTATAATCGCCATTGGCAGGATCAAAGGGTCTGCCCGCATATTCCGGAACCGTAAAGCTCGCCGTCGGGTACGAGACCCCACTCATTGACTGTTCCAAACGATCATAGATCACTTGTCGGTTGCTCAGGAATTGCTCAAAGGTCTTGGAACGGTAGTTATTTCTGGAGGAATAATTCTCAAACGCCGATCCCAGCGCAATCGTAGTCATATTGAACGACCCGCTGTACCGCTGTAGTTGTCCGTCGGTCATGAAAGTAATTTCGCTCCCGCGTGTATTGACTCGATTGGCATTCAGTTCGATGCGGAAACCGGGGAATGGCTCCAGTGTCGCCCTGAAACTGAAGGTTTCCGATTTGTTGAACATGGCCGGAGTGATATAATTCGTGTCTTTCAGTATCCATTCGCGACTTTCGGCTTTTTGCAAATACCCTTCGTCGGTAAAGCCCAGCGCAAAATCCCATCCCGGAGCGCTGCCGAAAGGCGTATTCCCCTGCCCGAGGAAGTCTCCGACATTCGGTTTGAAGTTCGGTATCATCGACGAAGTGGTCTGACTATAAGAAATCCCGGCCGACCTGACCATCATCAATCCGCGTGAAACGACCTGCGCCATTTTATACAAGGTGGTCTCTTCCCACGGGGTGAGTTGCGAGATCGTCAATTTCAGCTTGACCGAATCTTTGTTTTTGATTTCTATCGCATTCTTATCCAGCGCTTTGAATTTCAATTCATACAGTTTCCCGTTTTCTCCCCTTGCCGTCACGCGGAGACGCTTATTGCCCAGTTGATGTTGAACCACCGTCGACGAATCCATATTCAGCAGGATTTCTTCTTCAAACTTCTTCCGTTCGGCTTTCTTTTTGACCTTGACGGAATCTACGGCCGCCTTGGCAGCATTTGCAGTGACGCGTCGCTGTGGCCGGTTCGCCTGATTGACGTTGGCCGCAAACTGACTGGAAGGTCTTTTGAAGGAATATTTCTTATTGACTTCGCTGAGGAAATGCGATTTATTATACAGATTCAGGAAATTGATTGTAAAATTACTCAATTCCAGTGTTCGCTCATTGCGGATTGTATTTCCCATCTGGTAATCATCGGAACGGATTTCCACCCCCTTATCCCAACTGTATGAGCCGGTATACCGCAATCCTGCCGTAATGAAATCCAGCGCCGGGATGGATCTGAAAGGCACTTCGTACGACATATTGGTCTTCTGTTCATAATTCAAGGGCGTGCCCAAATCCTTGATGCTCTGTATCACAGAGTCTTTCCACAACGCATAGTCGTCCTTGTTGAAATTTTTATTTACCTGCACGTGCGGGGCATCGATACGCGCCTGGGTACCTGTCTGGATAGAAAATTTCAAGTTTTTCGTCAGATCCCATTGCAAATTAGCGCCCCGATCCCAATAAAATTCTTCCCGGAAAGAGGCCGGAATAAAATTTTCCCCCGGATTATTCAGATCGCGGAGTTGCACTTCGTAATAATTTCGTGTGATGTCAGAATAAAAGCCGAAAGCGCTGGGTAGATAATTAAACCCAAAATCTTTCAGCAATTTCACCGCGCCGGAATTGCTCTTTATACGATTTTTGAACGGTTCTACCGGCTTGATCATCGGCGAATAGGCATACGAAAGCGTGGCTTTCATATCCGTTTCTCGCTCGTAGGTGGTAGAAGCGTCCTGTTTCTTGTTTTCGGAAAACACATACCCCAAGGTAAAATTCGCCGGATCGTAGGGCATCGGCGTTTTGCTGCGGAGGTCTACCTTGAAACTGTTCACGCCGATGGTTCGGGTGGAAGATTTTTCCTGCGCAAAATTACGGATCGAATCTTTTTCCGCTTTTGTTTCCACAGCGTCGAGTGCATCTTTCAGCAAGACATCCTGATCCAACGGGTTGTATTTCGGGCTGACCACATCTTCGGTATAAGAATAATAAAAAGGCATGGAGACTTTCGCTTTCTCCGGAAAGAATTTTCCCATATCGATGGATGCCGACAAATTATACTGGTGGTGATCGTCCATCAAGCGGTCCATGATCCCTTGGTCCAATCCCCCGAACCCTGCCGTCTCTTTCTGTCCGGAGAAATTGAAGGTGCCCAGATCGGAAAGCGACAAAAACAGGTTGCCGTTGGCCGCCCATCCGCCGTCTTCATTGAAATCGGTCAGTCGCAACTCATTGATCCATACTTCCGCCGATTTGGTATTGCGCGAATTATTCCGGATACCGATCATCACTACTTTGATTTCCGCGATCGACGGATTCCCGATGACGGAGATTTTATTCATCTGATTGTTGGGATCCATCGACGAATAGAGCGTCTGGAAAGTGATTCCCGAATCGGCGCGCCGTTTCTCTTCATTCCGCTTCAATTTCAGATTCGTCAGTATTTCAAACGGGAAATCAAACATATTGGCTGTCGGCCAAACGATTTCGCGATTACTGCTTTCGTCGGCATACTGTCCGGGCGGCGTGATCTTCAGTGGAATTTCATATTCATAATAATTATTCTTATAATCCGAACCCAACCGGATAAAGATCGACAATTCGTCATCTTGCAGGTTGGTCAGATCGTTGACAAACCGTTCGGCGTGCGAAAACATCTGCAACCGTTTGTATTGGCGCGTATCGATCCCCGTATTTTTATATATCGCCCTGGCATCGCCCGGCGCCAGATCGGTCACCTTCACCGCCAACGCCTGTTCGTTCTGCTGGCGGAGTTGCGGTTGGCTGGGATCCATGATCCGGTTCACGCCCGGCGGCAGGATGTAATTCACCGGCTCTTTCTGCGAATTTTCTTCTATATTTACCGTCGACATGCTGATAGCGGCATTGGAAGAGGGCGGCAAGTTGGGATTCGACAAGTCTTGGGAATACACCCGCCAATCTCCGCGTACCAGATCCAGTCGCCCGAATCTCAGGATGACCGAATCAGCGAAATTCGTCAGATACATGCGTGCGAAGCGGATGGTTTTGAAATCCCTGATGCCACCGACGCTCTCGCCTTCGCGGATCGGTATTTTGAACTGATACCAACTGACCCGTTCTTCTTTCCCGTTTTTCAACCGGACGGTGGCTTCCCGTTTGTCTGCGATATAATTCTGGCCGACTACCAGGTCGGACGGCCGCAACGATACTTTATAGCTGAAATATTTCTCGTTTTCGTTCAGCGTATTGTCCTGATTGATGTCTTCGACGTCGGGTACCGTCTTGGCAGCGGTATTATAGTTTTCGCCCGAACTCTCCGATTCAGCCGAATTTCCTTCCGTTCCGTTATATTTCTTATACCGTTGCAGGATCGAAGCCTGTTGCTGATCGTAGTCCGAACCGCGATAATGGTGGTAGAGATCGCCGGCGGGGTCTTTCTCAAATTCCGCGTACTTGGCCGGATCCAGCTTGGTGCGTAATTGTGCCAGATATTCTGCATAAGCCGGGTAATTGAGTTCTTCTGCCGAACTCAAGCCATTTAACCCCACATCCTGGATGGCGCGTGCGTTGTTGGTATTGTCGAACGCATAATTGAGCGATTGCACTTTCGGAACTTTTCCCCAGACGGTATATTCTATTTTCGAGACGTCCGTCGTATCGAGCGGCAATCCGTTTTCAAAAAATTTCTTTTCATCTTTCAGGATGTCTTCCGAGACTTCACCCAGGTTGAAGTAGAGGTCGCCGCCGGGCGAATTGGGTTCGTAGATAAACGGGTCGAGCATCCAAAATTCAATAAACTCGATATTATAGGCTTCAAAGTCCGTCTGTCCGTTTTCTATCCTGCGCATGATGCCGCCCCAACGTTTTTGCGGATCGGAGAGCGTCCCGTCGGGATTGACACCGTCGGCATCAAGATTGTACGGACCTCTTTCTTTCGGATAAAACGCCAGGTTGAGTTCTTGGATGGAGGACTGTTCCCCGTAGGCCTGTTGTCGGTTGGGAAACAACTCCGTCTCCCTGATTTCCCGCATATAATGGTTGGACAACATTTCGTTGTCATTTTTGATATGGGAGGGCGTCAACGAAGAAGAGCGTTTGAACATCCCGTCGATATAATACCAAGCCAGCAACGAACGGTTATTTCCATAGCGCAGGTCATTCACATAGCGTGATTCTTCGAAAGCCGAAGGCGTTCCGGACAAATTCCAAGAATAAGGAGAGAGCAAGTTGATGCTCGATTCCGATTTTTCAAAATCATCAATATAAGAATAATTTCCACCATACCGACTTTCGTAGTGTCCGGGTATCAAATGGGCAAATTCGCCGTTCATGGTGAACTGCGAAGGCGCTGTCGCTTCCACAAAAGGCAATTTGTCGACCAGATTGGTCAACCATTGCGATTGCGTGCTGTAATTCATATTGAACCCATAGAGCGTGTTGTTCACGGCTTCTTCACCCATACCTACCTTCATGGTCAGCGGCATCTCGCTCAGATTCATCACGGTAGCTCCGATATTGAATTTCGGGTTGAACTGATAACTCAGGTTCAATCCCATCATCGTCTTCCGCTGCATGGCGAAGTTAGACTGGTCTTCCGACGAATATTGAATATTGGAATTTTGAAACCTTTCATCGATGATGGTGATATTTCCGGTAGAATAATCTACGGTGTAATGCACATTCTCCGTCAGGGTCATCCCGTCGGCGGTCACACGAACAGAACCCCTGGCGATGTTAGCGCCTCCCAGGCTGATATCCGAAGAAGCGGAGCCTTTGTATTCGCCGACCAAAATGAACTTATTTTTCTCCGCTATCTGCTTGGCGACAGTCAGTGTGGAGTCATACAATTCCTGATATACATACTTGTCCGCTATCGCATCGTTGCCGATTTTCTTCCTCAGATGCGATCCGAAGGGTTCTACCACCGGGAAGATGATCCGGCCTTGCTGCGCCAGCACAGTATAGCCTTCTACAAAATCGTAAAAGCCATCGGGATAAGGATTTCCTTTCGTATCCAGGCTATCGAGGTTCATCACGCGGAGCAAGATCTGATTGGCGATATCGCCTTCGGGGATATAATTCAGGTAAGTGCCGGTCGTATCGCTCTGGTATTTGATGTTCAATTTGAATTTTTCTTGCTGCAGGGAAGTAGTGCCGAGCGAATAGACATTCTTCATCATCAAATCCCAGAAAGGAGCGGAGGGCGACATGGTGGTGCCTTTGATCAGTTTGAGAAAGAGGTTACCTCCTACATCCTCCTGATTGTCGGTCGAAAATTCCCCCACCTGGTATATTTGCGAACTTCCTCCGTATTGGTATTCGAAGGCGACGGCCAACACTTCATCGGGCTGCAACATCATGCCGGTGAGCGAAATATAGCCAAGATCGGCGTTCAGGCGGTATTCGGAAGTGCTCAACTTGCGGGCGCTTTCCATTTTCTCATAATCCTGTCCCCCTTCCAGCGGCGTTTGCGCCAATATCTGGTTGACTTTACTGATATCCCGCAGTTCGGGATAAGTCGTAGTGATGGTGGCATACAACGAATTGGCTTTATTGTAAGGGATTTTTTGGGAACCTGTCGGCGCGATAAAACCCGTCGATTCGCTGATATGGTCGGTCTCGCCCAGATCGGAGAAAGCTACAATGTTGCGCGCTTCATCGTAATTGGCGCGTTTGTTGGTGACCCAGACCTCAATCCGTCCGATCTTGATCCCCGACATGATTCGCGGTAAAGAACGCATCGACTGGTCGTAAATATCCCGAAAATATTGTGACAAAAAGAAATGCCTGTTTTCTTCGTAAGCATCGGCGGTGATCTCAAACGGTACCGTCTGGACATTCCCTTTGGACGAGACGGTGCGCGCCTGCGATTCTTGTTGCGAAAAGACGGCGCTCAGGTTCAGTTTTCCGAACTGCAATTCCGTCTTGATTCCAAACAAAGCCGTTCCGCCGCGTATCAACGAATTGGTGGTGTTCATGCTGACATTACCGGCTTCCAACACTTTGATAATTTCGTCTTCTTTCCCTTCATACCCCAATTTCAGTTTTTTACTGTCGAAATCGAATGTCGTTTGGGTATTGTAATTCATATCAAAATTGATCTTGTCGCCTATCGTTGCCGCAGCGTTCATCTGCACCTGCGAATCAAAATCGAAGGCTGTGCGGTTGCGTTGACTTTGCGTCAAGGTGGGATTATCGGTCGACGTCCGCGTGATGGCCATTTTGATGTCGACGCTTCCCGTTGCCGACAACTGCACGCCGCCCGGACCGAACAGTTTCTCTGCCGGGCCGAGGTCGAACTTGAAATCAAAACCCGACAGTCCGTCTTTATTTTCTTTCTTCGGATCTTCTTCAAGCGATTCATCGTATTTTTTCCGGAAATAAGCGTCCATGCTCTTTTTGAAACTGTATTTCATATATTCTTCCGGGGTCAATACCAGCGGAGTGACAATATTCATGTCGCCAATCTTGGGGTTGATCTTATAGGTATTTGTGAGCGGGTCGTAGACAAAATCGCCGCTCAGATTTTCAGGCGTCTTCAAATCAATCGGATAGCGGCGCAGCAATTCATCGTATTTGTCCGGCACCGTTTTAGCTACGGGATATTTTACCTGTATCGTATCGGCAGCAGTCGCTTTCGGTTTGTCTTGCGGTTCGTCGGGCAAAAGCGTCACTTCCGGCATTTCCATACTAAACATGGAACGGTCGGCATTGAGCGTATACATCCCGCTAATGACACAAAAAATAACAAAAATAACGACGATATATCCCTTCAATCGACTCATTAAAGCACTTTTAATGCATTCTTGATTATCTCTTCCACCGTGAGTCCCGGATTGGCTTCGATAATTTTTACAACTGCCTTTTGTGAGACAACCTGGTTGAAGCCAAGCGATACCAAGGCAGAAACCGCTTCGTACGAGAGGGCATCCATCCCCGTAATTTTTTGAGATCCAACGCCGCTTTCGCTCAGTTTGACTTTGTCCTTGAGATCAATGATGATCCGTTCGGCGGTCTTATTCCCGATTCCTTTGATCGCCTTCAGCGCATTGGAATTTCCGCTGGAGATCACTGCTTCCAACTCATATATCGATAAAGAAGAAAGCACCATCCGAGCGGTGTTGGCCCCTACCCCGGAAACGGAGATCAGCAACAGAAACAATTCCCTTTCCCGTTTTTCGGTAAAACCGAACAATTGATGCGCATCTTCACGTATCACTTCGTAAATGTATACCTTGGCCACATGCTGGTGATGGAGCGCGCTGTAGGTATTCAACGACAAGTGAATATAGTATCCGATTCCGTTCACATCGACCACTGCGGATGCCGGATTCAGTTCTATAATCTCTCCTTTGATATAATCTAACATACGAATCGAATTAAATCGTTAGTTTTATATAACGAAAATATCCCGAAAAAAGTATATTTTACCCGGACAAAGACAAAGAAAGCGGACACTTTGGAGCGATATTGGATTTTAATTTGCACCTTTGCAAAAAAAAGCAATGAACAGACTTAGAATCGGAAAATTCCGCGCCACCGATCGTATGTGCGACCTGATCGACGACAATTACCACGCCTTGCTGGTTTTGAGCCGCTTCAATATCGCACTTGGATTCGGCGACCGCACCATCGGTGAGATTTGCAGCGAGAACAGGGTTGACGCCGCGACTTTCCTGGCCGTAATCAACCTGATGTACAACGACAATCGTCCGCCTACACAAGAAAAACCGCAACTGTCGATCGAATGTCTGATCGAATACCTTTATAATTCCCATCATTTCTTCTTGAAATTCAGGCTTCCGGAAATGCGAAGAAAACTCAAAGAATCGCTCAACGACGGCGATAGCGACTTGAATAACGCCATGATCGGCTATTTCGACAATTTTGTTTCCGCCTTGAAAAAACATACTTTCACGGAGAACAAGAAAATCTTCCCTTATGTAAGAGCGTTGCTAAACGGCGAAGCGCCAAGCAAAATGCTGATTACGCTCCAAAAACAGCATGAACAAATTCAATTCAGTCTGACCGAATTCAAATCTGTGCTGATTAAATATTATCCTGCTGTCAAGGCCAATGAAATCAACAGTTTCCTGTTCGATATCTTCAATTGTGAAAAGGACTTGGCATCGCACAATGCCGTCGAAGAATACCTCTTCCAACCCGAAATTGATGCGCTGGAAGCAAAAATCAGAAAAACCGTATGACTTACCCCGTGAAAATCAGCCTCGTAGAACCTTCGTTGATCATCCGAAGTGGCCTGCTTGCCGTCTTGCACCAACTGAGTACTTTTCAGATGGATGTGTTTGAAATTACCGACATTGAGCAGATGAAATACGTCCTTTCGCGCCAAAAACCGGATATTTTGATAATTAACCCATCAGTACTGAATTTTTACCCCCTTCAGCAAATCAGGAAAGATGCCGCAAATCCGAACTTAAAATGCGTAGCATTGCAAAATTCATTATCCGACAACGCTTTACAGAAAGTATGCGACGAAGTGATCTCTATCTACGATTCGGCGGAGCAAATCCGCGATAAACTCACCCGACTGATTAGCGAAGCAGATACGGCAAATCCTCCCGAATTGCTCACCAATCGGGAAAAAGAAATCATCGTCTGTGTGATTAAAGGAATGACCAATAACAAGATAGCTGATACACTACATCTTTCTGCGCATACCGTTGTCAGCCATCGCCGCAATATTGCATCTAAATTGCAGATTCACAGCGTGGCGGGACTTACTATCTATGCTATTGTAAACAAACTTGTTGAATTGAATGAATTGAAGCAATAAACAGAGTTCAATTATTTTTGTGATTAATTAACTGTTTTGTAGGCCATATACATTATGAAATACACTACATTTGCCAAGAAAATATTCATTTCTCATTATATAAACATAAATATTTAACGTTATGAAGAAAGTATTTTTAGGATTTTTAGTTGTATGTGTGATGTCAGCATCTACTGTTTTTGCTCAAGACGACACCAAGAAAGAATGTAGCAAAGAAAAAGCAAAAACGGAAGCTTGCTGCAAAAAAGCAACTGCCGATGCTGCAAAAACGGAAGCTTGCTGCAAAAAAGCGACTGCCGATGCTGCAAAAGCTGAACCATGCTGCAAGAAAGCGACTGCCGATGCTGCAAAAACGGAAGCTTGCTGCAAGAAAGCTACTGCCGATGCTGCAAAAGCTGAACCATGCTGCAAAAAAGCCGCCGATGCTGCAAAAAAAGAAGCATTAACTGAAAATAAATCGGCTGGAAAGAAGTAACAGACTAATTTATTGGTCGATTAAAAAAACAGAGGGCACCCATCACTGAGCGCCCTTTTTTCGTTCTCAACCCTCTGAAGTGCTCAGGCGTCGATATTCGCGTAAGTAGCGTTTTCTTCAATAAATTCACGCCTTGGTCCGACTTCTTCACCCATCAACATAGAGAAAACATGATCGGCTTCGGCGGCATTGTCGATGGAGACCTGACGCAAGGTTCGCTTGTCGGGATTCATCGTAGTATCCCACAACTGTTCCGCATTCATTTCTCCCAAACCTTTATAGCGTTGAGTATGCACTTGATTCTCGTTTCCTTCCGCATAACGATTGATAAACAATTGTCGTTGCTGATCTGTCCAGCAATACTCTTCCGCTTTTCCTTTTTTACACAAATAGAGCGGCGGGGTAGCGATGTAGATGTATCCGTTTTCCAGCAACGGACGCATGTGCCTGAAAAAGAAAGTAAGAATCAGTGTCGCGATATGGCTGCCGTCTACGTCGGCATCGGTCATGATCACCACCTTGTGATACCGCAGTTTCTCCATATTTAATTCTTTGCTGTCTTCTTCCGTACCGATGGTAACGCCCAAAGCGGTATAGATATTTCGGATTTCTTCACTCTCGAAAATTTTATGCGGCATGGCTTTTTCCACATTCAAGATCTTACCACGCAACGGCAGAATGGCTTGAAATGCACGGTCTCGACCCTGCTTGGCCGTTCCGCCTGCAGAATCACCTTCCACCAGGAACAGTTCGCATTTGCCTGGATCTTTTTCGGAGCAATCCGCCAATTTTCCGGGCAATCCCGCACCGGCCAGCGGCGATTTACGCTGAACCATCTCACGGGCTTTGCGTGCAGCCTGACGTGCAGTGGCGGCCAGAATGACTTTTTCGACAATCGTTTTCGCTTCTTTCGGATGTTCTTCGAGATAAATTCCAAGCACTTCACTGACTGCCATTTCGACAGTTCCTTTAATGTCGTCGTTACCGAGTTTGGTTTTAGTCTGTCCTTCAAATTGAGGCTCCGCCACCATTACCGAGATAACCGCCGTCATGCCTTCGCGGAAGTCATCACCCGTGATTTCTACTTTGGCTTTTTCGAGCAGTTTGTTGTCGTCGGCGTATTTTTTCAGCGTGCGTGTCAATCCGGTGCGGAAACCTGTGACGTGCGTACCTCCCTCTATCGTGTTGATATTGTTCACATAAGAGTAAACGTTTTCGTTGTACGAAGTGTTGTAGGTCATCGCAACTTCCACCGGCACGCCTTTTTTCTCTGTATTGATGTGAATAACGTCGGGGATCAGCGGTTCCTTGTTGGCGTCGATAAATTTTACAAATTCGCTCAATCCTTCTTCCGAAAAGAAAATCTCGGATTTGAACGAGCCGTCTTCTTTCAAAATGCGTCTGTCGGTCAGTTGAAGGCGCACTCCGGCGTTGAGATATGCGAGTTCGCGGAGGCGTTTGGCAAGAATTTCGTATTTGTATTCGGTTGTGATAAAGATACTTGCGTCGGGGCGAAAGGTAATGATTGTGCCTGTTTTTTCGGCAATGCCTGTTTCTTGAATGTCTGAGAGCGGTTTGCCTTCGGAATATTCCTGTACATAGATTTTTCCGTTTCGGTGGACTTCGGCTTTGAGGTAGGTCGAGAGTGCGTTGACGCACGAAACGCCGACGCCGTGAAGTCCGCCCGATACTTTATATGAATCTTTGTCGAATTTTCCTCCGGCGTGGAGCACCGTCAGCACCACTTCGAGAGCCGATTTCTGTTCTTTCTCGTGGAAATCTACGGGAATACCGCGTCCGTCGTCGGTTACGGTGATTGAACCGTCTTCGTTGATTGCGACTTCGATATGTGTACAATATCCTGCGAGGGCTTCGTCGATAGAGTTATCAACTACTTCATATACAAGATGATGCAAACCTTTTTCGCTGACGTCGCCGATATACATTGCCGGTCGTTTGCGCACTGCTTCCAAACCTTCGAGCACTTGAATACTGTCTGCCGAGTATTCGTTTTGCAAATT
>JAISUK010000027.1 GCA_031272075.1 Dysgonamonadaceae bacterium
GAGTATAACATAGTTTCCGTTTCGCTTGACAATGCAAAAATATAAACACTAAAATGACCGACCAAATTTCAAGCAAAAATTCAGCATCACTTTTGTCCACTTGAACGAAAGGTCTATAAAAATAGCATCACTTTTGTCCATTATACCGATTTTTACAATATCTTTTTCATCCGCTCCCGCATTTCCCTGATGGCCGTAGACTGCACTTTGGGTTCTTTTGTCAGCACGATCCGCGCCATCGCTTTCGCCTTGTCGATATCCCCTTGTTCTTCATAGAGCAGTGCCAGCAGATACCAGGGATACATGCGATTGGGCACAATGTGGGCGGCCTTCAGTAAACACTGCTCCGCTTGCTCGTATTGACGCATCGCTTGATGATTTTTTCCCATCACGTTATACAACATCGGATCGCAACTGATGCGGGCAGCCTTCCCTAATATCCGGTTACTTTCGTTGTAATGCCGTGTTTTTGAAAGACTTTGTGCGTATTCAAACAAGAAATCCAGTTGGTCGGATAGTTGCGGCTCTAGCGCAGAATACGCTTTAGTGCATATTTCGTATGCACCCGACTGATACATCCATCGCAACTGCCCCCACGAACGATAGGCCTGATATGTCGGTCGGACTGTACAGCATATCCACAGCAAGATCGAAATACCACACAGCAAAACGAAAATCGGCAGTGCGACCCGAGAAGAAATGGATGGACTATTTTGATCGAAATGCGGTTTTCTCCTGTCATTGATCATAGCCAGGAGTAACGACATCACAATGAGGAAGGGCAAAACGCTGAAAGGATAAGACGAAACCGCCACAAACAGTAGCGACAATAATGAGGCCGTGGCGCCTGTTTTACGACGTTTGAACCCCTTGTAAAGACTGTACCCCAGAATACACAAAAAAAGCGCCAGCGGAACAACTCCCTGCTCGATGGCTATTTGCAGGTATTCGTTAAAACCATATTCTGGATTACCCGCGACACGCTGTTCTTGCTCAGTGCCTTTTTCTGCCTCAAAATAGGCCGACTGCGCCTCGCCGTAGACAGCAGGAAATTGCCCGATACCGACGCCAAAAGGATGCCGAACGGCTACCTGCAGCGATATTTTCCAGATCAGCGCCCTGCCGTCAGCCGAGTCTTTCTTGATGTGATACATACCGGCGGCAGCGCCTGCACATAATGCTATAATCAGCAATAACACAACCTTACATCTCCCTTTAAAGAAACGCCCGATTTCTTTCCTGAAATGTAAAAAGACAACTGCGCCACAAGCGACAGCACCCGCCATCCAGGCCGTACGGCTCATCGAAGCAGGCAAAATCAACACAATGCCTACACAGGTCAGAGCGGAAACGCCCCAACGAAAATAAATTGGCATGCATCTTAAATGGAATTTCACCTTCGTGCAATCCCAGTCTCTTAACAGCGAGTGAAACGCACAAGGCAACACCACCGCCAGGTAGCAAGCGTATGGTCCGGGGTTGAAAAACGAACCCGTCAGACGAAAACGCGCATGTTGCGACACCTCAAAGCCATAGAGTTGCAGCAATCCCAAATAAGCTTCCACCAATCCGCCAACAATCAAAAACAAAACCAACCAATAACGATAAAATCCAGATCCTGACAGTACGATCCTGAAATAAAAATATAATACGATAACCAAAAGCAGTAAAACATGCTTGGTCGTAGCCTCGGAATGATGAATAAAACAACTGATTATCAGTGTCGCCGCGCCGTAAAGCAACAGCAGCCAATCCATCATGCCAAACCGGAATCGCGAGCGGCAAATAAACTGGAATACCATCATCACTGCGCCAAGGATTCCCATCGAAAGATAGAAATGAAAATATTTGCCTGCGACGAGGCCATTCCCAAGCAATGGGTTGACCACAACCACCGTTCCCAAAACCATCGCAATCGGTATCAGCCAAACGAACTGAGCTATATGTTTGATTCTCTTGCTCATAATCAGTCGTCTCATTCAACCTTCTTCAAGAAGCGTTCCCAGCGAAATCGTCTGGTGTAGCGGTCAACCGATTTCCATATAAACGCTACCTTTCCGACAATATACTCTTCCGGCGCCAGTCCCCAGTAGCGAGAATCCTGCGAATCTTCCGTCCGGTCGCCCGCCATGAAATAATAATTCTTCTCAAAAACGTAGGATTCCAGCTTCTGGCCATCGAGAAATACCGTGTCGTCCATGCAGTCCAACTTTTTTTCTTGTTCCCATTCGATTAATTTACCGTAGAACAGATAGTTGGTGCGCGTCATGACGACACTAAATCCCTTTTTGGGAATACATATCGGTCCAAATTCCTTGATATTCCAGCGAACAACGCTATCGCGAGGGAATGTGTGATAGACTCCTGGCAAGAATGACGCACTGTTGCGTTCGGCCACGCGCTGCTGCGATTCCACATTGCCAAGCGCACCGTTGTATCCGCCGACATGATAAAATCCGTTGTGTATCGACAGCGTATCGCCCGGAAGCCCCACGCACCGCTTCACATAATACTTCAGCAGGTGCATCTCGATGTGGTCGGGGCCATGGGGGTAGGGAATATGGAAAACCAGCACATCGTTACGGCGGACTTTCCGCATCCCCGGCAAGCGATGGATTGTTACCCGTTTGCCCTCCAAAGCGTCGAACAGATGGAATATCCGCGCTCCCAGAGTCGGTTTCCAGACAAGCACATTGTCACCGTCGATCAACGCAGGCGACATCGATGCGCTCGGCACCTTGAAAGAGGCAAATAGCAATATCTGTCCGGCAAACCATGCCACCACCACCAGGCTGCACCAGAAGACAATCTCCACAACGATATTGTGTAGCTTCGATAGCAATTGCTTGAGTTTCATTGATATAAGAATGACGGATCGTATTTTTTTAGCACATCTTCCTTTGTCAGATTGTAAAGTGATTTGGAAACCGGATCAAAAGCGATTTCGCGAGCCGCCGAATCCATCTCAATGATCTGAACAATCCGACCCTCCCAGTCAAAAACATGCACTGTTTTTGATCGAAATGGAAAATCCTTGCCGAAATTCAATAACACATCTGCGTAGAGGGCGTAAATATAAAGGTCATCTACACAAACTTGCGTGTAAAATACTTTAAAATTTTCAAGCTCAATGATTTCTCCCTCAACAGCCGTAACAGGTACAGAATATAATTTGGCCAATACGGTTTCGCCGTTAAAATAGGTGGCTTCAGGTTTACATCCATTCCATAAAAACAGTGCAAACAAAAGAATTGCATTTTGCAAATATAATCTACGTAGCATACAGTTTCAAATTTAAAACCCGCTGCATGACAAATGCCTCAGGCTATATTATTCAACAAAGTAATCGCATTTTTTTGGAATAACAAAATAAATCGAATACAAAATAAACAGCGCAAATTCAACATGGCGCAGATACGGGGATCAGGTATGTTTTGCAGTTGTATGATATTTTTCGGGAATGTTATATTTAAAAATAGTTCTTCAATTAATTTGTATCCTTTTGAAATAAACAATATTTTTGTTGCTTATTTTCCTATGCGCATTTCGGCGCATAAGTATTCAAAAAATAACGACGCTTGGCGCTGCAAATTCCGTTTTGTAAAAAAATGTCTGAAATATTTGCACAAAACAAAAAACTCTTCTAAATTTGCGGCCGTATATTAATAAAAATGATAGTCAATAACATATTTATCGTGGTGATCGTTACTATTATTCTACTTGTCAAAAGAGAATGGTAGAGGAAGGTCGCGCGCTTTTTATGTGTATCAAAAATAAAAGCCTTTCTCTACCAAAGAAAGGCTTTTTTTAATTTGTATACATTCATCATCATTAGAGTTACAGGAATGAAAAATCAACTTCGTAGTTCGATTACTACACAAGGGCGCAGAATGGCCGGCGCAAGAGCATTGTGGCGCGCTAACGGGATGAAAAACGAACAGTTCGGAAAACCGTTAATCGCCATCGTCAATTCATTTACACAGTTCGTGCCCGGACATGTACATCTGCATCAAATCGGCCAAATTGTCAAATCGGAGATAGAGAAATCGGGATGCTTCGCAGCCGAATTTAATACCATCGCCATCGACGACGGCATCGCCATGGGACATGACGGCATGTTGTATTCCCTGCCCTCACGCGATCTGATCGCCGACAGTGTGGAATACATGGTCAATGCCCACAAAGCCGACGCGATGATCTGCATCGGCAATTGCGATAAAATTACGCCGGGCATGTTGATGGCTGCCATGCGGCTGAATCTCCCAACCGTGTTTGTTTCCGGCGGCCCGATGGAAGCCGGGATTTTGGGCGACGAACGGCTGGATTTGATCGACACGATGATTCAAAGCGCCGATGCAACCATCAGCGATGAGCATGTACGCGATGTGGAAGCACATGCTTGCCCCACCTGCGGCTCCTGTTCCGGAATGTTTACCGCCAATTCCATGAACTGCCTGAACGAGGCAATCGGCCTGGCATTACCCGGCAACGGCACTATCGTTGCAACCCACATCAACCGTAAACGACTGTTTGTGGAGGCTGCCCGATTGATCGTAAAAAATACGCTCAACTATTACGAAGAAGGTGACGATTCGGTGTTACCGAAAAGCATTGCCGTGCGTGCCGCTTTCTTGAACGCCATGACGCTGGATATCGCAATGGGCGGCTCAACGAATACGGTGTTGCATCTGCTGGCCATCGCGCATGAAGCAGGTGTCGACTTCTCGATGGACGATATCGACCGCCTCTCGCGCCTGACCCCCTGCTTGTGCAAGGTGGCGCCCAACACCAAACAATTTTATATCCAGGATGTCAATCGCGCCGGCGGAGTGATTGCTATCCTGTCGGAATTGCATAAGGCCGGTTTGCTGGATGTCTCCGTAAAACGGGTCGACGGACTGTCGTTGGCAGAAGCAATTGCTAAATTCGATATCATGAAAGCACGTCGTGTCGATAAATCCATCCGGAGATACCTGTCGGCTCCAGGCGGAAATCGCAATCTGCGACTGGGATCTCAATCCAATAATTACCCCACACTGGATACGGATAGGAAATCGGGATGTATCCGCGACTTGGAACATGCTTACAGCAAAGATGGAGGCCTGGCGGTATTGAAAGGAAATATCGCGCCGGACGGCTGTGTGGTGAAAACGGCAGGCGTGGACGAGCATATTTTATGCTTCAAAGGACCTGCAAAAGTCTTTGAATCGCAAGAAGCGGCGTGCGATGGAATTTTATCCGGCGATGTCGCCGCGGGCGATGTCGTCGTCATCCTGTACGAAGGTCCTAAAGGCGGTCCGGGCATGCAGGAAATGCTCTACCCTACTTCCTACATCAAATCACGTCATCTGGGGAAGGCTTGTGCGCTGATTACCGACGGGCGCTTTTCCGGCGGCACATCGGGATTGTCGATCGGTCACATCTCTCCGGAAGCCGCCGCCGGTGGAAATATTGCTTTGGTGAGAGACGGCGACTTGATTGAGATCAACATTCCCGAGCGAAGCATCAATGTCTTGGTGCCCGACGAGGAACTGAAACGCCGCCGTCAGGAAGAAATAAAGCGAAAAAAGGAAGCCTTCACGCCGAAGTCCCGCCAACGCGCAGTCGCCACTTCATTGAAAATCTATGCTTCGATGGTCAGTTCGGCGGATAAAGGCGCAGTCAGAATGATCACAATTTAATAAATAATAAAAAATAAATAATAATTAATTGATTACGAATGAATAAGAAAATCACTGGATCGGAAGCCCTCTTACGTTCATTGATCGATGAAGGAGTAGACACAATCTTCGGCTATCCGGGTGGTGCAATCATGCCTGTGTTTGATTGCTTATTTGATTACAAAAAAAAGATTAACCATATTTTGGTGCGACACGAACAGGGCGCAACACATGCCGCTCAAGGTTATGCCCGTGTATCGGGAAAAGTGGGTGTAGCGTTGATGACGTCAGGCCCCGCCGCCACCAATGCCATCACCGGCATCGCCGATGCGATGATCGACAGTACGCCGATTGTGGTGATTACCGGCCAAGTAGTTTCCGCACTATTGGGTTCGGACGCCTTCCAGGAAACCGACGTGGTCGGGATTTCTCAACCGATCACCAAATGGGCTTACCAGATACGTTCGGCCGAAGATATTGCCTGGGCGGTCGCCCGTGCTTTCTATATCGCCGCGACAGGTCGTCCCGGACCTGTAATCCTCGACTTCGCCAAAGATGCTCAGAGCGACCTGGTTTCGTATACGCCGATAAAAATCAATCATATCCGCAGCTACATCCCCGTCCCGGATATCGAGCCGGAAATGATTGTGGAAGCAGCTTCGCTGATCAACGCGTCGAAAAAACCGTTGGCATTGGTCGGCCAGGGCGTCATTCTGGGAAATGCGGAGAAAGAACTGCTGACATTCTTGAGAAAAGCAGATATTCCGGCGGCATCGACCATCTTGGGACTGTCTGCCATCCCCTCGGCAGAGCCGCTGAATGTCGGGATGCTGGGCATGCACGGCAATGTCGCGCCAAATCTGAAAACCAACGAGTGCGATGTGTTGATTGCCATCGGAATGCGATTCGACGATCGTGTGACCGGCGACTTGAATACGTATGCCAAACAAGCCAAAGTGATTCATTTCGACATCGATCCCTCGGAAATAAATAAAAATGTAAAAACGACCGTGGCGGTGTTGGGCAATGTGAAAGAAACATTGTCGAAAGTCACTGGATTGCTGAGAGCCAACAAACATACTGCCTGGCGCGAAACTTTCAAAGAACCGTATGAAAAAGAATTGAAATACGTGATACAAAAAGAATTATTTCCTGAAAACGGGCCGATCAAAATGGGCGAAGTGATTCATAAAGTCACCGAAGCCACCGGAAATGATGCGGTATTGGTGACGGATGTCGGTCAGAATCAGATGATGGCGGTGCGGTATTTCAAATACCAACAGTCACGAAGCGTGGTCACTTCCGGAGGACTGGGGACGATGGGATTCGGGCTTCCTGCCGCCATCGGAGCAAAATACGGGGCGCCTCACCGCACCGTTTGCCTGTTTGTAGGTGATGGCGGCCTGCAAATGACAATCCAGGAATTGGGAACGATCATGGAATCGGGCGTCGAGGTGAAAATAATCCTGTTAAACAATTGCTTTTTAGGAATGGTTCGCCAATGGCAGGAACTGTTTTACGACAAACGCTATTCGGAAACCGTGATGAAAAATCCGGATTTTATCAAGATCGCCGACGCCTACGGCATTCCGGGAAAATCGGTATCCGAAAGGTCGGAACTCGATAACGCTATTTCCGAAATGCTGCAAACCAAAAGCGCCTATTTGCTGGAAGTGAAAGTCGAAGAGACCGGAATGGTTTATCCCATGATTCCTGCCGGGACTTGTGTGACCAACATCTTGCTGGGAAACGAAAAATGAGTTTATCATGTAATAAATAGATGATTGAAATATGGAAACGAAACAAAAAGAAACCCTGTATACAGTCACGGTATTTTCGGAAAATAGCGTCGGTTTGTTGAACCAGATAACGATTATTTTTACCCGGCGACGTTTGAATATCGAAACACTCTCTGTATCGCCCTCCGCCATCGAAGGCATTCATAAGTTTACGATCACAACATTCTCTACCAGAGACATCGTAGAAAAAGTCGTGAAACAAATTGATAAACGGGTAGATATCATCAAAGCGTATTTCAATACGAACGACGACCTGGTGTTCCAGGAAATCGCACTGTATAAGGTCGCAACAAATAAATTGTTGGAAATGGGTTCTATCGAAGACATCGTTAGAAGATACAATGCCCGCATTCTGGATATTACGGAAATTTGGACGGTGCTAGAAAAAACCGGGCATTACGAGGAAACCCAAGCGCTTTTCAAGGAATTAAGCCAAAAAATCGGCGTCCTGCAATTCATTCGTTCCGGTCGCGTCGCCATCACAAAATCAAAGGTCGAACGACTGAGTGATATGTTGGCGGCGATGGAGCATAAATTGGGAATCAGGAAGTTAGAAGTTGGAAGTTAGAAGTTAGAAGTTAGAAGTTAGAAGTTAGAAGTACAATTATTTACTAATCAAATAAATATAAAACAAAATGATCATGAATTTTGGAGGGGTGGAAGAAAATGTTATCACCCGAGAAGAGTTTCCGCTGGAAAAAGCGAGAGAAGTATTGAAAAATGAAATCATCGCCATCATCGGATATGGCGTCCAAGGGCCGGGACAGTCTTTGAATCTGAGGGACAACGGCTTTAACGTGATTGTTGGCCAACGCAAAGGAGGAAAAACCTGGGAAAAGGCTGTCGCCGACGGGTGGGTTCCGGGCGAAACGCTGTTTGATATTGAAGAAGCCTGCAATCGGGCAACAATCATCCAATATCTGCTTTCGGATGCCGCGCAAATTGAAGTATGGCCGCGCATCAAACCGTTTCTGACGAAAGGGAAAGCGCTCTATTTTTCACATGGATTCGGCATTACTTTCAAAGAACGTACCGGCATCATTCCGCCGCAAGATGTAGACGTGATTCTGGTTGCGCCCAAAGGTTCAGGCACCTCTTTGCGACGCATGTTCATGGAAGGCCGCGGATTAAATTCCAGTTATGCCATCTTCCAAGATGCGACCGAACACGCCAAAGAACGTGTCATTGCTTTGGGTATCGGCATCGGATCCGGCTATCTGTTTGAAACGGATTTCAAACGTGAAGTCTATTCCGATCTGACGGGTGAACGCGGCACCTTGATGGGCGCCATCCAGGGATTGCTGTTGGCACAATACGAAGTATTGCGTGAAAACGGACATTCGCCTTCAGAGGCTTTCAATGAAACGGTCGAAGAATTGACGCAGTCCTTGATGCCGCTGTTTGCCGAAAAAGGGATGGACTGGATGTACGCCAACTGCTCTACCACCGCCCAACGGGGCGCATTAGACTGGATGGGGCCGTTTCACGATGCTACCAAGCCTGTCTTCAGGAAATTATACGGAGAGGTGGTGGCCGGCAATGAAGCGCAACGTTCCATCGATTCCAATTCACAACCCGACTACCGCGAAAAACTGGATCAAGAATTGAAAGCGCTTCGCGAAAGCGAAATGTGGAGAACCGGAGCGGTCGTCCGTAAATTACGTCCCGAAAACAATTAATCCGCCTCAATGGATTCCCGAAAACAGATATTGGTTCGTACCTCGCTGATCAGTGTCATTGGCAATTCTTTGTTGTCTTTACTCAAAATCGTTGTCGGAATCATAGCCGGAAGTATGGCCGTGTTGGGCGATGGAATCGATTCGGCTACAGACGTGATCATCTCGTTGGTGACACTGTTCACAGCGCGAATCATCAGTCGCCCCCCGACCACAAAATACGCTTATGGTTTTGAAAAAGCGGATACCGTTGCCACCAAAATTCTGTCTTTCGTCATCTTTTTTGCCGGGGTACAGATGCTGATTTCCATCGGAAAAGGCATCCTTTTTTCCGAAGTACGTGAATTGCCTTCACCGGCAGCCATTTATGTAACCTTGTTTTCCATCTTCGGCAAACTGTTGTTGGCAGCTTATCAATTCAGACAAGGAAAACGGGTAAACAGCTCCATGCTGATCGCCAATGCAAAAAACATGCGCAACGATGTGCTGATTTCTTCCGGTGTATTGCTAGGATTGGTCTTTACGTTTGTTTTCAAATTGCCGATTCTCGATTCAATAACCGGACTGTTTATCAGTTTTTTCATTATACGAACTTCGATAGAAATTTTCTTGGATACCAGTGTCGTGCTGATGGATGGAGTAAAAGACACCTCTGTCTATCAACGTATTATTGATGCGGTAGAACAGGTGCCGAATGTGTCTAACCCTCACCGCATACGCTCACGGCAGCTGGGAAATATGTACATGATATCGTTGGATATTGAAGTCAATGGCGACCTGCCGCTCTACAAAGCCCATGAACTTGCACAGGAAGTGGAAGAAAAAATCAAGCGTTCAGTAGACAATGTTTACGATATTGTGGTACATATCGAACCGAAAGGAACCTGCCAAACGGAAGAAAAATTCGGAATCAACAAAACGAACATCGAATGAGAAAAGATTTCTTCTCTATTTGATTAAACCATTACAATGAATTAAAATCAAATTATTACCATAAAAATATGTCAGAGAAATTATTTATTTTCGATACCACCTTAAGAGACGGAGAACAAGTCCCTGGATGTCAGCTGAATACGATCGAGAAAATAGAAATCGCCAAATCGTTGGAGACGCTTGGCGTAGATATTATCGAAGCAGGATTCCCGATATCCAGCCCCGGAGATTTCAATTCAGTCGTTGAAATTTCCAAAGCGGTCACCTGGCCAACCATCTGCGCATTGACGCGCGCTGTGGAGAAAGACATCGACGTGGCAGCCGAAGCGCTCAAATATGCCAAACGGAAACGAATCCATACCGGCATCGGCACATCGACCTATCATATCCAGTACAAATTTAACTCCACACAAGCGGAAATACTCGAACGGGCTATCGCTTGTACGAAGTATGCCAAGCGCTATGTGGATGATGTGGAGTTCTATTGCGAAGACGCCGGACGTACAGACAATGAGTACCTGGCGCGGGTAGTGGAAGCAGTCATCCAGGCAGGCGCTACGGTCGTCAATATCCCCGACACAACGGGTTATTGCTTGCCTTCGGAATACGGAGAGAAGATACGTTACCTTTTCGAGCATGTCAAAGGCATAGAGAAGGCGGTGATTTCGACACATTGCCACAACGATCTCGGCATGGCGACAGCAAACACCATCAACGGTATTCTGAACGGTGCGCGCCAGGCGGAAGTGACAATCAACGGAATTGGAGAAAGAGCAGGAAATACTTCATTGGAAGAGGTGGCGATGATTCTGAAAAGCCATAAAGAAATTGGCATCAGCACAAACATCAATACACAAAAAATCTTCCCCCTCAGTCGGCAAGTCTCCAGTTTGATGAACATGCCGGTACAGCCGAATAAAGCCATCGTAGGTCGCAATGCTTTCGCCCATTCCTCCGGAATCCATCAGGACGGCGTGCTGAAAAATGTGCAAACGTATGAGATCATTAATCCACAAGATGTTGGAATTGACGAGAATAACATTGCACTAACGGCTCGCAGCGGGCATGCAGCACTGAAACATCGACTGCAAGTGTTGGGCGTGGAACTTTCGCCGGAGAAATTGGATATGGTCTATGAAGAGTTCCTGAAATTGGCAGACAAGAAAAAAGACATCCATGACGACGATATCCTCATGCTCGCGGGGAAAGATCGTTCGGAAATGCAACGGATACGTCTTGAATATCTGCAAGTTACGTCAGGCGTCGGAGTGCGTCCGGTCGCAAGCATCGGACTGAATATCGCAGGCGAGAAGTTTGAAGCCGCGGCTTCAGGCAATGGTCCCGTAGATGCTGCCATCAAGGCGCTCAAACAGATTATACGCCGCACGATGACGATACAGGAGTTTCTTATTCAGGCTATTAACAAAGGCAGCGACGACATGGGTAAGGTACACATGCAGGTGGAACATGAGGGTGTCAATTACTACGGCTTTTCCGCCAACACCGACATCATTGCCGCTTCGGTAGAGGCTTATATCGATGCGATAAATAAGTTTGTGAAGTGATTGCAAGAAACCATTTTCGTTATGCCTAAGTCGAAAAATGTTCATTTGGGCGATATAGCTGCAGCCGCCGGCGTTAATGTTTCAACTGTATCAAGCGTTCTTGGCGGACATGCCGACAAACGCCGTATCAGTAAAATTTTGCAACAGAAAGTGCTTGCGGCCGCCGATGAACTCGGTTACCGTCCCAACCTGCTTGCGCAAAGCCTGCGGTCGGGCAAAAGCCGGCTATTGGGTCTTATCCTTCCCGACCTGTCTTCAACCGTTTATGCCGACACTTGCAGGACTGTTACCGAGTTTGCGGCAAAGGCGAATTTTCGCGTAATAATCTGTATTTTGGGAAATAACGATAATCACGAATCGCTTGTTGAACAGCTTGTCGATTATCAGGTCGAAGGGATAGTAATTGTTCCCAACACGAAAATGAAAATTGCGCTATTCAGGGCATTGGAACACAGCGGAATACCATTTGTTCTCGCCGATCGTTCAATCACCGGTGTCAACACTTTTCAAGTTGTTCCCGACAATTTTCAGACAGGCTATATCGCAACGGAATATCTTATTTCCAAAGGATTGGAGCGTATTGCCGTCATTGTTGGTACGCCCGAACTGAACTCGATGAAAGAGCGGTTAGCAGGCTTTGAGGCAGCGATGAAAAAACACGATGTGCGCCTGCGTCCGCCTTTCATCAGAATTGTTCAGGGTGATAATTTCGACTTGGCCGTGCACGACTCAATCGACAATCTGCTTGAATGGCGCCCCCCGATAGATGGTATTGCAATCCTTTGCCGGACAGCCTTTGCTCCTGCTATCGAACAGCTCAACAAGCGTGGAATAAAGATCCCCTCGGATATGAAAATTGTCGGTATCGACATTCCTCCTTTTCCTGCCTTGCTTAATCCGGCTATCGCAGCCATAAAAATTGACGAAATAGAGATCGCTAAACGCGCTTTTGAACATCTGATGTCGCTTATTGCAGGCGAAGCGCGACCACCCGATGCTGTAATCGAAACCGTGCCTGTGGTTTTGCGTACAACACCATTGAATTAATTTATTGATTGTTTAATCAAAATTAGTAGTGATGCACTAATTTTAAAAATAATTTTGCAAGTAATTGATATAAAATATATTACAAGCGTTCTTTGATTTTACGATTTGATTTGAAAAGTAGTAACTTTGCGGTTTTT
>JAISUK010000029.1 GCA_031272075.1 Dysgonamonadaceae bacterium
AACTTCTCCGTAGATTTTTCGGGCAGGAACGACGCCTGCCACGTTACGCGGTCGCAGTCAATTCTCATCCTGCCGTTCTCTTTGTCTATCAAATATTTGGGAACGTCCAAATGCGAGAACGTGAACAATTTGAACGGTTTACCGTCCTTGCGGAAGCCGTTCTCGTGCAGCCAGGCGGAATAGTCGCTGTCAGCCCGCGCAATCGCCCTGTAAACAAAAGCGCTCAGTTCGTACTGATAACTCAACGGCAGCCATTCGCCCGCCGCCCGCCTGTCAATGTGTAGTGTCAGTTTAAATCTCATAAGTTAAATAATTAGATATCATGTCATTTGGCGATAAACTCGCCGCCTTCATCGGCTCGTCGAGTTTATTTACCGTTCTTGCGCTTGAATCACCCTCAACACTTTCTCGCCTACTCCGATCTGGTATCCAGCAGTATAGAACAGAATTCCACCATTGCGGGAAAGGAAAACGACAAGCGGAAAATTGTTTTGGAAGTTTAATTGTAAAGCGTTTGATACGGTATTCAGCAACAGCCTGTCTTGATCGATCGTCCGGAGGGTTTGTGCGGGCAGTGGGTAGGTTGACGATCCGTCCTGTGTTTTCAGATAGCGGTCTTCGGGAGTCATCACGAGGAGACCTCCGTCCCATGATTCCAGTTCGGATTTCAATTGAGACAATTCGTGCAAGGTATGTTTGGATGGTTCTTTGTCAGGGTCGATAAAGCACAATACCAGTCCTTTGTCGTTCGAGAGTTCTTTCAATGTCTTTTTAACGCCCGGTTCCGGTTGTATGACTGTATTCATATCAACACTGCCCAACAATTTCATTTTCCCTTCGGGATGGGGTAATTTGATATTGATTTTTTTTGTTTCTTCGGGCGATAAAGTAAAATAGGCAGTGCTGATCGTCACAGATCCATCGTCGGCACGGCTACCCGTCATCACACGGTAATAGCCGGTGTCGACTTGAATTGTTGCAGGGAATTGCGACAATGCCGGATTCCCGTAATAATCCAGCGGATAGAAGTCGTCATGTTCAAATTTCGCCAGGGTGTAATGGATTTCATATTGGGGTTTGACGGGATTGGTCGCATCGTTTGTGAACTGCACCGTAGCTTTGGCATTCTGCTCTGATTCGATGGTTTGAAACGAGGCGTCAATCCATTGCTTGTTTTCGTAATACTGCGGTTTGTTGGATGCAGGATTCAGCCGAGCGGGAATCCCGAAAGTGCGGCACAATGCGACAAACAACACATTGCGGGCGTAGGAGTCGGCAATCCGCAATTCATAAACGCCAGCTGGAGTTATCGGACAATTGTAATAATTTTCTCCGTCGACAATCCGGATATTTTCTTTGATCCAGCCGATGATTTCCGTAGCAGTCATTTTTGCCGCATCCAGACCGGACGACAATGCCGAGCGCCACGGACGGATCAACACCCGGTCGATGTGCGGCGATAAGATATAGTTAGCGATGAATGTTTTGTCGTTTCCATATTTTGGATCAATGGCGTTGGTGATTTGGTCGTTCAGGTGGTCGTCGAGGAAAGCGGACGGTGTGTCCCGTAAATCTTTTTCCGACAGCGAAGCCAGGAAAGGAAACAGATAGGGATTGGCATGGTGCCGCCGCATGAATGTCTCCAACGCTTTCCAGTTGCCTTGCGACAGTTGTATGTATTTCCACACAAGGGTTTCGTCCAGCTGGATTTCTCTCGATAATGCCTGCGCCTGCTGCCTGTTCATGAAGGTCTTCATATAGGCGTCTCTGATGGAATCTTCATAAGCGAATCGTTTGGTATTTTCCTGTTGCTTTGCAGGATCAATGCCATTGATCTTTTGTTCTGTCGGAGGAATCAGTTCCATCGTTTCATCGTAGCTGTTCCCCGAATGGCAATCCAGCGTAACTACAATTTCATGTTGATCGGAAGCAGCTTTGCGATAGCCGTAAGTATCCCCGCTGTTAGCCCACACCACCAGGTCGCCCAGGCCCGTCAACAGCGAAACGACACCTTCTTTGTCCGTTTTTCCTGCTGCAATCGGATACAATTGAGCATAATTGTAAATTTTAAACTTGACTTGTGCATCTTCTACCGGTAATCCGTTGACGTCAACCACTTTCACATTCAATATCCGGGTTTCCGTGTAATTCGGCAACAGATTGATTTTGGAAAACAGGGCGGTTTTCTCGTTTTTTTCTTCCGGACCATCATATAAACCGAACACATTGGTATGCACCATCATGGCGCGTTTGGCAGGAGCCGTGAACCATGCGACATCCAGTTCCGGTTCCGGCTCGCAGGCGCCCATATAGTGCCATTTGCCGTCGATCCAGACTTCGACCCATGCGTGGTTGTCGTCCGTGTGCGCCCAACGTGGCGTATAGCATTGACGCGCAGGGATTCCGACCGAGCGTAAGGCGGTAACGGTGAATGTGGATTCCTCGCCGCAACGTCCCCAGCTTGTTTTGACCAGTGCCAGAGGCGCCGAAGTCCTTCCATCCGTTCCGCGGTAAGTCACTTTTTCATGACACCAATGATTGACCTCCAGTGCCGCTTGCCGCATACTCATCTCCCGAACCCTGTCTTTCAGCTCTTCAAAGAAATGAATACGGGCATCGTCCAGATTTTCGTTATTAACGCGATAGACAAGCACGAAATGACGGAAAACGGCTTCCGGGATGGTTTTTCCCCACGGGAAGTAGTCGCGAATCATAAGTGCTGCATTCACTTGTTTCAGGAAAAAATCCCCTGAATAATCTGCCAGATCACACAGAGGCATGTAAGCGTACAGAAATTCCAGCGCTTCTTTTTGCTCTAATGTCAGTGAGTCATTGTTGAATACGCCAAAGAGCGCCTCATTCCGGTTGACGGCCAATTCCTTGCGTTTCAGAAATTGATTGTGCACCTCATTCCGGTAGTTTTTGTCACTCAAAAAATGTTTTTCTTTCACGTTGTCGCAAGCGTTAAACAGCGCAAAAGTCAATAAATAAGAGAAAAGTATCAATAAACGGTTCATGATATATGTTTTAAATATAATATTCAATGCTAAAGCAGCATCCGCAAAGGAAACGAATCGCAGGCAAACAAATTATCGGTTGCCACGTAGCAAGTTGGCAAAAGGCTCTTTTTTCAGCGATTCTATTGCTTTTGTGATGACGGGATCGTCTTTCATGATGATCGGATAAACCCATTCGTTGCCCAGAACATTGCCCGCGATGTATCCGATGGTATATTTTTCGATCAACTTTGAAGAAATATAGATTAGATTGGTTCGTCGTTTGATCCCCTGCGATTCGGCAAACTCGACCACTTCATTCAAAATCGGTTGCGATTTCAGATATTGATACAGTGATTCGTAATCCTTGAATTTTTTCAATTGATCCCTTCTCGAATCGACATATCTGAACGCATAACGGTAGAATATTTCGGTGTTTTCAAGATTCATGAAGTAGGAAGTGATGCCGGTGGTGTCTCTGGGCACAAAAATATCGGGCATGATACCTCCGCCGCCATAGACGACGCGTCCTGAGGAGGTATAATATTTCAGGTTTTCGTCAAATTTGATGCTGTCCTGAAAGAACGATTCCCCGTGTGAGAATCGGTCGATCCAATCCTGCTCATAGATGTCGGATTTTCCTAAAACATAATCCCTTTGGATACAGCGACCTGAAGGGGTGTAATAGCGGGCAATGGTCAGTCGCAAAGCTGAGCCGTCGGAGAGTTGTATCGGCTTTTGCACCAATCCTTTTCCATAAGAGCGGCGTCCGATGATCAAGCCGCGGTCATTGTCCTGCATAGCGCCTGCGAATACTTCGCTGGCAGAGGCGGAAAGTTCGTCCATCAGCACCACCAACCGGTTATTCTGGAAAGAACCCGTTCCGTTCGCTACCGCTTCGACCTTTTGAACCGATTTGCCTTCGGTATACACAATCAATTGTCCGGGAGAGAGGAAATCGTTTGCCATGTTGATGGCGATATCCAAAATGCCTCCGGGATTGGATCGCAAATCGAGAATAAAAGCGGTGCATCCGGCATTAGAAAGTTTGGCAAGCGCCTGTAAAAATTCATCGTAGGTAGATCGTGCGAATTTCTGTATTTTTAGAAGTCCGATGCCTTCGTCTACCTGATAACTGGCCAGTATCGTATTTTCCGAAATGCTCCCGCGGATGATCTCGTAATCGACAATCTGGTCGGCAGTTTTTTTCTTGATTCCGATCCTGACTTTTGTACCGATCACACCCCGCAGCCTGTCTTTTATCGAATCGACGGATATGCCCGCGCCCGTAAAGACGGAATCTTCGATGGTGACCAGCCTGTCGCCGGCTTCTATCCCCGCCTGTTCCGACGGGCCGCCCTCAATCACGTTTACGACCATGATGGTGTCTTCCTGCACCACAAAACCAATGCCGATGCCGCCAAAACTGCCTTCCAGTTCTTCATTCGTTCGCAAGATCTGGTCGGCGGGAATATAAGACGAATGGGGGTCCAGTTCGTTGATCAATTCGGGGATTACGTTTTCTACCATGTCTTTCATATTTACCGAATCCACATATTCTTCTTCTATCAGATCCATAATCACGTTCACTTTGTTTCCGTAAGAAAGGAAAAGTTTACGCCCCAGGGTTTTACTGGAGAAATAATTCCCCAGCACAAATCCTAGTATTAAAGTGAATAATACGGTAAAAAATATCCGCCAAGATATATTTCGAAATGCCATGTCGTATAAAACTAACTTTGAACTTCCTCTAAATCTATATAAACCACCTCTATGTCGGCACGTTTTAGCAATTGAATCCCATCGTCCAACCTGTATTTTTCTGAATACACGATGCGTTTAATGCCTGCCTGAATAATCAATTTGGCACATTCAATGCAAGGCGATGCGGTAACATACAACGTTGCATCTCTGCTGCTGTTGTTTGAGCAGGCGATTTTTGTGATCGCATTAGCTTCAGCGTGTAAAACGTATGGCTTGGTGACAAAATTTTCGTCTTCGCAATTGTTTTCAAATCCCGAAGGCGTGCCGTTGTAGCCGTCGGAAATAATCATTTTGTCTTTCACAATCAAGACACCCACTTGTCTGCGCTTGCAATAAGAGTTCTCCGCCCATATTTTTGCCATGCGTAAATATCGTTTGTCAAGTGCCAGTTGTTTATTCTCTATATTATTATCCATAGATTTCATACGTCAATAATTTGTTTTTAAAGGTCGTATGGAACTCGCATGTCATGATTGTCATCAACTTGGATGTTCGAAAATCATGCTCGTTTCATGTTGATTCCAAATGTGCAAAGTTAAGATATTCCATCGAATAAAAGAAAAAAATATATTTTCTTTTGTTTATATCTAAAATTTACCGTACCTTTGCAAGCCGAAAACAAATAAACAATATTAAAAAGATTCAATATTATTTAAAAACGATTATGATTATTGTTCCATTAAAAGAAGGCGAGAATATAGAACGCGCCTTAAAAAAGTTCAAGAAAAAATTTGAAAAGACGGGGATTGTGAAGGAATTAAGAAAACGGCAGGCTTTTTCAAAGCCCTCTGTTGAAAAGAGAAAACAAAAAATTCACGCAATTTACGTTCAGAAACTTTTTTTATCGGAAGAATAAATCCGAAATTTTTATTATCTTCGTTGCATCAAATGACAAAATCCTATGTTGATAGCGTCTTTTTTGCAATACCTCCGTTATGAAAAGAATCATTCTTTTCATACGGTCGCTTCATATAAAAATGATTTGAATCAGTTCAAAGAATTTGTGATTCACGAAAAACAGGTTTTTGATCCGCTGGAAGTGGACAGGGCGATTGTGCGGCATTGGATTGTGTCCTTGTCCGCCCAAGGCTATTCCCCCTTGTCGGTCAATCGAAAACTCAGCGCATTGAAATCATTTTTCAAATATTTATGCAGGCTGTCGATCGTCCCTTCCAATCCCATCAGCAAAATCTCCGGCCCGAAAGCAGGCAAATCGTTGCCTTCATTTATCAAAGAGAAAGAAATGCTGATGTTGCTGGATTCGGAGAGCGATGTTGCGGATTTGACGTTTGAAGCGATACGCGACCGGACAATATTGGATGTTTTTTATTCCACCGGAATGCGATGCGCCGAACTGGTCGGTTTGCGGGATAAGGATGTAGATATTAATAATGGTATCATCAAAGTGACAGGCAAAAGAAATAAACAGCGCTTGATTCCTTTTTCGGACAATCTGAGGGAGACGTTGAATCATTATCTGGAAAAACGGAACGAGGTCATCATCCCGAATCCCGACGTCGCTTTTTTTATAAGGAAGAGCGGAAAACCATTGTCTAATAACATTGTATATAATATTGTAACACGGAAACTTTCGGAAATCCCGAATTTATCCAAGCGGAGTCCTCATGTCTTGCGGCACTCGTTTGCCACCAGCATGCTGAACAACGGTGCGGACTTGAATGCCGTAAAAGAACTTTTAGGGCATGCCAGTCTGTCATCCACAGAAGTGTATACTCACACAACCTTTGAAGAATTAAAAAAAGTGTATCACCAGGCTCATCCACGAGCCTAAAAAAATTAAGGAGGGTTTTTTATGAAAATCAGAATTCAACCTATTCATTTTGAAGCTAGTCAGCAATTGGAAAAGTTTATCCAAAAAAAAGTAAGTAAATTGGATAAGTACTACGACGGTATTCTTACTGCAGAAATTGTATTGAAAGTCATCAAACCGGAGTCGGCCATGAACAAAGATGCCGCGATCAAACTGGCCGTTCCCGGACAGGATTTCTTTGCTACGAAAACCAGCGATACGTTTGAGGAATCCATTGACACTGTTGTCGATGCGTTGCAAAAACAACTGGTGAAATTCAAAGAAAAGCAAAAGAATAAATAAAAAAATGCCTTTTATTTTTTGCAGATACAAAAAATATGCCTAAATTTGCAGCCGTTTCGACTTTTTTCGGAGCCGAAGCGGCTGTTTGTTGCCTCTTTAGCTCAGCTGGCCAGAGCACGTGATTTGTAATCTCGGGGTCGTTGGTTCGAATCCGACAAGAGGCTCAGACAAATGAACAATTAATAATGAAAAATGGGAAACGGAAAATGTCATCAATTGTTAATTGTTTATAAAAAAAAAGAAAATCGGGCGGTTACCAGAGTGGCCAAATGGGGCTGACTGTAACTCAGCTGGCTTACGCCTTCGGTGGTTCGAATCCATCACCGCCCACAAAAAATTGCGGAAGTAGCTCAGTCGATAGAGCATTAGCCTTCCAAGCTGAGGGTCGCGGGTTTGAGTCCCGTCTTCCGCTCTTTGCCTATGTAGCTCAGTGGTAGAGCACTTCCTTGGTAAGGAAGAGGTCACGGGTTCAACTCCCGTCATCGGCTCAACGTTCGGTTTCACGTTTTGCGGAGAACGTAACATATAACGGTCTGAATATATAAAACAGGACTGTTATTGAAAAACGTAAAAACGTAATAGCAATCATTAATATAATAAAGATCAACTAAATTATGGCAAAAGAACATTTTAACCGGTCGAAACCTCACGTTAACATCGGTACAATCGGTCATGTTGACCACGGAAAAACGACGCTTACGGCTGCTATCACTTCCGTATTAGCGAAGAAAGGTCTTTCGGAAATAAAGACGTTCGACCAGATCGATAACGCCCCGGAAGAAAAAGAAAGAGGTATTACCATCAATACCGCTCACGTTGAATATGAAACAGCGAATCGTCACTATGCGCACGTGGATTGTCCGGGACACGCCGACTACGTGAAGAACATGGTTACGGGTGCCGCTCAAATGGATGGCGCTATCATCGTAGTTGCTGCTACCGATGGTCCGATGCCTCAAACACGCGAACACATCCTCCTGGCTCGTCAGGTAAACGTGCCGAAACTGGTTGTTTTCATGAACAAAGTTGATGTTGTCGATGACGCTGAAATGCTCGAACTCGTTGAAATGGAAATGCGCGAACTGCTCGATTTCTATGAATTTGACGGCAATGCCACTCCGGTAATCCAAGGCTCCGCACTCGGCGCACTGAACGGCGACCCGAAATGGGAAGAAAAAGTGATGGAACTGATGGATGCGGTCGACACTTGGATCGACCTGCCCGTGCGCGACATCGACAAACCGTTCTTGATGCCCGTGGAAGACGTATTCTCGATTACAGGTCGTGGAACCGTGGCTACCGGTCGTATCGAAACCGGTGTTATTCATACCAGCGACGAAGTCCAGATCATCGGACTGGGTTCCGAAGGCAAAAAATCGGTGGTTACCGGTGTTGAAATGTTCCGTAAGATCCTCGACGAAGGTCAGGCAGGCGATAACGTCGGATTATTGCTCCGCGGTATCGATAAAGATGAAGTAAAACGCGGTATGGTCATCTGCCATCCGGGTAAAATTAAACCCCATACCTCTTTCAAGGCATCGGTTTATATCCTGAAGAAAGAAGAAGGCGGACGTCATACACCATTCCATAATAAATACCGTCCTCAGTTCTACATCCGTACACTGGATGTAACCGGCGAAATTACGCTTCCTGAAGGCACGGAAATGGTGATGCCCGGCGATAATCTTGAAATCAAGGTCGACTTGATCTATCCAGTAGCTTGCAACGAAGGACTTCGTTTCGCTATCCGCGAAGGCGGTCGCACCGTTGGATCGGGTCAGATTACGGAAATCCTCGAATAATTTCCGCCCGAAACACACGGGTCTAGCTCAGTTGGTAGAGCATCGGTCTCCAAAACCGAGGGTCGGGAGTTCGAGTCTCTCGACCCGTGCAAAATCCATGTTAGATGAAACCGGTATGATTAATAAACATCCAACGCATGAATTACGAATTAAACAACGTAGTAGGAATGCACCGGTTCCATACGACCATTAAAAAACAAATTATGAACGTATGAAAAAGATTATTAATTATATTAAAGAATCTGCAAAGGAACTTGTATATAAAGTGTCTTGGCCTAACAGGCAGGAATTAACAAGTAGTACCATTGTCGTATTGACTGCTTCCTTTATCATGGCAATGGTGATATTTGTTATTGATTTTGGCTTTGAGAATATCGTAAAATTCTTTTACGGAAAAATCTTTTAATTTAGAAAATGTCTGAAATTGAAAGAAAATTTTATGTTCTTCGCGCTGTAAGCGGCAAAGAGAATAAAATTAAAGAATACCTCGAAGCTGAAATTAAAAATTCCGGCCTGAAAGATTACATTTCTCAAGTACTTATCCCTACAGAGAAAGTTTATGCGGTGCGTAACGGAAAGAAAGTGCTGAAAGAACGCGCTTATCTTCCGGGCTATGTCATCATCGAAGCCAATCTGGTGGGAGAGGTCATACACTTTCTGAAAAATGTGACTTATGTAATCGGATTTCTGGGTGGAAATAAACCCGTTCCACTGCGCGCATCGGAAGTAAACCGGATTCTCGGTACGGTCGATGAACTGCAAGAACAGGCGGAAGAACTCGATATCCAATTCTACGTAGGCGAAACGGTAAAAGTCACATTCGGACCTTTCAATGGATTTCACGGCGTGATAGAAGAAGTTAATTCCGAAAAGAAGAAACTGAAAGTCATGGTGAAAATTTTCGGCCGTAAAACCCCATTAGAATTAGGTTATTTACAAGTCGAAAAAGAATAGGCCGAAAGTGGTTACGCACTTTAGCCTGAAAGACAAAGTTTTATCATTTATCCTTATCGGATGATTATGAAACTTCTGACTTAACAATTAGAAATTTAAAAACGAAAAAGATGGCAAAAGAAATTGCAGGAAAGCTAAAATTACAAATTAAAGGAGGAGCGGCAAACCCTTCTCCGCCCGTAGGACCCGCTTTGGGTTCCAAAGGCATCAATATTATGGAATTTTGTAAGCAATTTAATGCCAGAACCCAAGACATGGCCGGTAAAGTGTTGCCAGTGGTAATCACTTACTATGCCGACAAGTCTTTCGATTTTGTGGTCAAAACACCGCCCGTGGCGATCCAGTTGCTGGAAGCCTCTAAACAGAAAAGCGGCTCTGCAGAACCCAACCGCAAGAAAATTGCGGAAATCACCTGGGATCAGGTTAAGGTGATTGCAGAAGACAAAATGGTGGATTTGAACTGTTTCACGCTGGAATCG
This sequence comes from Dysgonamonadaceae bacterium, assembly GCA_031272075.1. Lineage (GTDB taxonomy): Bacteria > Bacteroidota > Bacteroidia > Bacteroidales > Azobacteroidaceae > BNXB01. The sequence continues at coordinate 10,109 of JAISUK010000029.1, forward strand.
GCTATGAAAATCGTGGCCGGCACAGCTCGAAGTATGGGTATAACAATTAAGGGGATATTCTCTGTAAACAATTAAAAAACTTCAATTAGATATGAGTAAACTTACAAAAAATCAAAAGTTGGTCTTAAATAAAATTGAAGCAGGAAAATTGTATACACTCAAGGAAGCGTCTGCTTTGGTCAAAGAAATTACTACGACTAAATTCGATTCTTCGGTGGACTTGGATGTCCGCCTGGGTGTAGATCCTCGTAAGGCAAACCAGATGGTGAGAGGCGTGGTATCATTGCCTCATGGAACAGGCAAGCAAATTAGGGTTTTGGTATTATGTACCCCGGATCAGGAAGCTGCGGCGAAAGAAGCAGGAGCGGATCATGTGGGTCTTGATGAATACATAGAAAAAATCAAGGGCGGGTGGACAGATGTCGATGTCATCATCACCCAACCGGCTATCATGGGTAAAATCGGTGCTTTGGGAAGGGTGTTGGGTCCACGCGGTCTGATGCCGAACCCTAAAAGCGGTACCGTTACCATGGATGTCGCCAATGCCGTAAAAGAAGTGAAACAAGGAAAAATCGACTTCAAAGTAGACAAAGCAGGCATTGTGCATACATCAATCGGTAAAGTATCGTTTTCTCCCGAACAAATCCGAGATAACGCCAAAGAATTTATCTCCGTATTGATTAAGTTAAAACCCACAGCTGCAAAGGGTACCTATGTTAAGAGTATTTTTCTTTCAAGTACCATGAGTCAGGGCATTAAAATTGACCCCAAATCAGTTGATGAAAATTAAAATGATGGAATTATGAGAAAGGAAGATAAAATTACCGTTATAGATCAAATTGCTGCGACTGTTGGTGAATATGCTCACTTCTATCTTACTGATATTGCCACATTGAATGCGGAAAAGACCAGTAATTTAAGAAGGGAATGTAATAAGCAACAAATTAAACTGGTGGTTGTAAAAAACACCTTGTTTAAGAAAGCGTTGGAAAAGGTGGATGTGGATTTTTCCGCACTAGACCCGGCAATGAAAGGAAATACGGCTGTCATGTTTTGTAACAACGCCAATGTTCCGGCCAAATTGATTAAACAATTTGCAAAAGGAACGGATATCCCGAAACTTAAAGCCGCGTATGTACAGGAAAGTTTCTACATCGGATCCGAACATTTGAATGCACTTGTCTCAATCAAGAGTAAGAATGAACTGATCGGAGATGTTATCGCACTGTTACAGTCTCCGGCCAAGAATGTCGTTTCCGCTCTTCAATCGGGAGGTGCTACCATCCACGGAGTATTAAAAACACTCGCGAATCGATAAATTAAAATCATGAAAGACGTAATAATAAACATATCAAGTCTTTCATAACAAACAAATTAGTAACAAACATTTAAAATTATACAAAAATGGCAGATTTGAAAGTTTTTGCTGAACAATTAGTGAACTTAACCGTAAAAGAAGTAAATGAACTTGCTGAAATTCTGAAAAACGAATACGGCATTGAACCCGCAGCTGCAGCCGTCGCCGTTGCAGCCGGTCCTGCAGCCGGTGGTGCAGAAGCAGTGGTGGAAGAAAAAACTTCTTTCGACGTAGTATTGAAAGAAATTGGCGCTAATAAGTTGGCAATCGTAAAATTAGTAAAAGAATTGACGGGTCTTGGTTTGAAAGAAGCTAAAGACTTGGTAGATGGCGTTCCGAGTAACTTGAAGGAAGGCGTAAGCAAAAATGAAGCGGAAGCTTTGAAAAAATCTTTGGAAGAAGCAGGAGCGCAAGTTGAGCTTAAATAATGATTCCTATAAGTAGGTTTTTGGTTAAGAATCTTCACAAAGGAGATTCTTAACCTTTTTGTGTCTTTCATATTATCATGTCCAAAATTCTGCATATAAATGTCTTCAACAAACAACAACACTCAAAAAAGAATTAATTTTGCATCGATCAAAAATCCGTTTGATTACCCGGATTTCCTCGAAGTGCAGCTAAAGTCGTTCCAAGACTTTCTTCAATTGGATACCCCTCCTGAAAAAAGGAAAAATGAAGGTCTATACAAAGTATTCGCAGAAAATTTTCCCATTGCAGATACACGAAATAATTTTGTACTTGAGTTTTTAGATTATTATATAGATCCCCCTCGCTATACCATTGATGAATGTATTGAACGCGGATTAACGTACAGTGTGCCGTTGAAAGCGAAATTGAAACTCTATTGTACGGATCCGGATCATGAAGATTTTGATACCGTCATTCAGGATGTTTATTTAGGGCCTATTCCTTATATGACAGAAAAGGGCACATTCGTGATTAATGGCGCCGAACGCGTCGTCGTTTCCCAATTGCACCGTTCGCCCGGAGTATTCTTCGGACAAAGCCTCCATACGAACGGAACCCAACTTTATTCTGCCCGCATTATTCCATTTAAAGGTTCGTGGATAGAATTTGCAACCGACATCAACAATGTGATGTACGCCTACATCGATCGCAAAAAGAAATTGCCGGTTACGACTTTGCTACGCGCCATCGGCTTTGAAAGCGACCGCGATATCCTCGAAATCTTCAATCTGGCGGAAGAAATCAAAGTAAATAAGTCAAACCTGAGCAAGGCGATCGGTCGAAAACTGGCCGCCAGGGTGCTGAAAACCTGGGTTGAAGATTTTGTTGATGAAGACACCGGCGAAGTCGTCTCGATCGAACGAAATGAAGTGCTGATAGACCGTGAAGTGGTTATCGAAGAACAACATATCGCCGAAATCCTTGGATCGGGCGTGCAAACCGTGTTGCTGCACCGTGAAGACCAGAATCTTTCGGATTATGCAATCATTTACAACACCTTGCAGAAAGACCCCAGCAATTCCGAGCGCGATGCTGTCGTATACATCTACCGCCAATTGCGCAATGCCGATCCTGCCGATGACGCCAGCGCCAGGGAAGTGATTCAAAATTTGTTCTTTTCCGAAAAAAGATATGATTTGGGAGAGGTCGGTCGTTACCGGATCAACAAAAAACTGAATTTATCAACAAGCATCGACACCAAAGTCTTGACAAAAGAAGACATTATCGAGATCATCAAATATCTGATCGAACTGATCAACTCAAAAGCGAATGTCGACGACATTGACCATTTGAGCAATCGACGCGTGCGAACTGTCGGCGAACAACTGTACAACCAGTTTGGAATCGGACTGGCGCGTATGTCCAGAACCATCCGTGAACGCATGAATGTGCGTGACAATGAGGTGTTTACGCCGATAGACCTGATCAATGCAAAAACCATCTCGTCGGTGGTTAATTCGTTCTTCGGCACGAATGCTTTGTCGCAATTCATGGATCAGACAAATCCACTGGCGGAAATCACGCACAAGCGTCGTATGTCGGCATTAGGCCCCGGCGGTCTGTCGCGCGAACGCGCAGGCTTCGAGGTTCGCGATGTGCACTACACTCATTATGGCCGGTTATGCCCGATCGAAACGCCGGAAGGTCCGAACATCGGACTGATTTCGTCGCTTTGCGTTTATGCAAAAATCAACGATCTAGGCTTTATCGAAACACCATATCGTAAAGTTGCTGACAAAAAAGTGGATTTATCCCTCGACGGGATTGTTTATCTGACTGCCGAAGAAGAAGAAGGAAAAATCATCGGACAAGGCAACGCTCCCTTGAATAACGATGGCTCGTTTATTCGCACTCGCGTAAAATCGCGTCAGGATGCCGATTATCCCGTTGTTCCACCCGAAGAAGTGGAATTGATGGATGTGTCGCCAACGCAAATCGCCTCCATCGCCGCCTCGTTGATTCCGTTCCTGGAACATGATGATGCGAACCGCGCATTGATGGGCTCGAATATGATGCGGCAGGCAGTTCCGTTGCTTCGCCCCGAAGCGCCTATCGTAGGCACCGGTCTCGAAGGACAGCTGATTAAGGATTCGAGGACACAAATTAAGGCCGAAGGGACTGGGACGGTTGTTTTTGTCGATGCTACACGTATCGATATCGAATATGACCGGTCTCCGGAAGAAGAATTTGTCAGTTTTGAATCGGCGGTGAAATCCTACATCATTCCGAAATTCAGAAAAACAAATCAAAACACGACGGTAGACTTGCGTCCCATCTGTAAAAAAGGAGATAAAGTGGAGGCAGGACAGATACTTACCGAAGGTTATTCGACCGAAAACGGCGAACTGGCGCTGGGGAAAAACCTGAAAGTCGCCTTCATGCCTTGGAAAGGATATAATTTTGAAGATGCAATTGTAATCAGTGAACGTGTCGTCAGGGAAGATATCTTTACCTCCGTACATGTGGATGAATATATATTGGAAGTGCGTGAAACCAAACGCGGGATCGAAGAACTGACGTCGGATATCCCGAATGTCAGCGAAGACGCAACCAAAGATTTGGACGAAAACGGAATCATACGGATCGGCGCTCGCGTAGAACCCGGCGATATCTTAATCGGTAAAATCACCCCTAAGGGCGAATCGGATCCCTCTCCGGAAGAAAAATTGCTTCGCGCCATTTTCGGCGATAAAGCCGGCGATGTGAAGGATGCTTCGCTGAAAGCTTCCCCATCATTGCAAGGAATTGTGATCGGCAGCAACCTGTTTTCCAAAGCAATTAAAAAGCGGAAATCACGGTTGGCCGACAAAGCATTGTTGCCGAAATTAGACGAAGAATTTGAAGAAAAAGTAAATGAATTGAAATCGATTCTGGTAGAAAAATTATTGACCCTCACAAATGGCATTAATTCGCAGGGAGTCAAAGATTTCATGAATATCGATGTCATCGCTAAGGGAGCCAAATTTACCAAAGAAAATCTCGACAAGATAGATTACACTTCGGTGCAGGTCAGTAAATGGACAGCCGATGCCGCCAAAAATGAACTGATACGCGACATCATCGTGAACTACCTGAAAAAATACAAAGAACTTGATGCCGAATTGAGACGTAAAAAGTTTGATTATACCATCGGCGACGAATTGCCCACAGGCATTATCCAAATGGCAAAAGTCTATATTGCCAAGAAAAGGAAATTGCAAGTCGGCGATAAAATGGCAGGCAGGCATGGAAACAAAGGGATTGTTTCAAAGATTGTGCGTGAAGAAGACATGCCGTTCCTGGAAGATGGGACGCCCGTTGATATCGTCTTGAATCCATTGGGAGTGCCTTCGCGCATGAACCTGGGACAAATCTTCGAGACGGTGCTGGGATGGGCAGGCAAGAATCTCGGCGTGAAGTTTTCCACTCCGATTTTTGACGGCGCTTCCATTGCCGACCTGAACGAATGGACGAAAAAGGCAGGGATTCCGCAATACGGAAAGACATATCTCTACGACGGCGGCACGGGCGAACGCTTTGATCAGCCTGCTACCGTGGGGATTATTTATATGTTGAAACTCGGACACATGGTAGACGATAAAATGCATGCCCGCTCAATCGGCCCGTATTCGTTGATTACCCAACAACCTTTGGGCGGTAAAGCCCAGTTTGGTGGACAACGTTTCGGGGAAATGGAAGTCTGGGCGCTTGAAGCCTTCGGCGCTTCATTTATCTTGCAGGAAATCCTCACCATCAAATCCGACGATGTGGTTGGACGTTCAAAAGCTTACGAAGCAATTGTTAAAGGCGATCCAATGCCGATTCCGGGCATCCCCGAATCACTCAATGTGCTGCTGCACGAAATGAAAGGTCTGGCGTTGAACGTAACGTTAGAATAATTTTAATCAGTTTAATTTAATTCTTCATTAATAATATGGCCTTTAGAAAAGAAGTCAAAGCGAAAACCGGTTTTTCAAAAATCACCATCGGACTTGCTTCTCCGGATGAAATCCTGGGAAACTCCAGTGGCGAAGTCTTGAAACCTGAAACGATCAATTACCGTACTTATAAGCCCGAACGCGATGGATTGTTCTGCGAACGAATCTTCGGCCCGGTAAAAGACTATGAATGTCATTGCGGCAAATACAAAAGAATCCGCTACAAGGGAATCGTGTGCGACCGCTGCGGAGTCGAGGTGACGGAAAAAAAAGTTCGCCGCGAAAGAATGGGGCATATTCATCTGGTAGTGCCGGTAGCGCATATCTGGTATTTTCGCTCGTTGCCCAATAAAATTGGCTACCTGTTGGGATTGCCGACAAAAAAATTGGATTCCGTCATTTATTATGAACGTTATATCGTGATCCAAACCGGCGTAGTGACGGATCGGGAAAAATTCGATTTGCTGGCCGAAGAAGAATACCTGGAAATTTTAGATAAACTCCCAAAAGACAATCAGTTGCTGGAAGATACCGATCCCAATAAATTCATTGCCAAGATGGGCGCTGAAGCAATCTACGACTTGCTCGCCAATCTGGATCTGGATTCTCTGTCCTACGAATTGCGCCACAAGGCAAGCAACGATTCTTCACAACAACGCAAAAACGAGGCCTTGAAACGGCTACAGGTCGTGGAATCGTTCCGGCTGTCGAAAGCAAAAAATCGCCCGGAATGGATGATCGTCAAAGTTGTTCCGGTGATCCCGCCCGAACTCCGCCCGTTGGTTCCGTTGGATGGCGGTCGTTTTGCTACTTCCGATTTGAATGATTTGTATCGTCGTGTCATCATCCGTAACAACCGTTTGAAACGGCTGATTGACATCAAAGCGCCGGACGTCATTTTAAGGAATGAAAAACGTATGCTTCAAGAATCGGTGGATTCGTTGTTCGATAATTCGCGGAAATCCAGCGCCGTGAAGACTGACGCCAACCGTCCGTTGAAATCATTGTCCGACAGCTTGAAAGGAAAACAAGGCCGTTTCCGTCAAAACCTGTTGGGAAAACGTGTCGATTATTCCGCCCGTTCGGTGATTGTCGTCGGACCGGAATTGAAGATGCACGAATGTGGTCTGCCGAAAAACATGGCTGCCGAACTTTATAAACCGTTCATTATCCGTAAACTAATCGATCGCGGTATCGTGAAAACGGTGAAATCGGCAAAGAAAATTGTCGATCGCAAAGAACCGATAGTCTGGGATATCCTGGAATATGTGATGAAAGGTTATCCGGTCTTGTTGAACCGCGCCCCGACATTGCACCGCTTGGGAATACAGGCATTTCAACCGAAATTGATTGAAGGCAAGGCAATCCAGTTGCATCCGTTGTCGTGTACCGCATTCAATGCCGACTTCGACGGCGACCAGATGGCTGTCCACCTCCCCTTGGGAAATGAAGCCGTCCTGGAAGCCCAGATGTTGATGCTGGCTTCTCATAATATCTTGAATCCCGCCAATGGAGCGCCGATCACGGTTCCCTCTCAAGACATGGTGTTGGGATTGTATTACATCACCAAAGAACGAAAAGGAGCAAAGGGCGAAGGCCTGATTTTCTACGGCCCCGAAGAAGCAATCATCGCTTACAATGAAGGGAAAGTGGATATCCATGCGCCGGTAAAAGTGATTGTGAAAGACCTCGATGAAACCAAGAAAACCGTGCGGGTTTTGCGTGACACAACGGTCGGCAGGGTTATGGTCAACGAAATCGTCCCTGAAGGCGTAGGATACATCAATGAAGTGTTGTCGAAGAAATCGTTGCGCGACATCATCGGCAACGTAATCAAAGTCTGCGGTGTCGCCAAAACAGCGCAGTTCTTGGACGAGATCAAAGATTTGGGTTATTACATGGCATTCAAGGGCGGCCTGTCGTTTAACCTGGAAGACATTATTATTCCGGAACAAAAGCAACAATTGGTTGACGACGGCTATGCCGAAGTTGAACAGATTGTGGCGAATTACAATATGGGGTTCATTACCAACAACGAACGTTACAATCAGATTATCGATACCTGGACACATGTCAATTCACGGCTGTCGAATATCTTGATGAAACAGTTGTCGGAAGATGACCAGGGATTCAATTCGGTGTATATGATGCTGGATTCGGGTGCACGTGGCTCTAAAGAACAAATCCGTCAGTTGTCGGGCATGCGCGGTCTGATGGCAAAACCGCAGAAAAGTGGCGCCGAAGGCGGTCAAATCATTGAAAATCCGATCCTTTCCAACTTCAAAGAAGGGTTGTCGGTGCTGGAATACTTCATTTCTACGCACGGTGCGCGCAAAGGATTGGCAGATACGGCCTTGAAGACTGCCGATGCCGGATACCTGACCCGTCGTCTGGTGGATGTTTCACACGATGTAATCATCAATGAGGAAGATTGCGGGACATTGCGCGGCTTGGTTTGTACCGAGTTGAAAAACAACGAAGAAATAGTGGCTTCACTCTATGAACGAATCCTCGGACGCGTGTCCGTACACAATATTCAACATCCGATTACCGGAGAAATTATCGTGGAATCCGGTCAGGAAATCACTGAAGACAAAGCAAAAATCATCCAGGAATCCCCGATAGAACGGGTGGAAATCCGTTCCGTGCTGACTTGCGAATCGAAAAAAGGCGTTTGCGCAAAATGTTATGGCAGAAACCTGGCCACCGGCCGCATGGTACAAAAAGGAGAAGCTGTCGGTGTGATTGCCGCTCAGTCGATCGGCGAACCCGGTACACAGTTGACCTTGCGGACTTTCCACGTGGGAGGGATCGCTTCAAACATTGCGACCGAAAACAATGTCGTGTCGAAATACGACGGGATTCTCGAAATCGACGAATTGCGGACAGTGGAGGTAGACGACGAAAGCGGAAAAAAAATCCAGATCGTTGTCAGCCGTTTGGCCGAATTGCGAATCGTGGATCCGCATACCAAGATCGTGTTGCACGCGCACAACATTCCGTATGCTTCCAAACTTTTCTTCAAAAACGGCGACAAGATCAAAAAAGGCGATATGATTATCGAATGGGATCCGTTTAACGCCGTGATCGTGTCGGAAGTCACCGGTAAGATCTATTTCGAAAACCTTACAGAAAATGTCACCTACAAGATAGAATTTGATGAACAGACGGGTTTGAAAGAAAAAATCATCATCGAATCGCGCGATAAAACAAAGATTCCTACCGCACAAATCTTGAATAAAGACGGCGAAGTATTGAAAACCTATAGCCTTCCGCTCGGAGCGCATATCGTTAAAGAAAACGGCGACTCCATCAAAATAGGGGAAGTATTGGTGAAAATTCCGCGTGCTGTGGGCAAAACCGGCGACATCACCGGAGGACTTCCGCGTGTTACGGAATTGTTTGAAGCGCGTAATCCTTCCAATCCGGCTGTGGTGTCGGAAATCGATGGCGAAATCAGTTTTGGTAAAGTCAAACGTGGCAATCGCGAAGTAATCGTGACTTCTAAAACGGGAGAATTTAAAATTTACCTCGTTCCGCTGTCCAAACAAATCCTGGTGCAGGAAAATGACTATGTGCGCGCAGGTACACCATTGTCCGACGGAGCAATCACACCCTCGGATATCCTGGCGATCAGCGGTCCGACCGCCGTTCAGGAATATATCGTCAACGAAGTGCAGGACGTTTACCGCCTGCAAGGCGTGAAAATCAACGACAAGCATTTTGAAGTGATCGTCCGCCAAATGATGCTTAAAGTTGAAATTGTTGAGCCGGGCGATACCCGTTTCCTCGAACAGCAACTGGTGGATAAGAATGAGGTGATGGAAGAAAATGATCGGATCTGGGGTAAAAAAGTCGTTATCGACAGCGGCGATTCTCCCAATCTGAAACCGGGACAGATTGTTACCGTCCGTAAATTGAGGGATGAAAACAGTGCCCTGAAACGTCGCGACCTGAAATTGGTGGAAGTACGCGATGCGGTTCCGGCTACAGCCAATCAAGAATTGCAGGGAATCACACGCGCAGCGCTGCAAACCAATAGCTTCATGTCGGCTGCTTCTTTCCAGGAAACAACCAAAGTGCTGAACGAGGCCGCAATCAATGGCAAGATCGACAAGCTGGAAGGCATGAAAGAAAATGTGATCTGCGGACATCTGATTCCTGCAGGAACAGGCTTGCGGGATTATGAAAAACTGGTTGTAGGCTGTAAGGACGATTTCGATAAAGCGCATGCTTCTTCCGGACGTTCCCGCGCTTTCGCCACAATCAGGGAAGAAGATTGACAATTTTCTTCTCCTGAAGAAAACGTAAAAAAAAGAGGTTGTCTCACAAGCCAACCTCTTTTTTTTTCGGACAACAACGCTATCCTTCAATATTCGCTTTCTCCAGCCCGTAACCTTTTTTGGCATCCTCACGTTTCAGCAGGAATGCAAAGAAAATGGCCAACGCACCGAAACAGGCAAATACCAGCATTGGAATCATGTAATTGTATTGCGGGACTTGCAGTTCTTTTCCATCAATCATTTTAGAGACACGACCAACCAGACAGTATTTGTCAAGTATATGGCCTATCAGCATGGGAACACCCATCAACCCCCAGTTTTGAACCCAGAAAGTAATCGAATAAGCAGTCCCTAAACGATTCTCCGGGATGATTTTTGCTACCGAAGGCCACATTGCCGAAGGAACCAGTGAAAAGCCGATGCCCAACAGGATGATCAGACCGATGGCAAATGTCAGGTTGTTCAAAGAAGGGATGGAAAATAAGATATGGACACACAAAAGAATGACCGAGCCGATAATCATGATGGTGGCGCCTTTCCCTTTTCGGTCGTAAATGCTTCCGAAGAAAGGAGTCAAAAACAGAGCGCCCAATGGCAACAGCGCCGGAATATACCCCGCAAATTCATCGGAGACATGGAATTTCTGCACAATCAGATTCGTTGCGAACTTGATAAAAGGAAATACCGCCGAATAAAACAAAACGCAAAGAATGGTGATATACCAAAATGCCCTCACCTTCAGGATTTGTAAAATATCCCCGAATTTGAATTTTTCCGTTTCTTCTGTTGTGGCTTTCGAAACCCCTTCTTGCTTGTCCAACTTTCTGTCGTACATGATGAACCCGATGAATGCCGTCAGTCCGATGCAGAGAATGAGGATGGACAAAAGTATGGGCGCGCTGATGTTTCCCGTCAGTTTTACCAACGGTACAGGCGTGAACATCGCCAGCGCCGTTCCGATACGTCCGGTTGAGGTGTTTAACCCAATAGCCAAGGCCATCTCTTTCCCTTTGAACCAACGAATGACAGCTTTATTGGCCGTGATGCCGAACATCTCGACGCCAACACCGAAAATGGCGAATCCCAATCCCGCCAGAAAGGCTTGTTTGTTGGCTTCAAAAAAGAATAAATCCACCATCCCGTTGCCAAAAAAGCCGGATATGGACAGATATTTCATCAAGGCGCCGCATAGCATAATCAATATCGCCAATACGCCAGTGAAACGTATCCCTGTCTTATCCAGGATGATGCCCGACACGACCAACATGATCAAAAACACATTAAACCAACCATATCCGCCGGTATACAAACCGTAGTCGGCGCCCGACCATGCCAAGCCTGCCTGCAAGCGTTCCTGAAGCGGCGCCATGGCATCCGTTAAATAATAGCCACACAACATTGTAAATGACACCATCGCCAATGCAACCCATCGTCCCCAACGGGAGTCCCGCAACGTAGTTTTAATTTTTTCCATCTGATAAATCAATAAAATAATGAAACAATAATCGAATAAATTAATATTAAAATGAATTGATAAATAAAACCCCAAAGGTAATAAAAGCTGGAAAATATTCGGTCATTATTATCGGAAAACAATTTAATTTGCCCGAATCCGGTCTGGTAAATAGTAAGAATTTTCATAAAAACAGGCGCGTATCGACAACCAAATTAGAAAAACGACAATAAATTGACAAAAAAATTATGTCAATCATTTTAATTAACTCTCAGTCATTTACGATTCATTTGGGAATTAGAAATAAAATTTTAACATAATAATATTGTTAAATATTTTTTTATGTAATTATTATGACATATATTTGCAGCGTTTTATTTACGTGATTAACGATCTTATTTCACTAAGTTGACAGTAGATAGGCAAATAGTTTTAGTTATTAATCATTTTTAGGCATTTACTTTTATGAAGAAGATTTTAGAAAGTAAAAAATTTGTTTTAGGGGCTTTATTATTGAGCTTGGGATTAGTGTTATCGACTAGCAGAACCGCGGCACAGACAGAAGTATCTGTGGGTGCGGATCTGGTTAGCAGCTACGTATGGCGTGGCGTTTATTGTGGTGGCGTCAGCATCCAGCCTTCACTCGGAGTGTCTGCAGGAGGCTTTTCGTTGACAGCATGGGGTTCGGTAGGGTATACCTCCCCGCTTTACACCGAAGAGTTTGATTTCACCGCGGGCTATAGCATCGGCGGTCTGAGTCTGGCTATTACGGATTACTGGTTCTTGAATTACGGTGACGAAAACGATTACTTCAATTACAAATCGGAAGAGACTTCGCACATGTTTGAGGGTTCATTGAGTTATGATTTCGGCGCCCTGGCATTGAGTTGGAATACGTTCTTCGGTGGAGCGGATTTCAATGCCGAAGGCAAACGCGCTAATTCGACTTACATCTCTGCGGTTGCGCCATTCAAACTCGGTGGAGTGGACATGAGTCTTGAGCTTGGCATTACTCCCTGGGAGGGGCTTTATGCCGACAAGTTCAACCTTGTCAACATCGACATTACGGGAACCAAAGAAATCAAAGTGACGGATTCGTTTACGATCCCTGCCTTTTCAAAGGTGGTTCTTAATCCGGCAGCTAAAGAAACGCATTTTGTTTTTGGAGTTAGTTTTTAATATTTACAACAATTATTTACGTATGAAAAAGATTGAAGCAATTATTCGGAAAGTTAAATTCGATGAGGTTAAAGACGCGCTGCTTGAGGCTGATATCGAATGGTTTTCTTATTCGGAAGTGAGAGGCATCGGCAAAGATCGGCAGGAAAGAATTTACAGGGGCGTGATCTACGACACGAGTTCAATTGAACGCATCGCCCTGAGTATCATTGTTCGTGATCAGAATGTGGAAAAGGCCATCAAGGCAATCGAAAATGCAGCGCGTACCGGCAGCATCGGCGACGGACGTATTTTCGTACTGCCCGTAGATGATGCCGTGAGTATCCGTACCGGGAAAAGAGGGGATTCAACATTGTTTATCTCTTCAGAGAAATAATAGTAACTAGTAATAAAATCAGAAAAAATGAAACGAGCATGTTTTTCAAACATCCAAGTTGATGACAATAATGACATGCGAGTTCCATACGACATTTTAAAAAACAAAATTATTTACGTATGAAAACATATATCAAAATAACACGCACGAGACTGACTTTATTTGCAGTGTTCGCAATCATGATTATTATTTCCGCTTCGAAGTTATGGGCACAGGACACACCTGCTACGGATACGGCTGTTACAGAGGTAATCCTCACCGCAGTGCCGGATGAAGCGGTAATAGAAGAAGTTACGCAGGCCGAAATTTCTGACGGTGTTGCAGACCTGTCGTTATCGGTCAATACGGTATGGATGTTGCTGGCCGCCATGTTGGTATTCTTCATGCAACCGGGTTTTGCGCTCGTTGAGGCAGGATTTACGCGTACCAAGAATACTGCCAACATACTGATGAAGAACTTTTTGGATTTTATGATCGGTTCTTTGCTGTTCTTCTTTCTCGGGTTTGGCATCATGTTCGGATGTGACGGCGCCGGTTTTTTAGGCATGCCGAATTTCGGCGATTTGTCATTCTACGATAATGGGCTTCCTACCGAAGGCTTCCTGATTTTCCAGACGGTATTCTGCGCAACCGCAGCAACCATCGTGTCGGGGGCCATGGCCGAACGCACCAAATTTCACATGTATCTGGTATACACCATCTTAATTAGTGTTATCATCTATCCTATTTCCGGTCATTGGACATGGGGAGGCGGATGGTTGTCCACGCTGAATTTGATGGGAGATACCGCCATATCCGGATTTCACGACTTCGCCGGTTCTACGATTGTTCACTCCGTCGGCGGCTGGGTTGCCCTGGTCGGTGCTGCTGTACTCGGCCCGCGTATCGGCAAGTATGCCAAAGACGGCAAGTCGAAAGCCATTCCGGGACACAATCTCACCATCGCCGCTTTGGGCGTATTCATCCTGTGGTTTGGCTGGTTCGGATTCAATCCGGGTTCGCAACTCGCTGCTTCCAGCGGTGACGACCGCGTGGCCATTTCGCACGTGTTCCTGACAACCAACCTCGCAGCGGCGGCAGGCGGACTGTTCTCGCTGCTCACAGCATGGTGCAAATACAAGAAACCATCCCTTTCACTGACACTGAATGGCGTGCTCGCCGGATTGGTCGGTATCACTGCCGGTTGCGACGCCGTATCGCCTTGGGGCGCTATTATCATCGGTGCAGTCTGCGGTATTGTGATGGTATTCTCAGTCGAATTTATTGATAAGGTGCTCAAAATCGACGATCCCGTCGGCGCTTCTTCCGTTCATGGCACTTGCGGCCTCGTAGGTACGTTGATGACCGGTTTGCTTTCCATTCAACCGGTATTGGATGACGCAGGGAACACCATTCTTGACCATGCCGGCTTGCTCTACGGCGGCGGAATCGAACTGTTTGCTATTCAAGCGGTAGGCGCTCTGGTAATCGGCGCATGGGCAGCCATCGCCGGCTTCGTCATCTTCAAGCTCCTGGATGTTACTTTCGGTATTCGTGTATCAAAACGTGTTGAAGAAGAAGGATTGGACATTTATGAACATGGAGAAACAGCTTATAACTAACCATTTCTTTTACTAAAAATAAATTAATTACACACAAGTTGATTTTTCAACACTGAAAAAAGACTGCTTCCCTCGTGGGAGCGGTCTTTTTTTTACAATAAATATTTGTTACCTTTGTAACATGTCTGATACCGATATCCTCATATTGTTGAAAGCCGGCTCAAAGCACGCGTTTGAAGAATTGTACAATAGGTATAGCGGAAAAATTTACCGCTTCGTTCTCAAAATAACCAATGGGAACGCCTGGCTGAGCGAGGAACTTGTGCAACGTACATTTATTAAAGTATGGGAAAACCGAGCGCAGCTTGATTTGGACAAATCCGTTTTGTCATGGATGTGTACAATAGCTAAAAACATGATGTTGAACGAACTGGAACATCAAACGGTGGAATATGTCTATCGCGAATATTTTTTACAAAATGCTGAATACGCCGATTGTGCCGTCGACAAAGCAGTAGAAGCAAGCATGTTGGAAACATTCATTGATGAATTGACGGAACGATTGCCTCCGGCAAGGAAAAAAATTTTTCTGTTGAGCAGAAAGGAGGGATTCTCAGTGAAAGAAATTTCTGAATACCTGAATCTCGCGCCGACCACCATTCAGACACAATTGACAAAGGCATTGGAATTCATAAAGAAACATCTGTCCAAGCGAATAGAATAATAAAATCACCCGCAAAATAGTTTTTTTTCCACAGTTAGCGGTATTAATAATGAATAGATAACTGTAGAAATGGAAAAGAAAAATTATTCGGTGCTGTTTGAAAAATACTTGGCGGATAAAACGACCATGCATGAAAAACGCACATTGATCCGTTTTTTATCAACCAATCCGGAAATCGATGATTGGTTTCGCGAACAGATTCAAGCATCTTCCCCTGAAATAAGTGGAGATCTGAAGCAGAAAATGTATCTCGAAATCATGAAGATGATCCAGGAGACCAATGCCCCCGGAAATAAAACCCGGAAGCCGCTCCGGCTGTTAATGCGCGTTGCGGCGGCAGTCTTTTTGCCGATTGCTCTCGCTTTCGGAATTTATCACTTTTATTTCTCCGGCAGAAACAGCGATATCGCCCCCATCCGCATTGAAGCGGAACGAGGCGAAAAAGCCAATGTCACCTTGCCCGACGGCAGTCGTGTTTGGCTCAATTCCAACTCACACATCGTCTGCTACAATGCTTATAACCATCGCGACAGGCAACTTGTTCTTGACGGAGAGGCCTATTTTGAAGTCGCCCACAACCCCTCGAAACCATTCGTGGTACAATGCGGCGACTTTCAGGTGGAAGCGCTTGGCACCGCTTTCGATATCAAGGCATACCATGAAGATTCGATTGTATATGCCGTGCTTGCCGAAGGGAAAGTGAAACTGTCGTTTGCAGACAAAAACTTTTTCTTAACGCCCAATGAGCGGATTGTGTTAAATAAAACAACTAAAACGGCAACAATAGAGCGTATTGATGCCACAGATTTTACGGATTGGCGGCGCAATCGACTGCGTTTTGAAAACGAATATTTTGCCGATATTGCAAAAACCATCTCGCGAATTTACAATGTTGAATACCTGATTGCCGACGAATCCATTAAGACTTTACGCTTTACAGGCGCTGTCGACAATACAAACATCGAATCGGTATTGAATGTGATTACGTTGACTTCGCCCGTTTTTTATACCATTGAAAACAGCCTGATCGTATTTCATGAAGACAAACGGAAAAAAGATTATTTCAAATCTGCACGCTGAGAAGAAAAAATAACATTCGGATAGTTAAAAATCTTTCTAAACTTGTATATATTATATAAACGATCATAGCATGAGAAAACCAAGAAAAATATGGATGATGTTACTCTTACTGTTGTTCTTTCCCGCAGCAGGTCTTTATTCACAGATTTCCATTGATGTGAAAAACAAGACCATCAAAGAAGTGCTGAAAGAAATAGAAAAGAAGAGCGATTGCAGTTTTTTCTACAACGAAGAGTTGAAAGGGCTAGACAAAACCGTTTCTCTCAGTGTGTCAGGCGAATCGGTAGAACAAGTGTTGAATTTGCTTCTGAAAGAAACGGAAATCGCCTTCCGGAAACAGAGCTCAAACATCATTTTGCTCATTCCCAAGGGAATAACAACTACCGAGCCTAAAGAAACGCCTACGCGGAAATATTTCGGCATTGTCTCCGACGAGAACGGGGAGTCGATAACAGGCGTATCGGTTGCCATAAAAGGCACTTCCCGCGGAACGGTAACCGACGCGAATGGCAAGTTCTATATCGAAGCGACGCCAGGCGACGTCCTTGAGTTTTCTTACCTGGGCTACATGAAACAGGAAATAACAATCCCATTGAACCAACAGCAGGAATACAATCGCTTAAATATCAGCTTGTCGGAAAACGAGATCGTGTTGGACGAAGTCATCGTTGTAGGCTATGGCATGCAGAATAAAAAAACACTGACCGGTTCGGTGAGTGTTGTCAATATGAAAGACGTGGAAGTCAGTTCAAAATCTACTGTTTCACAGTCTTTGCAGGGCAAAGCTGCAGGACTTCGCGTTTCGCAGATATCGGCGCAGGCAGGAGGCGGATCATCATTCAAGATACGCGGAGAAACTTCCGTCGGGGCGGGCAACGAACCTCTGATCGTGATCGACGGATTCCCAATAAACGCCTCTTCGTCACTCGCTTCCGGAACTATCTACGAAGCCGGCAGTACCGACAATTACCTGGAATCGTTGAATCCGGACGATATCGAATCAATCTCCGTATTGAAAGATGCGGCCTCAACAGCCATTTATGGCGCACGCGCCGGTCACGGAGTCATCCTGATCACGACCAAACGCGGCAGCTCACAACGACAGGAAATCAATTATTCCAACAGCGTGTCCGTCCAAACCATCGCAAATAACTACCAAATGCTCAACGCACGCCAATACATGGACATGCGCAACAGGCAAGAATATGAAGAATACCTTCGTACTTATGGATTGGGGGTCTATGCCGACTATGTTGTGCCTCCTTCTGGTGACGTCCCGAGTTATGTCCCGCTTTACACTTACGATCAAATGAAAAATGTGCAAGGCACCGATTGGATCGACGAAATCACCCGTACCGGCACGCTACATCAACACAATCTCTCGCTCTCCGGTGGTTCGGAGACAAGCAAATACCTGATATCCGGGAATTTTATGAACCAAGAAGGCATTGTCAAAAACAATACCGCCCGTCGTTTTACCGTACGCGCCAATTTGGACAAAGACATCAATAAATACGTTTCCGCAGGAATCAGCGCCATCTACTCTCAAAATCGCTATGATAATGTCCCTTTGGGTGATGGCTTGAATGAAAATTCGGGGATCATCACCGCCGCCGCCTTGTTTAGTCCTGTCCTGCCGATACGCGATTCTAACGGAAATTATACCATCGATCCCAATCGATCTACCACTCCCAACCCGGTGTCTTTGCTCGAAATTGACGATGTCACCACCAAAGATCGAATCATGGGCACCGCTTTTGTGATATTCAAACCTTTCGCAGGACTGGATATCAAAATGCAACTCGGCGCCGACCGCCAATTTCAGGATCGTTCGAGCTATCTTCCGAAAACGGTACTGGAAGGGAGCTATAAGAATGGCGAAGCGAATATCCGAAAAGAAAATCGACTGAATTACCTGGCAGAATTGACGGCAACATATTCAAAAAACATCGGCGAACACAGGTTAAAAGGCTTGCTGGGCTATTCAACCGAACAAATGAACGTAAGAAGAGAAAACTTGAGGGCATGGGATTTCCTGTTAGACGGCTTTTCCTACAACAGCATGGGATATGGCGCCGGAAGTCCCGAAGTAGGGTCGTATGCCTCCCAAAGCGCATTGCGTTCCTATTTCGGTCGCGTTAATTATGATTATTTGAGCCGCTATCTGTTTGAAGCAACGCTTCGTGCTGACGGCGCCTCCAATTTCGCTCCCGGTCATCAGTGGGGCTATTTCCCGTCAGTGGCCTTGGGCTGGCGAATAAGCGAAGAATCATTCATGGAGCCGACAAAAAAATGGCTCTCCAATCTGAAACTGCGTGGTTCCTACGGCGAAACGGGAAATTACAATGTGGGATACCATATCGAGGACTTCTTTGGTATCATGAATCCGGCTGCCGTGATCGGAGGTGCAATTGAAGTCGGTGTCGCTGCTACCGATTTGGGTAACAGCTTGTTGACTTGGGAAACTACCAGCGAAATGAATATCGGAATCGACATGGGATTTTTTAATAATCGGCTCTCAATTACAGCGGAATACTACAAACGGCAAATACGCGATTTGTTGAGCTATCAAAATCTACGGGAAATTTTCGAAGTTAACAGCATCGTTGCCAATATCGGGCGCACACAAAGCCAAGGATTTGAATTGACTGTCAACACTGAAAATATCCGTCAGAAAAATTTCGCATGGAACACCATTGCTACGCTTTCTCATTATGAAGACCGATGGAAAGAACGTTCGCAATACTGGCGAGACAACCACGATCCGTACGTAAACGAGCATGATCCGATTCGCGCCATGTACGAATTTGAAGCATTGGGAATCCTCCAGCCCGGACAACCTCGCCCCAAAGAACAGCCCAATCTACTGCCCGGAATGGTCATCATCAAAGATCAGAATGGCGACGGAACCATCACCGACGCCGACAGAATCTTCCACGGGAATACCGATCCCGACCTGATTTTCGGATTTAACAACTCCTTTCATTACAAACATTTCGACTTAAATATCTATTTTTATGGAGAAAGCGGCAGAAAAAAATATATTTCCTACATGGAAAATTGGGTACAAATGTATATGGGGCGTAATGTAACTCAATACAGCTATGAGACTTTCAGTGCTACCAATCCGGTTACAGACCGTCCTTCCGTCTTGGACGGAAGCAGCGGATTCGGTGATTTTTACGTAAAAGATATTTATTTCATCCGATGTGGAGATATTAAACTCGGATATACGGTTCCTGTCAGTGGATTTCTGAAAAAACTCCAGGTTTTTGTGGATATCAGCAATCCGTTTGTCATTACCAATTGGACGGGATTAGATCCGGAAACCGACAATGTCAATTTCTCTTATCCCAACGTGAGGGCATATACTTGCGGATTGAATATCACCTTATAAAACAATTAAAAAATGAAAAAGCGGAATATAATCATTCATCTTTCTGTTATCGCAATTTGCTCATTGTGTTTTGCTTCTTGTTTTGAATTGGAAACAAAGGTTTACGACAAAATCAGCCCCGATATTTATCCTCAAAACTATCAAGAAGCGGATGCCTTGGTAATGAGTAACGTTTACAATCTTTTCAATTCTTCGTGGCATATATTTAATGCCGCATGGGGCTGGCAAGTATTGTCATTTATTTCGACCGACGAAGTAGAAACCAATTGGGGAAACACCAGCCAATATGTCGGTTTTGAGAATACACCGAGCGCAGGCTGGCCTGTTACCGATGAAAGCCGAACCCCACCATACCATCAAATCACTTTTATGAGCAAAATGGTGCTGACTTTGGATCGAATCAAAGATGTCCCGATGACTGAAGAACAAAGAGACTTGTTGAATGCACAGATCCATTGTGGCATGGGATTTCTGGGATTTTTGCTTTACGACCTCTACGGGCCTGTTCCGCTACCCTCTTTGGAAGTACTCCAGCGTCCGTTGGAGAATGAGCTTGTCCCCCGTTGCACTGAAGAAGAAATGCAGAATTTTATCGAATCCAATCTGCTGACGGCGGTCGAGCATCTGCCCTATAAATGGGACGATTCGGAATATGGCCGTTTTACCAAAGGCCTGGCGAAAATGCTGTTACTCAAATATTACATGCTGATGGGCGGAAGGACAAAAAATGAAGGACTTTTGCAATTGGCTGCGGAGTATTGGAATAAAGCCGAAAAAACCGGCCGTGAACTGACCAACCCCGAATATGGCTACCTCTTGGTTTCCGACTATCATTCCTTATTTACCCTCGCAGGTGAAAAAAATACGGAAGTCATTTTCTCCAGTCCTGCCATCAATGAAAAAGGCATGGGTCATACTTGGTTGGCGCACGCACTGCCTTCGGATTATCCCGTTCCGGGAAATTTTACGCGTTGGGGCGTCTTCCATTTGGCATGGTATTTTTATGATACCTATGAAAAAAACGATAAAAGACTGGAAAAAATCGCTGCCGAATACATCGGAGAAACCGGAGTCGTACATAACCGTACTGCTGATAAAGAAGGCGGGCTGCTTCACGGAGCAGCGCCTGTCAAATATGGTTTGGAAGGGACGATCGGCACCATGTGCGAAATTGATTTGGTGGTGTTCCGTTATGCCGACGCGCTGACATTACTGGCGGAAGCGATTGTAAGAAATAATGGCGGCCAGGTAACAGATGAGGCTTTGGAATACCTGAACCGGATACGTGAACGTGTCGGGCTGTCTCCATATTCCTTGCGGGATGTCGGAAATGCCAACAACTTCTTGAACCTGCTTCTGATCGAACGCGGACATGAATTATATATGGAAGGTGTGCGCAGGCAAGATTTAATCCGGCACGGAAAATTTATCCAGACCGGAGAAGAAAAATTGCAACGGGCAGGATACCTCACTTCCGACAGAAAAAACCGAATCTACCAAAAAACCGATGGTGTGCATTACGACTTTGAACGATTTCCAATCCCCGTATCGGCTCTCAATCAGGGAATCGCACAAAACCCGGGTTGGTAATAATAACGATGTATCAAAAAGAAATAATTTATACGAAATATGAAACGGTTCAAATTTGACGCTTATTCGCTCTTCGGATTAATCCTCGCAGTCGCCGGCATGGCAAGCTGTAAGGAAACCGTTTATGAAGTAAGCATCCCGGAAACCAATATCATGCTGCTGGCTCCGGAAAACAACAGTTATTTTGACCTGAACGAAATCAGTAGCTATACTTTCCAATGGAATGCCGGTGGAAAAGACGACGATTATGTCATCCTCTTCAGTCCTGACTCGAATTTACTTAAAGACCCCATTCACAATGCATGGGATGTCATTGAAGCAGGGAATGTCACGAGTTATACCCTGAACGCCGACGATTGGGATCGATACCTTGCTACATGGGGAATGAAAACCGGAACTGAGGCTGTTTTCTATTGGGCAGTCAAACCTCAGACCGCTGACTATTCCTTGTCGCCGGCGGCTTCCGAAATACGACGTATTTCCGTAAAACGACTGATTTCTAAACTTTCATTCCCGAATGACCGTTTTCTAATCTCCCTTTCTTATGAAAATCCGGACAGCACTTGCCGCTTCCAATGGGAATCAGATGGGACTTCCGACAACCTGTTGGTTTTTTCTGCTTCTCCCCAATTTGCCGAGAACAATACGGTCTCTTTTCCTGCGGGAATAAACAGCTGCACATTATCACACAGCCAATTGCAGACAATTATCGGACAATTGAAGATAGATCCTTACCGAAAAAATTCCATCTATTGGAATGTCAGGAACAGCTCTACCCGAAAACTCCTTTCTCCGGCCTCTGCCACACTGTTGTTGGAAGGCATGTTCATTTTTATCGACAAACGGGGCAATGAAGAGATCACTTATCGAGTGACCCGCCTCACTTACAGCGACGGAGAGGAAGTGATCTGGTTGGCCGACAATCTGCGTGCAACCAATTATCCCGACGCTACACCGATAGAATCTGAAAACCTGCTGTGGGCGGCAAATAGCAGCGGCACCACCGAGTTCAGTCCCGAAGAACAATTTGCTTTCGGCGGGCACTATGCCTTCGCTATCCGGCATAAAGTGGCGCCTACGGGCTGGCACATACCGACAAAAGAAGAATTTCAAAAATTATTCAGGGAAGCATCGTTGGCACAAGGAGGATACAATGTGTTGAAAGACCCTGTTTTCTATAAAAACGGTATCATCCCCGCCAACGGTCATGTCAATGATTGGAAATTAAATCTGGTAGCAAGCGGCCGCTATTTGGAATGGAATACCTCGTTGTACCTGGAAGCCGGCGGCAAATATGTCGTATTCCATTATGCCGATCCTTCCACTGATGACGGAGGCACCGTCGGTCCTGATAATAAGACCATCATGCACGACGGTGGGGATCAGCTCTGGTATCCGCCTTATTCCAAATGGGCACCGATACGTGTTATTTTTGGCGATTAATAATTATTTTATGATATAAACTCTATAAATTTAAAAGACATGAAAAAATACTATTTTATTCTAGCTGCCTTAGCTGGCATCACTTTCTGGACATGCGGCGATGATGATTCCGAGAAAACGATTCCGACTATCGAATTGAGTGCTCCCGCAGACAATGCCTCTGTGGATTTGAACACCGTCGCAAACGTATCTTTCTCGTGGAAAGCCGCTGAAGGCATCACGGGATATAATTTGCTGTTAAGCAAATCGGAAGATTTGAGCAGTCCCCAGGAAATCGCTGCCAGTGCAAATCCACTGTCGGTTACTGCGGATGAATTGAACACAAAAGCTGCTTCACTGGGAATCGCTGAAGGCGCTACCGACAAGATTTACTGGTCTGTTAAAGCCGCATCCGGCGAAGCAAACTTTCAAGTAAGAGCTTTAACCTTGACACGCAAAAACGCGCCGACAATCGCGCTTTCCGATCCCGCCGACGGTGTAACCATCGACGTGAATACTTCAACTTTTCCTTACACTTTTCGGTGGACAGGTGTTACGGGTGTTCCCGGCTACATCCTTCGATTCACCGCAGGTGATAAAACCGAAGAAGAACAAATCGGAGAATTTACGAACCGCCAATACATGTCGGCAGATGATTTTGATGCTCTGCTGGCCAAACTGGGCGTGCAACTCAATGCTTCAGCAACAGTCTCGTGGACAGTACTCCCCAGTAACGGCGACAGTAAGATTGTAACAGAAACACGTTCATTTACCGGTGTCAGGAAAATATTGCCGTTGCTGTCTCCCGAAAATGGAAGCGCTTATGAATTAAACTATAAAACGCCCTCCGACAATGCAACAACATTTGAATGGGTTGCACAAAGCGGAGTTTCCTCCTATACGCTTCTGTTCAGCACCTCCGAAAATATGAGCAATCCCATCTCCATTTCTGTTTCCGGAAATAAGAAAACCTTCACCCACTCCGAATTGCAGGCAATCATCACTAATGCTGACTATCATCTGAAAAGATACCTCGAAAATAAACTCTACTGGAATGTGTCCGCAAACGGGAATATGCTCACTTCCGCCCCAAATACTGTCTTGGTCTCCGGAATGAAGATATTTGATGATGTAAGAGGTTCGGAATCTATTCGTTACGAAGTATCTGTTATTACCTATACGGATGGTAGTAAAGGAATATGGATGTCCAACAACCTGAAAGCAAAATATTACACCGATGGCAGCAAAATGGGCGAATGGGTCGGCGACGGCGGAGCCGGAGGCAATAATACATTTGTGCTGGGCAATGGCGATTTTGCCTACGTGCAAATGTGTATGGACGCTCCGAAATTTAAGAGCGGCGACAGAAGCAGTTTTACCGGAGACCCGATTCCTGCCAAACATATTGAATTGATGGGAGTTATCTATAATCACGATCCTGTCGACCCGTGGGGAGGCAAGTTCCCTCAGGCTTTTGAAAGGGTAATTCCTATCGGCTGGCGACTGGCTAAAGCAAGTGATTTTGAAAAACTGTATAATGCGGCTTGCGCTGCTCCCGGCGGTTTCAACGTGTTGAGAAATGCAGAAGCGTTCCCGGACATCGAAGACAAAGAACACTTGAACGAATGGAATATGAACTTTGCTTACAATGGCCGATTTATATGGACTTTCTGGGGATGGAGCTACGAGACCAGTTGGTTCTATAATGTTGACCGCGAAGACGGAGCCAACAACCAGGGCATTTGGGCATGGAGCTGCGGTGACGGTGGCTGGGGCTTTATGAGTGATTGCACCGGCGCTCCTGTTCGAGTGGTTTACAACGGTGAATAAGCAATCTCTCAATATATGCTAATGAAACAATTATTTTTTTTACTGCTGACAGGATGGTTGAGCATCCTGTCGGCATGTGAAGATAGAATGATCGTGCCGCCTTTCGAACCGATCACTCCGCCACCGCCATCGCCTGCGGGTCCTATCGTCTCCATTGCAGGCATCGCAAATCCCGACAGAGGCTATCATTTGGAGTTCGCCAATTATGCCCAGAAACAACTGCTGACCGACGGCGATACTTACAATCAGGAAACGGACTTCGATACGGCAACTAAACTTTCGCTTCGCGAAATCAGGGCGCGCTATGGCGATGATAACACGACCACTTTGATACAGTTATATATTTACTTGAGAAGTTGGGCGGCGCAGGACATCCCTGCATCGGGCTTGGCTCAGATACAGAAAGCTTTCGATATTTTGAAAACCAATGGCTACAAGGCGATCCTGCGCTTTTCTTACGACCAGGATATGGGCGAATCGCTCGAATCACATACATGGATATCGCGGCATCTACAACAGTTGAAACCGGTGCTGCAACAGAATATGGGACAAATTGCCGTTGTGGAAGCTGGGTTCATTGGCGCTTGGGGCGAATGGCATTCCTCGAATGTATCCAATGACCAAACTTTACGCAACGATGTGGTAAATAGTTTATTGGATATCATCCCCTCTCCATACAACCTCGAAGTGCGAACCGTAGAGATCAAAAATGCACTTACGCTTACACAACCTGCCAATCTGTCCAGAATAGGGATTCATAGCGACTTTTTTACCGCCGGGATGGATGCTATTGACGATTTAAGCATGCCTGGCGCCTACTACAACCAAATCCAGGAAGAATCGCCTTATTTTTACATGCGGGGAGAAATTCCTTATGAAGAAGATACCTATGGATTTGACCAAAAAATGAATATCAATAAAGTGATGACGATTTTGCGCGACCAGCATTTTTCAGCATTCGATATCACACAAAACTTCGAATTGAACATCACTTACTGGAAAACCCAAAAGGTCTACCCTGCTTTGTTGGATGCCAACAGGATACTATACGATTCTACTTATTTTCTCAACAAAGACGTTGTGGTCAACCGTTCTTTCTACGATTTTGTGCGCGACCATCTGGGTTATCGCCTGAATCTGAAAAATGCCGAATTACAAACGCAAGGAAGTAGCCTGATATACAATATCCAACTGACAAATACCGGTTTTGCAACGGTAATCAACCCGCACGACGTGTATCTGGTGTTTGTTGACAATGCGGGCAGCATTTCTAAAGAAATCCGCCTGGAGAATGTGAATCCTTCTGACTGGCAACCATTTGCGCCGGGCGGAAACAACTATCAATTGCTGGTTCACAGTATTTCCGGAAACGTGTCTGTCGGCCTCAGCGGAACTTTTCAAGTCGGTTTGTGGCTGCCCGACCCGCTCAATAAATACTATGGCAGTTATGATATCCTTTGGGCGCCCGGAGACAATCTGACGCATTGGAGCGACGATGCGCAAAAATACCGTTTAAACATCATCGGGACGGTAAAGTTTTAACCCACATTACACCCCATCAAGTCGAAAACATCATGTAATCAAGCTCATCCATTTTTTTTAATTCCGATTTGTGTACTACAAATTGATTTTAAAAATTTCCTCCATAACCGTCAAACATCTTGTCTGCGCTTAATTGCTGTTGCAACACTTTCACGTCGATTGACCGCACATCTGTATCAAGTGCGGCAATCATAGCCGCGGCCGTTCCGGCGGCCTGTCCTATTCCGGCACAAATCGGCTGAACGCGGTAAGAGCTATGCGCCAATTTTGTCCCGCTGATAACCCTTCCGGCAGTCAAGAAGCCCTCCATGCCCACTGGAATCAGCGATCGGTACGGAATCCCGTACGGCGGCGTATCCAATATTTCTTTGGGCAGTTTCATGCCCCAGGCATCCAGGGCATACCAAGCATCAGCGACTTTGTCGTCGGGCATTCTCCCCTGAATTACATCGTCGACCGTGAGGATGTACTCTCCTTTAATCCGACGACATTCACGGACTCCCATTCTAGGGGCAAGGTGAACCATAAATCCGGCTTCATACAGTAATTTCATTCTCGGAATAAGTTGAGTCAGACATTCACGTTGCGAGGCAGCCAGTTCAACCGGATCCAGCGTATTCTTACACGACACCGTTGCTCCCCAGTGCAGGTAAATGCCGGCATCTCGTTGCAGCATTTCGGCTTTGTATTTTTTCGATGCCCAATATTCAAAATCATCTTCCAATCCGTTGATTCCCAATTCATCTATAGGCAATACCGCATCCTTTTTCAAGCGCTGGCTCAGCATCATCCATGTGCAACTCTGGACTTTGCCGTCACTAACTTCCAATCCGACACTTTCGTTGTGATCACTTTTCGCTTCACTGCCATACATCACTTGGCATCCTGCTTTTGCAGCAACGCACCCGGTTCCGGTAGCATCAATCACTACTTTTCCCAAAATATCCTGCATCCCCTTTTCACGTACAATCCTGACGCCCTGCACTTGTGTACGGTTTCCTTTTTCTTTGATAATCACATCTTCCACACGGGCGCCACACATCAACGTAAGGTTTTTCTCGTTTCCGATCAGTTCGTACACAACCTGAGCTACCGACGAAGGCATCCACCAATGATTTTTACCTTCAAAACCGAATTTTCCGAATGTCTTTGAAGGCGATCCTGCCAGCGTATGATTCAAATTGAGATTCTGAATAATTTCATTGAATATTCCAACACGAGGCATTCCGCACAGGAACGTGACATACATATCAACCGGAGCGCCTCCAGGCGTCATATCTTCCTCCAGGAGAACCACCTTTACCCCTCTTCTGGCAGCAGCCACCGCTGCCGGAACACCCGCTGCACCCGCACCAACCACGATCACATCAAAACGAAGCGTTTCGTAGGGAGATTTTTTTGATAAACCAACTTCCTTATGAGATTCCGAAGCCATCAGGGGGGTAAAAGCTCCCAATGTCAATCCTGAAACTCCTTTTACAAATGAACGACGATCAATATTCATAGCATTAAATTATTTATTTTATATTCTCAACTAATATTTGTCCCGCATGACGTGCATAATGCCCATGGAGGTCATTTGCATACGCCGTAAGGATATTTTCTCCCAATCCGTTGAAGTCGCCACAACGATAGAGAGCACGAGCCAAGTGCAATTCTTTCAGGGCTTTGTTGCGAAAAGTCACATCATCCTTAAAGGGCACCACAGCTTTGCGTGCAGCATTGTAGTCAAGCACCTCGTTGCCGCGAATACCATCCATATTCAACAGATTGTATAACGATTCGGACGCTTTCTTTTCTCCAATCAGTTCGCAAGCGATGGCAACTGCCCTAAAATGGGAGAATTTCTGTTCAGGCGTCAACAATTTTACTTTTGATATGACAGCATCAATCGCCGCTTTCTCTTTCGTATGTCCCAAAGCGATAATCAAGCCATCCAATGGACTCATGTTGCGACCGAACTGGCCGCCGGCAGTGAATTTCCATCCTTCATCCCATTCGGTGTATGAATCTATTCTTGCAACGAGGTCTTTCCAGCCATCGGCTATTCCCAGCATGGCCAATATTTGAGCATAGACAACCCGTGCATCGCCGGTCGAGGCTACATACTGTTGCTTCAACAACGGGATTGCTCGCTGCGTATCGGTCATCAACACTTCCAATCCTTCAAAACTGTTTATAACTGTTCGGGCTGCATTCTGAAATGCAGCATCCGTGAATCCGTAATCATCCTGATCGGAAAGCACCCTCTCCGGAAGATTTCCGATTGCGACCAGTCGCCGTTGAATTTCCTTGATATTCACCTGACGAACCGACTTTCCTTCTTTTGCTGCCACTGCGGCAAGGATTCCCACCGCATATCCCTGGTTTTGCAGACATGCCTGCATGCGGATCACGGGCATGGCATCGCGGTGAGCGCTTGCTCCAAGTCCGGTTACGACAATGCCGTCGATTGCTTGAGGCAGAAGACTTCGTAAAGGCACATCGGCCGTGTAAGCCACCGAAGAGGGTGCCGGTTGCTTGAGTGTAAAAAAAGTGTCGATCGTAAATCCGTGGGTATCGAACGAGCTGTGATGTATGGAAATTGTATCACTATAACGCCGTAAATTCAGGATATCGGTGATACTGACGGCGTGTTCGCCAACGATACGTCTCCTTTCACGCGTTTGCGGCATTTTACACACATCATAGTAGTCGTTACGGAATTTGTTCTTGGCTCCAATAAATGCACGAGAGACATCGAGGACATCACTGTCGTCGATAAATGTCCAGTCATTATTGTTATAAGAATCATTGAGGCGGAAGTAGCCCAATCCACAACCTTGAACCGCCACAGAGGATTTTCCGGTATATTCAAAAGCGCTTTCGGCGGCAATCGCAATATCAGCGCTCCCGGTACTGTCGAGTACCGTTTTTGCAAGCACCACCGCCCGCCCCTGCGGC
>JAISUK010000046.1 GCA_031272075.1 Dysgonamonadaceae bacterium
AAATACAGCGACGGTTCGGCGAAAATCTATCTCCCGAATTTCACCTATACCGGGACTTCGGGTTTGGTAGAAATGGGCGTGCTGTCATTGGTGACCGATTCGAACAATCCAGGCGAATATGTCTGTGCGATAGACTACAAAAACCTCACCATTCCGCCTCGCGGAGGGGTTTTGGGACAGTATTACAGCAACCCGAAGTATATTCCGATGTCAGACGACACTTTCTTCTGGAAATATATTTCCGACAGTCTGTATTATTCGTCGCCGACAGTGCAGGCCACATTCCCGATCGGCAATGGTTGGTCAAATCCGGTGTATATGGGCACCGACGCCAAGGGACGGCTTTATTTCGGAATGATGTATGTAACGACAGAAAAAGCTTGGGCGGAAATCTGGAGCCTTACCATCCCGAACCCCGGCGCAATCGGTGGCGCCAAACTGGAATACAAATCGCCTACGAATCTGGGATTGAATGCAACCAGCAACGGTAACCTTACCGGCGATATCGCTTTCGACTGGACAGACGACCATCCGATTATCTATATTCTTGCCTGCAACCAGGGAATTGCCGCTTACGAAGCGACCACGGTGAGCAAAGCAGGTACGGATTTGTATTCCGAAAACGTAAATGTCTTGTGGGAAAGGACATCCAGGGAAAATACGCTTCCGACGTGGTTCGGTAACTACTATCACTGTTACCGGCTCGCCTACACCAAGATCGGCAGCACGCCTTACCTGTTCTATGGAACGAGTTATGTGAATTATTCCTCCGGTGAGCCGATCTACTATACCGGCACGTATGTCGTCGATCCTGCTACCGGCCGCGATCTCGGTAAATTACCGGATATTCCCGCCGACTACCTCAATAAAGGAAAATGGAACTACCAGGCGCTGGCAGCCTCGGAAGACGGGAAGGTATTCGTGTCGAATGTGGCGGGCAACTCCCCGCGTTCTGAAGACGACGGCGGCGGCAAAACGTTCAATATCGTGATGTATTCCGCCATCGACCAGGATCCGCAGTTGGTAGTTACGGTAGAAGACATTCCGGCATTCACCTCGCTCGGCAACCGCATGCAGGCCACCGGCAAATACAGCGACGGAAGCCTGAAGATCTATGTCCCCAACATGTACTTCACCGGCGCTGACGGCGCCAATCCGCAAACACAGGAAATCTATATCTTCTCGATGATGACGCCGGGACCAGGCATGCCGCAGGTGATCAATCCTACACCGCAGAAGATTACCATCACCAACAACAGCGACCGTGTGGTCGGTGGCACTTGGGACAATATCTCCGGTTTGGGCGCTTACAACAATACTGCATACATCCCGATCACTTCCAGTGGCGACACTTACTACTGGATGGATAGCTACAACGGCCTGTACTACAAATCGCCGACATTTACCGGACGGGTGGATGAAGACGAAATCGGCGAACAGACCAATTCGCTGGTTCATCTCGGCAAAGACAACGACGGCAATCGCTACCTGGCTTTCATCACCTATTCTACCGGCACAGCCCGCGTAGTTGAGTCGAACAATCCTGCCGAAGGGGTGACGGTAAAGGCCGTTACGCCGATGATGTTCGATGCCGTCTTGAACAACACCAATGTACAGGGCGACGCAGGCGTGGCATTTGCCTGGGACGGCGATCATCCGATCATCTACACCATTTCGGCGAACATGGGTTTTGGGGCTTACGAGATTACCTCCATCGGGAAACAAGCCGCAGGGGTCAATATCATCAAAAAACCGGAAAGCCAGTTCACACCTGTACAGATAGACGGAACCCTCTATTTTACCGGTGACGAAGCGGTGAAATCCATTACGCTCTACAGCATCACAGGCCAGAAAGTGATCGACGTGGCAGGCGTTTCGCAAATCTCTACCGGAGGTTTGAAAGGCGTCTTCATTGCCAAAGTCATCGGCATTTCAGGCAAAGAAACTGTGGTAAAAACAGTTTTGAAATAAAAATGTAAACAAGGAGGCTGTCGCTAAAAACTCAAAATCGCTGCATGCCTTTCCGACAGCCTCCCTTGTTTTTATTTTTTCACCATAAGCCAAACAAATTTTGCTTTATGGTTCAGTTATTGCGAGAATTAATAGATACTTTTATTACGTCAAACCTTTCGTTAATGATATTAACGGGAGGGGGTGAGCAATCTCCCCACAATAAAATTAAATTAATGAGAATACCTTCTAAACTATTGTGCCGAAAGAAATTTATCGGCATTTTTTTGTTTGTCGTTTTGTTTGCCATGTCCGGGTTCTCCCAAAAGGTCATAACCGGACGAGTCGTGGACAAAGACAACGAAGCCCTCTCAGGAGCATCCGTTGCCCTCAAAGGGACAACGACCGGGACTTTCGCCGACGATCAAGGCGCATTTCAGATCATTGTGCCCGACAAGAATGCAATCCTCGAATTTTCTTACCTGGGATATAAAACGCAGTCGCTGACAGTAGGCGACCGACAGACCATCAATATAGTGATGGAAGAAGAAATCCGGCAACTCAGCGAGGCGGTCATTGTAGGTTACGGCGTCCAGAAACGCATCAATATGACCGGCGCCGTTTCGCAAATTACGAGCAAGGAGTTGCTGAAAGCGCCCATGCAAAACGTTTCCAACATGCTGACGGGAAAAATTCCCGGCTTGACGGCTATGCAGCGCTCTGGGAAACCCGGCGCAGACGAAGCGACCCTGATTGTCAGAGGCCTCAACTCTTTTGCGGGCAGTAACAGCCCGATGATGGTGGTCGATGGCGTGCCACGCGTCTCGTTATACATCAACCCCAACGATGTGGAGAGTATTTCGGTGTTGAAAGACGCTTCGGCAGCCATTTATGGGGTGCAAGGAGCAAACGGGGTAATCCTGATTACTACGAAATCCGGATCGGAAGGCCCTGCGAAAATTTCTTACGACGGTTCCACCACGCTGACACAGAATACGGCCATGCCGGAATTTCTGAACGCTGCCGACTACATGTATTGGCACAACAAAGCCCGTGCACTCGACGGACTGACCCCATTGTGGTCGGCCGACATCCAGCAGAAAGTGATGAAAGGCGACCCCGAAAGCGTGTGGGGACAAACCGACTGGATGGACAAGATATTCCAGACTTCACTGATGCAACAGCACAATCTCTCTGCTTCGGGCGGAACGCAAAAAGTGAAATATTTTGCCAGCATCGGCATCATGGACCAGGATGGCACCCTGATCAATACCCACTTCACGCGTTATAACCTGCGCACGAATCTCGATATCCAAATCGCGAAAAACCTGCGCTTCATTACCGGGATTGCCGCCAATCGCACCGACCGCGACTGGCCGGGGTATGACATCTCCGACCAAGGAGAATTTAACCCCGTCCGTCAGGCCATCACTGCCATCCCTATCATCAAATCGGAATTTCAGGGCTATCCGGTGGCATGGATTTCCAATGTCTATGCCAACAATCCCTACGCCGCACTGACAGAATCGGGCTTCAAACGCCAAGTCAGCTGGCGCGCTGATACCAACTTCAAACTCGAATACGACTTCTCCGACCTGACGGATTGTCTGAAAGGCTTGAAAATCTCCGTGTTTGCGGCATACAACTACAGCAATACCACCGATGCCAATTTCGACCGCTATTATGAACTGTATTCCGTCAACAACACCTTCGACGAAAAAATCGTTGGCGCCAGCGGATACTCAGAAGGGTCCGGCTTCAGCAAATCAGCCTCTTGGGGCGATTCCTGGCTGTTGCGACCGCAGATAGAATATTCACGGACCTTCGGCAACCATTTCGTGGCAGCCTCGTTGCTCTACGAAGCCAGCAAGTATTACTCCAGCACCATGACCGGCACCAATCGCGGTTACTACAGCGACGATCCGGTGGACATTTCCATGGGTACGGGCACTACAATTGCGGAGAAAACCGTCAGCGGATCATATCTCTATACCGGGCGGGCGGCGCAAATCGGACGCCTCAATTATGCTTTCGCAAACAAATACCTGGCCGAGTTTGCTTTCCGACACGACGCCTCTTATGTCTTCGCTCCCGAATCGCGCTGGGGATTCTTCCCCTCTTTCTCGGTCGGTTATGTCATCTCGCAGGAAAGTTTCTTCCAGAACGCGTTCCCGGCCATTGACTACCTCAAACTCCGTGCCAGCTACGGACAGGCCGGCAACGACAATGTGGACCCTTTTCTCTACAATTCCAATTTTGGGATTTCGCAAAACAGCATGGTGCTCGGCGACAAAGCCATCGCCCAGTTCTACACCATCAATCCATACGTCTACCGCAATCTGACTTGGGCGACCACCAATTCTTACAATGCAGGCCTGGAACTCGACCTGTGGAACCGCAAACTCAACCTCGAATTTGACGTCTTCTACAAATTGACTTACGACATTCTCGAAAGCCAGGGCGGTACCTATCCCCCTTCATTGGCAAGCTATTATCCTTCTTACCGCAATTCGGGGAAAGTCGAAAACAAGGGGTTCGAAATCGCACTCAAGCATGAGAACCGCCTCAGTAGCGATTTTCGTTATAACTTGAGCGGCACTTTTGCCTTTGCACGCAACAAAGTGATCTCGCGGGTGTTGACCGACAGCTATCCCAGCTACCGCGCCATCCTCGGACAGTCGATGAACGCCCGTTACGGCTTTGAATACATCGGCTTGTTTCAAACGCAGGAAGAAATCGACCAATATCCTACCGCGCCATCGGGACAGATCCGTCTAGGCGACCTCAAATACCGCGATGTGAACGGCGACGGCATCATTTCTTCTACCTACGACTACGTGAAAACCGGCTACGGCGATGTGCCTGAAATCAGTTTCTCATCGAACATGGAGGCTTCTTACAAAGATTTTTACCTCAGTCTGCTATGGCAAGGCGTGACGCATACCGATTACGAACTTTCCGGCGTGTATAACACCGGCGTAACTTCTTCTACTCCTTACACTTCCATGTTTGCTGAAGGCGGAAATACCCCCTACTATCTGGTAGAAAACGCATGGACGCCCGAACATACCGACGCCGAATATCCCCGCTTGAGCACCGTCTCCAACGGAAACAACGCTTGGCGCTCTACCCGCTGGGTGGTCAACGGCGAATACCTGCGCCTGAAAAACGCCAATTTCGGATACAACATCCCCGAAAAGGTATTGCGAAAAACCCCGTTCAGCCGAGTAAATATCTACGTGGCAGGCACAAACCTGCTTACGTTCAGCCATTTCAAGTATGTAGACCCGGAAAGTCCCTCTGTCAGTAGAGGTTACTATCCGCAGCAGAAAACATACAGTTTAGGTCTTAATGTCACATTCTAAAACAAAGGAGGATACAAAAATGAAAAATAAAATTTCAATGCTAACCGCAGGTTTATTATCCCTGTTGTTGATAATATCTTCCTGCAACGACGAAGTGCTGGATATAAACAAAACCGATGCGGTGTCCGACCAGGCAATCTGGAGCGGCGAAAAATCCGCCGACATGTACGTCACTGCTTCCTA
Source organism: Dysgonamonadaceae bacterium (assembly GCA_031272075.1). Classification (GTDB taxonomy): domain Bacteria; phylum Bacteroidota; class Bacteroidia; order Bacteroidales; family Azobacteroidaceae; genus BNXB01. Next base: position 5,499 of record JAISUK010000046.1, read on the forward strand.
TAAACTCTTTACCGACTTTTCGCAGGTGGTGAACAGCCGTACGCGCTACTTCGACAGTTTTTCCGATATCATGAAATCGACTTCGTGGGAAATGTACAACCACCCTTACAACAAGGCGTTACAACTTCCAAGCGCATTCTCTAAAGGGGGTGCCGGCGCATTTGAATGTTGGTCGGACGTATACACCCGTATCCGCCGCGCCAATGTGTTGCTTGCCGATATCGACCGCTATGGCGAGAAAAAATTCGGAAAAGAATGGTGCGATGTGCGTCGCGCTGAAGCCCGCTTCTGTCGCGCTTACGCTTATTATCTGTTGATCCGCGTTTACGGCGGCGTACCTATCCGTACTGAAACGTCCGGTATCAACGGCGTTGACGACGGTGCTTACGAAGAAGACATCGACCGCAAACGCTCAACGGAAGCCGAAAGTTGGGATTTCGTCATCAGCGAACTCCAATGGGCTGCCGATCACCTGCCCTACTCCTGGCCGGCAGAATGGAAAGGCAGGGCGACCCGCCGAGCTGCCTACGGACTGATGTCGCGCATGGCGCTCCACGCCAAACAGTGGGAGAAAGCCATCGCTGCCGCCGACTCGGTGAAAAACATGGGCGGCGCTCTGGCTCCCGATTATGCCAAAGTATTTCAGGTTGATGGCGGACAGGACAATTCCAACGAACTCCTCTTCGCACTCTATTACCTGCAAGGCACCGTTACGCACAATTTCGACCGCTACAACCGTCCTTTCGGCGACAACGCGGTATATACCACCGAAGTCTATGCGGAACATGTCCCTACAGCCGAACTCGCCGACCTCTACGAATTTTCCGACGGTACGGCTTTCAGCTGGACGACCTGGCAAAGCAAGTATTCCGATCCGTTCTCCAACCGCGAACCGCGCTTCAAAGCCACGATTCTCTACAACGGCGCCTCGTGGGAAGGTCGTACCATCCAGACCTACACGGGCGGATCAGACGCTTTCCTGGCTTATACCCAGTCGGGCGCTACCAACGGACATACCTGCACCGGCTACTACCTGCGTAAATACCTGCAGGAAGGAAATACCGAATTTCTGACGAAAAACAGCTATCAGTACGACGCAGTGCTCCGCTATGCAGAAGTGTTGCTCAACAAAGCGGAAGCTTACGCCGAAGCCGACTACGCGCGCTACAATACGCAGGCGCTGGGGGTACTGAACGAACTGCGCGCACGCGTAAATCTGCCCGCGAAAACCACTGCTGACGCTCCCGACAAAGAGGCGTTCATGCGACTCTTGCGTAAGGAACGCGCCGTGGAACTGGCAGGCGAAGGATTCCGCTATTGGGATTTGCGCCGCTGGCGGATGGCTGAAAACGTGATCAACGGACAGCTGGCTCACGGAGTGAGGATTACACGAACGGGAGCAACCGCTTACACCTACGAAACCGTCGATTGCGACGCGGGAGTTCCACGCATTTTCCTCGAAAAATATTACTATTTCTCATTACCCGAATCGGAAGTCGTAAACAATAAACTTTGTGAAGACAACCCGCTGTGGTAAAGTTAGAAGTTAGAAATTAGAAATATGAAATTAAAAACAAATTATTGACGTATGAATAATATAAAATTATATAAAACAGGCATCTTGCTTGCGTTCATAGCAATCCTGCTATCGACACCCGGCTGCACCAAAGTAGACGAGGATTTCATACACGACACGAACACCATCGAACAGTTGATACTGAAGCCCTCGCACGCCGGAGCGGAATACAGAGGAGAAATCCACGAATTTGATAAAGACGGGAATGAAGTCTTCGGGACTTTCGAACAGCAAGATGTGGAAGGCGGATACGGACTGATCTTGTTTGCCTTGTCGGAATCGTTGAAAAACGATGTGGATCTGACAAATGTCTTCCTCCGCGCAACCGTGACTTACGACGAATTTATCACGCCCTCACTGTCCGGAAAACACGACATTACCGGCGACGGCATTATTGTAAAGGTAACTTCCGGCACGGGAACCACCCGTCAATACCGCATCAGAGGTTATTATGAGTAAACCGTTAAAAATGTATTGAATCATGAAAAAAATAAATAGCTATTTTTATTCGGCGCTCTTTGCTGCCCTGATGTCGGTGATGCTCTTGTCCTGCAAGGACGAAGAATCACTTGGCTCCGAAGCCAATATCATCAATGCTTTCAGTGTGAAAGGCCGAAGCGGTACGACTTTTAACGCGAAGATCACCGCCGACTCGGTGATAATCAAGGTATCGCCCTATCTCGACGCCGAAGCGGAATTGGATTCGGTAGTGCCGCTCTTCTTCCTGTCGAAAGGCGCTACCGTCTCACCCGATCCCTGGATTCCGCAAAACTTCGCCCAGACCGGTGGCGTGAAATATACCGTGACTTCCCAGGATGGACGTAACAACCATGTGTATACAGTCACTTGGGGCATTTCCGACAAAATGCCTTACGGCGATGGCTTCAGTTATGCCGAAATCGGCACTGCCAAACTCTTTCCCGAACTCGGATACCCCGGAACACAGGGAAATTTCGACTTACCGGCGATTCAATACGGTGACCTGGAGATGTATCACGCTTACTGCGGCGACAATATCGTGCTGCTTTCCCGCGCATACATTCGGGAAAATACATCTTCTCCGCACTGTATCAAGGTGGTGAACAAACTGACGCTGGAACCCGCAGGCACGCTTAATACCGGCTCTATCAATATCGCCAATCTGAAAATGATCACTTCCGACTACAAAGGGCGTTGCGTGGGCGCTGTTACTTCCGGCACTACAAGCGAAGTATTTTATTGGGAATCGACAACAAGCGCACCTGTGTCAATTGGAACGATAGGAGTAAACCTCGCCATGTCGAACAGCGACCTGTGCAATAATTTTCAGGTTGCGGGCGACATCAAGGGCGATGCGTGGATCACGGCCCTCGCCATGCGCGACAAGGTGGGCAGCCATTACCGCATCAAAGTCACCGGCGGACGGATGGCTTCGGATTATTCGACCATCACTACCGGTTATGCCAGCGACGATTGTGTGGGATTTCAGATGATTTCCCCGTTTGACGATTCCGACGCGCCCAACTTCTTCATCGGCGACACCGAAGGGGTGGCGGCGGCCGCCAATTCCATCCACTGTTATGTCAATTCCTTTGCAGGATCGACGCTGGCCATCATGCCGCCGCTGTGGCAAAACACGCTGCAGGCTTGGTGGGTAGGCACTGGATTCACTACCTCAAGAACCGGCGGACGCGCTCCTGTCGTGAACGGCATGGTGGTAAACGGCAAAACTTACGCTTTGGTAACAAGCGGAACAGGATGGTGGCACTCGGCGGCTGTATTGACCTCCGATTTGCAAACGCTCACCCACGCAAACTTGAATATCGCATTCCCCGTGAATCGCGGTTGGAGTTTCGGTGGCTGGACTTCCTGGTACTGGAACGAAGAGGCAGGCGAAGCCTACATGTCTGTATGGTTTGGCCGCCTCGGATTATACACTTACAAATTAACTTGCTTTGAATGAAACGAACATTGTTTTTATTGCTTATTACAATTTCGTTTTGCGCAGCAGGTTGCTCAAAGGATGATACCGGGTCGGAACCGACCGACCCGGACATTCCTACCGATATCGAACGACCTGAAAACCCGCAAAACAAACGTATCTCCATGTGGATCGATGCGCATTCCAATTTCAGCCGCTTCGCAAACAAAGAAGCTGTGACAACCTACCTGACCAAGGCGGCGGAAACCGGCTTCAACGAGATCTACCTGGATGTGAAACCGGGAATCGGATATGCCCTCTACAAGAGTGATATCCTGCCCGAGCTGAAAGTCTGGGGCAACGAAACCGTCAATCGCGATTGGGATTATCTCGCTTTCTTCCTCGAAGAGGCGGAAAAACTCGATATAGGCGTTATCGCGAGTATCTCAACCATGGGATACGGCATTTCTTCTCAGAAACAGGGACCTATCTATGACGACAACCGCTGGGACGGCAAAACACAGTTCGAAATGATCGGCAGTAACCCTGCCAATATCGTGGATATGCGTACTCAAACGACTACCGGCACCGGCAGCCCTCTGGACGCCGTCATGCTCAATCCCTGTATTCCCGATGTGCAGAATTTTGTCATCTCCATCTGCGAAGAGATCGTAAGGAAATACCCGAAACTCAAGGGGTTTTGCCTCGACTACTGCCGTTGGTATGGCGCAAATTACGGGTTTGGTCCCACAACGATCAAAACTTTTGAAGCGAATCTCGGTCAGTCGGTCCCCAACCTGAACGACATCATTACTTCCACCGGCGGCATCGGTCCGCTCTACAAGCAATGGATCGAATTTCGCACGAAAACCATCACCAGCCTGGTGACAAATATCCGCAACCGAGTCAAAGCAATCAACCCGGAAATCGAATTTCACCTCTGGTCGGGCGCCGACTGGGTGGGGCGCTACACCGTTGGTCAAAACTGGGCAAGCAAAAAGTACCATCCCCAAGGCGCGGTGTATACCGACACTTACAATGAAACCGGCTTTGCCGATGTCCTCGACGTCTTTTCTCTCGGTTCGTATTCCGAATATATCTGGAAAACGGAATATCCGGAATCCATCTGGACGGTAGAGAATTTTGTCACAACCTATTCGCAATATACCATGGACGATTGCAAAGTGTGCGGTTCCATCGGCAGTTATGCCTACGGCAACAATTCGCTCAAAGTGTCTGATGCCGTCTATCTCTGCCTGAAAAATACCGACGGCATCATGGTGTTCGAACTTTCGCATATCTTGACCGGAAATCAGTGGAATGCCATCAAAGAAGGCATCCGACGGGGATTAAAATGAGTCTTCATTGGCAAATGCCTGTTTATTAGTCAATTAATATCCAGGTTCGCTGTATCTCTTCGAGAAAGCCTGCGTAGTCTTCCTCCGGAACTATCACGTGCGGCTCAATGCGCATGTCAACGTCGCGCCTTATCCGCCACAGCATCGGCATTACCTTCAAATAATCTCCTTTTTTACCGATTGCAAAGTTAGCATATAATCTTCTCATTAAACGCAACCGCTTAATAATTTCAGGTAAAATTTATAGGAAAAAGTACTAATTATTATTGAGATATATCTTGATGGACGAGCAGTTTAATGATTTTTACACTTGTTTGTTGAATTTGCGGGAGGTCGCATGATCTAAAACTGTTTTGCATTTTCAAATCTTTTATGTACCTTTGTAGTCTACTATCTTTTATTATATTTACGAAAATTATTGAATTTTGGTAAATTACATAGATAATATGTTGTATTAATTTTTATCTTGTTAATCAAGATTTATATAGTGCGAAACATGATTAAAATGAAAAAATGTCTTTTTGTGGCGTTATGCCTCGTAACGACTTTGAGCAGTCTCTCGGCGCAATCCGGCGACCGAATAGTCAGCGGCAAAGTCATTGATAAAACAGCCGAACCGCTGATAGGTGCTTCGGTAGAAAACAAAAAAACAAAGGTCGGAGTCATCACCGACCTTGAAGGAACTTTCTCATTGCGGGCAAGTTTGTCGGACACGCTGGTCATTACTTACCTCGGATTCGTCACGCAGGAAGTAAGGGCTGACAAGTCCCAACTCACCATCGTCATGCACGAAGATGCGCAATTGATGGACGAAGTGGTGATCACGGCCTGGGGTGTGGAAAAGAAAACCACACTGGTAGGATCCATCTCTACCCTCAAGCCGAAAGAACTGAAAGGACCGACCAGCAACCTCACCACCATGCTCGCCGGAAGGGTCGCCGGACTGATCAGCTATCAGCTTAGCGGAGAGCCGGGTCGCGACAATGCCGAATTTTTCGTGCGCGGGGTAAGTTCTTTCGAAGGCGAGGGCAAAAGCGTCGCCCCGCTGATCCTGATCAACGGAATAGAATCTACCTCCTCAGAACTGGCGCGCGTTCAGCCTGACGACATCGAATCGTTTTCGGTATTGAAAGACGCTACCGCCACCTCTATGTATGGAACCCGCGGCGCTAACGGCGTCTTGCTGATTCAGACCAAAGCGGGCGAAGCAGGAAAAACCAAGTTCAACATGCGGTTTGAAAGCTCGCTTTCGGGAAATACCAAAGATTTTGCCCTGGCCGATAACATTACCTATATGAAATTGGCGAACGAGGCGGCTTTGACCCGCGATCCGCTTGCTCAAAGACCTTACGATCCCAAAAAGATCGACCGTACCATTGCAGGCGCCGACCCGCTCATCTATCCCAACAACAACTGGAAAGACATGATGATCAAGGACTACACCCTCAATCATCGCGCAAACATGAACATTTCGGGCGGCGCAGAAAAAGCCAGGTATTACCTTTCCATGTCGTACAAGATTGACAATGGCGTACTCAAAACCCACGAATTGAACGACTTCAATACCAATGTCAGAAATCAAACCATCGAACTCAGGTCCAATATCGACCTGCAGTTTACTTCCACCACCGACGCCTCTTTCCGCGTATCGGGACTGTTTAACAGCCTGCATGGCCCTTCGGTCGGCACCGGTAGTGAGATATTCAGCAGCATGCTCTATGCCAACCCGGTAAAATTCCCCGCGATCTATCCGCAGGAATACATGCCCTGGTCGAAGCACCCGCTGTTTGGAAACGCGGAAAAATCTATCGGCTCGGGCACCCCCGACTACTTCAACCCTTATGCCAACGCTCTCTCAGGCTATTCGGAAACAGATGAAACTGCAATAACAGCTCAACTAGACCTCAAACAGGATCTGGAGGCAATCACCCCAGGACTGAAAGCGCGACTGATGGTGTATACCAAACGCAATACCAGCAGCGGATTCTCAAGAAGCATCGTGCCTTATTACTACAAAGCGACGCTCGACCCCGAAAAGAAAGACGTGATCAACGGCTTGACCTCGCTCAACGAGGGAAACCCCAGCCTCAGCTATTCCACTTCAGGAATCTCCAAAGAAGTGTGGAACGAAGACTGGATCGAACTCAACACTGCATACGACCGTACTTTCGACATCCATGCTGTCACTTCCAACATTGCGGCTTATGTCCGAGAAAAGAAACTCTCAGCTGCATCAACACTCGAAAGGTCACTCCCGCAACGAAACATGAGTTTTTCCGGACGGCTCACCTACGGCTTCGACAACCGCTACCTGGCGGAATTTAACTTTGGATACAATGCTTCGGAACGCTTCGACCAGAAACATCGCTGGGGATTTTTCCCGTCATACGGCCTGGCTTGGAATGTGACTGAAGAAAAATTTATGGCGCCGATCAAGAAATATATTGAGAAAATAAAAATCAGGGCCTCTTACGGCGTTGTGGGTAACGACAACCTTACCGACTGGATCAACTACGGCGGAGAACGGTATTTTTACCTGAATATGATGAGCATCCCCAGCTCAAAAACCATCTACTTCGGTACTGACAATACTGAATCGTACAAAAAAATCTCGGTGATCCGGTATGGAAACGACGAGATTACCTGGGAACGCTCGTACAAATCCAACCTCGCCATCGAACTCGGCCTCTTTCATGCGCTCAATCTGGAAATTGATATCTACAACGACAAACGCACCAACATCCTGATGTTACGCAACAGCCTGCCTACCACCATGGGGCTGCTGGCAGACGTCTCTGCCAACATCGGCGAAATGAAGTCGAAAGGATTTGAAATCACAGCCGATTACAACAAAAACCTCTCGAATGATTTGTGGCTGTCATTGCGAGGCACTCTCACCTACTCAACCAACAAGGCAACAAAATATGAAGAGCCGGAATATCCTGAAAATATGCGATACCTTTCGCGCGTGGGATATAACTGGAATACACCCGAAGTGTTTATTGCAGAACGCTTGTTTACTGACGAATATGAAGTAGCCAATTCGCCCGCTCAATTCGGAGGCGAAGGATACATGGCAGGCGACATCAAATACCGTGACGTAAACGGCGACGGCGTGATCGACGACCAGGATAAAGTGAAAATCGGCTATCCTACAGTGCCCGAAATCGTGTATGGTTGCGGTTTCTCAATAGGATATAAGAATTTCGACTTGAACGCTTTTTTTCAAGGACAGGGCAGGGTCACAATCCAAATCGGATCTTCGACCGGCGCATCCGCAATAACGCCATTCGTTGATCGCGGTAGCGGAAAACAAACCGGCCTGCTGCAAGTAGTCGCAGATGATCACTGGTCGGAGGAAAATCGCAATCCTTACGCTTTCTTCCCGCGTCTTTCTACGGAAACGATTGCTAACAACAACCACCCATCGACCTGGTGGCTTCGCGACGGCTCTTTTATCCGCTTGAAAACGATAGAATTAGGCTACGAACCGAAAGGCAACTGGATAAAGAAAATGAGACTGGACGGCTTCCGCTTCTATGTAAACGGAATGAACCTGTTTACATTCAGCCGATTCCAGCTTTGGGATGTAGAAATGAAAGGAAACGGGCTGGGATATCCACTTCAACGGGTATTCAACGCCGGAATCCGTTTGAGTTTTTAATCATTAAATTTATTAACACATGAAACGGACAATGATTACCAACAAAATAAAAACAGCATCGGCAATCCTGCTAATCTTCGCTTTCGGTAGCACCGGATGTAACGATTACCTGAATGTCATTCCTGATAATATCGCCAACCTCGACCACGTGTTTGAGACACGCGAAACGGCAGAAAACTACCTCGCTACGCTCTATACCCACATGCCGAATACAAATATGGGAAATATCTGGTCTGCCGGCGACATCAAAGGCAATATCCTCTGGCTCGGCGCCGACGACGCCTGGACGTTTTACGACAACAACTATGCCGAAAACTATTCCTGGAAGATTGCTCGCGGAGAACAAAACTCCAACTCCCCGCTCATCAACGCATGGGACGGATGGAACGGCATGAACAGTATGTTTAAAGGCATTCGCGACTGCAATATCTTCATCGAAGAGATGCAAAAACCGGATCGGGTGCCTGAAGTCGGTCAGATAGACCGCGCACGCTGGATTGGCGAAGCCAATTTCCTCAAAGCCATGTACCATTTCTTCCTCTTCAGGATGTATGGCCCGATTCCGATTACCGACGTCAACATCCCTGTTTCCTCCACTCCCGAAGAAATCCGGGTGAAGCGCAACACCGTTGACGAAGTGGTAGACTACCTGGCAAACCTCTGCGACAAAGCCGCCGCCGACCTGCCGCTCGTATTGCCCAACAAACTGATTGAAGAAGGACGTGCCATCCGCGGCGCAGCGCTGACTTTGAAAGCCAAAATACTGGTTACTGCTGCCAGCGACCTGTTTAACGGCAACGACGACTACAAAAACTACGTAGACTTAGACGGCGTCCATTTGTTCCCGACCAATCAATGGGGAGACGATATCTGGAAACAGAAATGGCAACGCGCTGCCGACGCCTGCGCAGAAGCCATCGAATCGCTCCCGGAAAAGGAATTGTACTATACAAAAAACTTGTTTGAAATCTCGAACAATCTGCGCTATCAGATCAATCTCCGGGAAGCTTTCACCGAACGCTACAACGAAGAAATCATCTGGACAAGGCTGACTAATCCATGGCCGGATGCTTACAACAACTTCCAGATCCGCATGTTGCCGCCGCGCCTCGATGGCGTGCCCGAAACCACCGGCGGATATGTGTCATCCTTTATCTCCGTGACATTGGGTATGGCCGAACGCTTCTATTCCAAAAATGGAGTGCCCATCGAAGAAGACAGATTCTACGATTATGAACATCGTTACGAAACTGAAGTGGCAGGCGAAGAGCAGAATATCAATATTGTGAAGGGAACCGCCACCGCCAAACTGAATATGAACCGCGAAAATCGCTTCTATGCCAGCCTGCTGTTCGACGGAGCACGAGTTTACTGGAACAAATATGGGAACGAAGCCGACTACCTAAACAATACCAACAGCGAAATCCATGCCCGTTTTGCTCAGCGAAACGGACTGATTGGCGGCACAACCCATATCTCCGAAACGGGTTATTACATCCTGAAACTGACGAGTATGTATTTCACCAGTCAAAATTCCGATCCTTGGGCTACTGTGGGCGGCAAGTGGTATAACTGGCCGGAATTTCGCCTCGCGGACCTCTATCTGCTTTACGCAGAAGCGCTCAACGAAGTCGGACAGCGCGATTTGGCGATTGAATACATCGACCGCGTTCGCGCCCGCTCAGGTCTCGAAGGGGTGAAAACATCGTGGTCGCAATATTCCCGCGAACCCAACAAACCGAACACCCAAGACGGTCTGCGCAAAATCATTCATCAAGAGCGCGAAATAGAACTGGCTTTTGAAGGACAACGCATCTGGGACATCCGACGCTGGAAAGAAGCTGCCGATTTCCAGAATAAAAACATGACGGGATGGAACACCAGCGGTCGCGGAGTCAACGAATACTACCAGCCGCTCACCATCTTCAACCAGCAGTTTGTGACCCCGCGCGACTATCTCTGGCCGATTTCGATCTATTCGTTGCAACGCAATCCCAATCTTGTACAAAATCCCGGATGGTAAACATTACTGCGATGAAAAAGATTGAATTAACAGGAATCGTATTGTTTTGCTTCTTCGTCCTTTCGCAGTGCGAAGAAGAGAAAAACCAGCCGATCGTTTCGGGAGGTGATGCCCCGGGGCTGGTCTACAACATCAAGGAGACGCCATTGGCAGGCGGCGCAGAAATTAGCTATAGCCTGCCTGACGATAAAAATCTGCTCTATGTGGAAGCAGAATTGACTACACCCGAAGGGAAAACATTGAATTTCAAATCCTCGTCTTACGTGTCCAGCATCATCATCTCCGGCTTGGCAAGCACCAACCCCATCGATGTGTGGCTCTTCAGCGTCAGCAAAAACGGCGTGCGGTCGCAAGCACAGTCCTTTCGCATCCATCCTCTCGATCCGCCTTTTGAAGAAGTCTTTAGATCAGTGATCCTCTCTGCCATGTTCGGCGGCGTAAAACTGGAATTTCACAACAGGGCAGGCGCAGAATTGGCGTTATTGCTAGGATACATCGAGGAAGACGGGACTTTCACCGACTACGACGGCTATTATACCCGAAATGCTGCCGACAGTATGTATATCTTCCGGGGCTTGCCCGCAGAAGAAAAACGCTTCGGTATCTATGTGCGCGACCGATGGGACAACTTTTCCGATACAATGTTTGTGAACCTGACACCGCTGTTCGAAGAGGAAATCGATAAATCGAAATGGCAAGCAGTTTATCTCGATAACGACGGACCGTTTTATCCGGTTGGCCACATGTACTATCTGATAAATCGCATCGAAAATCTTTGGGATGGCGCCTGGAGTAAATCGTTCAGCGACCCCTACATGCTTCAGTTGCCCTCGGCGTATTTGCAGTTCGGATTCTTTGAAAACGGATCAACCAATCCCAAATCGCTGACTTTCGATATGGGCGATACCTACCGCATCAGCCGCATTCGTGTCAATCATTACCGGAGATACGAGTACATGGCCGCCCGAAAATGGGAAGTCTGGGGATGCAGCACCACCCCGCCACAAGATGGCGACTGGGACTGGCCAGGTTGGGTTAAACTCGCTTATATGGAACAGATTAAACCTTCCGGATTGCCGGGAATCTCTTACGGCGAAGGCGATGCCGAAGCTTGGGAAGCAGGCACCAGCGGAGATGTGGAAGTCGAAGACGCTGTCCGCTATATCCGCGTCCGCGCACTCGAATCGTGGGCTACCGAACCGCTGATGAATTGCGCAGAAATCACTTTATTTGGACAAAAAAAGAATTAACAACTCAGAAATATGGAACGAATATTAAAAATCTTATGCGTCTTTGCGGCAGTTGCAGGCTTTATCGCCTGCGCCGATAAACCCGAAATATCGGATTATATCGACCCTGAAGAACTCCGCTATGCCGGAAAAGCCAACGATCTCGCCTATTTTGCAGGATACGACAGGCTGTTGCTGCAATTCGTGCTCAGTCCCGATCCCAATGTTAACAAGGCGGTGATATACTGGGATCTTAGGGCCGATTCGACGCTGGTAGATATCAACCGTGCGGCATTGACCACCGATACGATCAACTGCCTGATAGAGAACCTGCCGGAAAATACCTACAGTTTTGAAATCTTTACTTACGATATTTTCGGAAACCGCTCAGTGCCGGCCTACTTGACCGCACGCACTTACGGGATACGCTATGTGAGCGGATTATTGAACCGCCAGACAACAAACGTGCTTTACAACGAACAAACGTTTGCGCTGACAGTCAACTGGAGTGATTCGATCGCCAAAAGTTTGGGTACAAACATCGAATATACCGCGCTCGATGATGTGCAACACAAAGTGTTCGTCGGCAATACCGACACAAAAACCGTGCTGGAAAATGTCAATATTGCGTTGCCGGTCATGTTGCAAACATTGTTTGTCCCCGAACCCGAAGCCATCGACAACTTCGGACCCGAACCGGAAAAAGTGATCGACCCCGAAACGATGTCACAGGATATTCCAAAGCCCTACGCCATCTATCATGTCAGCGGTTTTGACCCGGACATCACCTACCAGCCCGACGAATCCAGCGCTAAAAACTGCCTGTGGGACGGGAAAATCGGCACGATGGCAACCCCACTCTGGAACCTGTCGTGGGCAGTGCAAATGGGTTACTGCACCGTTTACACCTCCCCCGCCGACGCTTCTCAACCGACTTGGATGACTTTCGATATCGGCGCCAGGGCACGCCTGCAACAATTTCACCTCAACCACTACTGGCCGTTTGCCTATTCCTGCATGCAGCAATGGGAGTTGTACGCTTTCAACGGTAGCGGCGCTCCTACAGCAGCCGACGGTTGGAACAACTGGATAAAAATCGGCGAATACGATAACTCTTCAGTCGGCTCAACCGATCACAATGCGAAGAACGCCCAGCAAGACGCCTATTATGCTGCCGGTGAAGGATTTGAATTTCAACGCGAAGAGGTGCCCGTAGCCCGCTATTACCGGGTGAAATGCCTGAAAAACTGGGATAACCAGGGCATTTTTACACTGGGCGAAATATCTTTCAGAAAATATATGTTTGAATAATACCGGTATGATTCGATGTGATATGAATTTAAATAAGATACTTTTCCTTCTGGCGGCTGTAATGTTTTTCTCTTGTACGGCAGAACAAAACAGCCCGATTGCTCCCGATGGACTCGTGCCCGGACAGGTAACGGATATTACCGAAGTTCCGCTTGCGGGCGGCGCAGAGCTACATTACAAACTGCCCGTCGACAAGAATCTGCTCTATGTGGAAGCAGAACTGACAACCATCGAAGGCAAAACGCTGAACTTCAAATCATCGTCCTACTCCACAGTGATTGTTATCACCGGACTGTCAAGTACGGCAGAAGTGGATGTTCACCTCTACTGCGTAGGTACCGGAGGGGCGAAATCTGCTGCGAAAACAGTAAAGATACATCCCTTGCCGCCACCCTTCTTTGAAGTATTCAAATCGGTAAAAATCAATGCCATGTTCGGTGGAGTCCGGTTGGAATTTCTCAACAATTCGGGCGCAGAACTCGCATTCCTGCTGGGATATATCGACGAAGACGGCGTTTTTACCGATTACGACGGTTATTATACCAAACGAGCGGAAGATACTACCTATATCTTTCGCGGATTGCCGCCGATAACTCGGAAATACGGTATTTATATCCGCGACCGTTGGGATAATTTTTCCGACACGCTGTATGCCGAATTGACACCGCTGCTTGAGGAAGAAATCGATAAATCAAAATGGAAAAAATTGGTGCTCGACAATGATGGTCCTTTCTATCCGGTCGGTCACATGTACTACGAAACCAATAAGATTGAAAATCTTTGGGATGGCGCTTGGAGCAAGTCGTTCAGCGACCCCTACATGCTTCAGTTGCCTTCGGCGTACATGACTTTTACCTTCAATACTGTCAACAGTCCCGATCCCAAATCACTGACAATCAATCTGGGAGAGACTTACCGGATAAGTCGCGTCCGTGTCAATCATTATTGGCAATACACTTTCTCGGCTGCTCGCAAATGGGAAGTTTGGGGATGTTCCGCAACGCCGCCTCAAGACGGCAACTGGGAGTGGTCGGGATGGGTGAAACTCGCAACCATGGAGCAGATTAAACCTTCGGGATTGCCCGGAACACAATACGGCGAAGGAGACGCAGAAGCCTGGGAAGCCGGCACCAATGCCGACGTTGCAGCCGAAGATGCTATCCGATACGTACGTGTCCGTTGCCTTGAATCGTGGGGCACCGAACCCTTGATGAGCTGTTCGGAAATAACGCTCTATGGGCAAAAAAGCGGCGGAAACTAATCGGCAATGGGATTCAAACTAAAGATATTGCTCTGTTTGTGCTTGCCCTTGCTGATTTTCTGCTGTGGCGGCAATGACAAAGATCCTGTCACACCTGAGGATCCCGAAACGCCGACGATAACAGGAGATTACATCCTTGCTGCCGCCGTGCTTAACATTTCCCCGTCGGAAATCAGCATCGACAACAATGCCAGGATGATTGAAGTGGCATTGCCACGCAAGTTTCAAAAAGACAGCGTCAGAATCAAACTGACCGTCAACAAGGGTGTTACCATGGAATACCCCGAATCGGAAGAGGCAGTCTACAACCTGTCGAAAGAAAATCAGGGGGTTTGGCTGAAAGCCGGGAATGAAAGCATCAAATTTACCATGGTCTCAACAGTACTCACAATGCCGGAATCGCCCGTCGGTAAAGCAACCATCCGCGATCTCGTGCTGATTTACGACAGCTACGGGACGCACCGTCCGGAGTGGAATGAAACACGTTTCGCGCCTTATCTCTCCCTCGAAAGGGAAAACGGCAGTCACGACTGGCTTTTCGACGGCTTCCTTTTCATTGAATTTACCGATGTTAATTACGATTTTTGTACCGGTTACGGACACAACCCTGCCCGCAAAACAGAATGGACAAAACTGGTGCAACATTGCCTGTTTCGCGAAAATCTCAGCGCCCAGGCTTTGGACAACCTGATCGAAAAAATCAAACCCAAAGCGCCCGCTGCCGGACTCCGGAAAGTGGTGCTGACCATGCCTGAACCGATAAAAGGGCAGTCTGACTGGGGTGAGGTCGACGGCAAAACCCTGAGTTTCCTGAACGACGACGACCGGATCACTGCTGCCAAATGGTATATCGATTATGCCATATCCGAATATAAAGCAGCGAGTTTCAATAATATACAACTTGCAGGCTTCTATTGGGTTTCTGAAGCGGTAGGTAACAGCCGTACCATCGTGAAAACGGTGGCCGATTACATCCATTCCAAAGGGTTGAATTTTTACTGGATCCCCTATTTCAATGCCGATGGTTACAGCCAATGGGCTGATTTCGGCTTCGATGAAGCTTGGCTGCAACCCAATTATTTTTTCGATACCTCTGTTCCGCTCTCACGATTGGATGAGGCCTGCGCGCTTGCCAACAAATACAATATGTCGAACGAGTTTGAGTTCGATGCTAATGCCTTGTGGGGCGGTGCCAAACGGCAACGGATGCTCGACTACATCGACGCATTTAAACGCAACAATGTCTTCCGCGACAAAAACATCAGCTACTACGAGGGGGGTGACGGCCTGTATCGACTCTTTCACGGCACTTCCGAAGACCTTGAACTCTACCGGCTGTTTACAGAGATCATTGCGGAGCGACAAATTAGATTGAAGGATTGAGGGATTGAGGGATTGAAGGATTGAAGGATTGTATTTCCTGCGACTTATATGCTTTTTACTATGGTTGAAAAAGCAGCATGCATTCCATCATTTCAAATACAGCGACGTAAAAGATGACGTCGGGTTGGGAACATCCTATCCTGCTGTTATCGGTATTGATTGGATATCCGTCGTATTAATCATCAATTCATTCATTTTACGATTAAACCTGTTAGGTTTTGAAAACCTAACAGGTTTTGGATGCTAATTGATCGTATCCGTTAATTCCACTTTAAAACTAAAAAAACTTTCCGGGTTTTTTATGACTCGGAAAGTTTTCTTATTAAAACGGCAGCTACCTACTCTCCCACTATACGCAGTACCATCGGCGCAATCGGGCTTAACTTCTCTGTTCGGAATGGGAAGAGGTGGAACCCCGACGCTATAACCACCTGAATGTCTTTTTTTTTTCGATTTTAACATTCGGCTACAAATAACAGGAACAGGCCGAGGCGAGGTCTGTTTCGATAAGTTTCGGGATATTAGTACTGCTTGGCTATGACATTACTGCCTTTACACCTGCAGCCTATCAAGGTCGTCGTCTGCAACCTCCCTTTTAGGAAATCTAATCTTGGGGCCGGCTTCGCACTTAGATGCTTTCAGCGCTTATCCTTTTCCAGACGTAGATACCCGGCTATGCCGCTGGCGCGACAACCGGTTTACCAGTGGTCTGTCCAACACGGTCCTCTCGTACTAGTGTCAGTTCCCCGCAAATTTCCAACGCCCACAACAGATAGAGACCGAACTGTCTCACGACGTTCTGAACCCAGCTCGCGTGCCACTTTAATGGGCGAACAGCCCAACCCTTGGGACCTTCTCCAGCCCCAGGATGTGACGAG
>JAISUK010000060.1 GCA_031272075.1 Dysgonamonadaceae bacterium
TTTTGTCCACATACACATAATTGTTAGTACGCAGATCTTCAAAATCCTGTATGCCAACAGGCATTTTTCTTGCTAAGTTCATAATTGCACGCTGTTAAGGAAACAAAATTAGACAATCCATCAGAGATAAGCAAACTTTTGTTCAAAAAAGAATCAGCGCAGGAGTCGGAGAGTTGTCGTCGACTTGCGAATCTTTAAAACGGATTAAAAAAAAATGCCATTGCCCGTTTAAACTATCCCGACAAATTTTTGTCTATTATTTCAAACGTCAATGATTTGTTTTTAAAAGATCGTATGGATCTCGCATGTCATTATTGTCGTCAACTTGGATGTTTGTTAAACATGCTCGTTTCATAGAATTGAATTTTATTTGCCGGTGGAATAATTATGAGTATCTCCATAAAACACCTGAACAAGTTGTTTCCCAATGGGAATCAAGCATTAAAAAACGTCAACCTCGAAATTCCATCCGGTATGTTCGGGCTGTTGGGGCCTAACGGCGCAGGTAAATCTACACTGATGCGCATTTTAGTCAATCTGCTGGAACCCACTTCGGGCGAAGTCTCAATTTTCGGCCATGACTTGCTGAAAGAAAGAAAAACGATCAGAAGCCTTTTGGGATACTTGCCGCAAGATTTTCGTTTTTTCGCGAAATATAAGACGTATGAATTTCTGGAATACGCGGCGCGGCTGTCTGGGATGAATCATTCCGGGCAACGCAAGGCGGCAGTAGAAAAAATGCTGGAAACTGTCGGATTGTATGATGTTCGCGAACGCTATGCCAACAAACTTTCAGGCGGCATGAAGCGACGTTTGGGGATTGCGCAGGCGTTGATTCATAACCCGAAAGTCATCATTGTAGACGAGCCGACCACCGGTCTCGATCCGGAAGAGCGCATCCGTTTCCGCAATCTGCTGTCGGAGACAAGCGAAAAAAATGTGGCCATCATCCTTTCTACGCATATTGTTGGCGACATCTCAAGCGCCTGCAACTGTATGGCATTGATGAATAAAGGGGAAGTTTCTTTTTTCGGTTCACCGGAAGAAATGCTCAAACGTGCCGAAGGCAAAGTGTGGCGACTGCAAGTTTCGGATAGCGAATTGCAGGAGATAGATCGGCATTATCCCGTCGTGGTGACGATTCCTTCGGGCAATGGTTGGGAAATCCAGGTGGTTGCTGACGAAATCCGCGGGTTCGATGCTGAAGTCTTTCCTGCCAATCTGGAGCACGCATACGTGTACCACATGGAACACAACTTGAATCAATGGAAAAACACTTGAAAAGATGGCATTTCTATATAACATACAAACGGTGTCGAAATACGAGAGTAAATTATTGCTGAGAAGTTGGTTTTTCAGGATTTTTTCTCTTCTGCTCATCCTTTTTCTGCTATTTTCCAATCTCAAGCTCTACGATGACCTGAATTTTTCATGGAGCATTCGCTCATTGCCTGCCAATGTCCCATATCTCAATCTGCTGTATATCAATTTTGTTCAAGCGGTCATTGCGGTTTTTCTTGCTTCGGATTTCCTGAAACGCGACCGGAAACTGGACACTTCCGAAGTGTTTTATGTCCATCCGCTCAGCAATGCCGAATATGTAGTCGGAAAAATTTGGGGCAACCTCAAGCTGTTCTTTGTGTTGGACTTGTTACTCATTGTCATGTCCGTATTGATTTCCGTCGCCTTTTCTTCCGATAAAATTGATTGGATTGCCTATTTTCAATATTTCTTTCTGATTGTATTTCCATCGCTTATTTACATCATCGGATTGGCGATTTTCTTGATGCTGACCATCAAAAATCAAGCAATCACGTTTGTCATTCTGTTGGCATATATCGGTTTGAGCGCCTTTTACTTGAAAAGTAAGTTTTATTTTCTTTTCGATTATATGGCTTATGCGCTCCCGATGGTGAAATCTTCCATTACCGGATTTTCCGGATTGGAAACGATATTGACCCAACGCGGAATATACTTATCGGCAGGATTGGGATTTATTTTCATGACAATCACCCTGTTTGGACGACTGCCCAACACGCCCAAAAGTCATCGCCTCTGGTTGACGCTGGCAGTTTGCGCGTGGATGCTCAGCGCAGCATTGGCCGGTAAATACCTCCATTCTGTGCTGAATGAGGGGAAAGTGCGCCGGTTGTATACCGAAGTCAACAACCGTTATGTGGATGCTTCGAAGATGTTTGTTGAAGATTACGACATCACTGTGGAACAAGCTCCACACAGTTTTTCGGCGGAAGTGAGCATGAAGGGGAAGGCCGCCGCAGCGGATTCCGTTTTTGTCTTCTGTCTCAATCCGGGATTACAGATCAAAAGCATTGAGGATGAAAAAGGCAAGCCGCTTGCTTTCGAGCGCGACAGGCAGATCATTTCCGTCAATATGGGGAGGACAGTGCCGCTTGGCGACCCGCTTTCGTTGACTGCCCGCTATGCCGGAAAAATTGACAATCAGTTCTGTTACCTCGACATTCCCGAAGAAATTCTGCATACCTACAAATCGGAATTTATGATTACCGGCGGGAAAGAATACAGTTTTCAGACATCCGACTATCTGCTGCTCACGCCGGAAACCTATTGGTATCCCCGTCCGGGAACTGCTTACAGTGATAAAAATTCGGCATGGCAGCAAACCTATTTCAGCCATTTCCGGTTGGATGTCAAGCCCTTGCCTGGTCTTATCGCGGTGTCGCAAGGAAAAATGACGGAGGACAGTGATTCTACAAGCTGGAGGTTTCGGCCTGAATTTCCTTTGCAATCCATTACGCTCTCAATTGGTAAATACAAAAAACAAAGTGTCAAATTCCAAAAATTTGAATTTTGCATCTGGCATTTTGAAGGGCACGATTTCTATACTTCCGCTTTCGACTCCATACAGGAAGACATTTCCACATTGGCCATCGACCAGCTGGAAAACCTGGAAAGAACTTACAAACTGGATTATCAGTTTAAACGATTTTACATCGTCGAAGTGCCGGCCTTGTTTTATGCTTACCCGCACACCTGGTCGCAAGCGCAGGAATACGTACAGCCTGAAATGGCACTTTTTGTAGAAAAAGCTTGGAGTTATCCCGATATGAATCCGCAGAGATACGATATGAATCAGAATAATTTTGAGCGAAACCGGAGAATGTCGGAAATTGATGTACAGACCAATCGGTTTAATCAACTTACAGCGTTCTTTACCCGATCGGAATTATGGAATTGGGACAGGCGAGGCATGCAGAACACGCCCAATCCTTATTTCCTTTTTCCGGAATTGTATAATTTCAGATTCAATATTTATTCCACCCGTTGGCCTGCTGCAAACCGCATCATGGAACTCTACCTCCAGACCCGTTCCAGTGATCCGTTCAGGGCGGGAAACTTCAGAGGCGTCAACAATTACGAGAAAGCAAACTTGCTGTTTGAGAAATTCAGTTTCCGGGATTTACTCTCGGAAGTGGAGCATCGAAATATCATGGATAACATCACGCTTCAGCAAGCCAGTCTGCTGTTCTCCAATGCAGAAATGAACATTGGGACGAGCGTTTTCAGGGATTCTATTTTCGAGATACTGAAACGAAACGAGTTTTGCAACATTCGTTTCGAGCAACTGATGGATACGCTCAGCAAGATCAGTGATTCGGATATTTATGCCGAAACGGAAATCTGGAATGAACCGACTTCATTGCCGTTTTTTGATGTCAACACACCGAAAATCACGGTTGTCACCTACAAAGGCGAAGAAACCATCATCCTGACAATGACCATCTACAACAAGTCTACGAAAGATGGGATGGTTCATTTGAATATCCAGACAGGCGGCGGAATGGGCGGAGGCGGTCGCAGAAATCGCTTCCAAAGTGTTGTAGACCCTAAGAATGACCGAAAAATCTTAATCAAAGGCGGAGAATGTAAGCAAATCGTTACTTTCTTGGAAGACATGCCCCGGATGGTTTCCGTCAATACGCTGGTTTCTCGTAATTTGCCGAGTGAATTTCTTTTTACTGCCGATCATGTCGAACGGGAACAACGCCCTGTGTACGAACAGGAAGGAGAATTTCTTGTCTCGCTCGAAATAACGGAAAATCCGCTGGAAGTGATTGTTGACAACGAAGATTCATTGTTGTTCCATGTTTCGGGAAAAACTGCCGAAGGATTGCTGCCAAAATTGATTCAACAAGAAGAAAAAACGCAATTCAAATACAAAAACATCCCCTGGTATAAACTCACTTCCTGGATCCCGACCATCAATTCGGGATTGTATGGCAAAAATATTCATTCGGCGATGGTCATCAACGGCGGGAAAGGCGAGCAGGTAGCTACCTGGAAAATCCCGGTGCCCTCGCCCGGCAATTATGAAGTGTATTATTACCTGACATCGTTGCCGCCAAGAGATAGAAACCGAGGGCGTCGCGGCAGAGGTCGCAACGAACGCCACCAGGCGGAATACAGTTTTATTTTCGATTATGGGAAAACCCACGAACCGGCATACTTGAGCTTCGAGAATGAAACAGGGTGGAAAAAATTCAGGGATAATTACTATTTTGATTCGGATACAGTCCGCATCACCCTGACGAATAAAGGAAAAAATGAGGATTTTATCATTGCCGATGCTGTCAAAATAGTAAAAAGCAGTGAACAAGCAGAGATGGAATGAAACGAGCATGGTTTTCAAACATCCAAATGGATGACAATAATGACATGCGAGTTCCATACGACCTCTTAAAAACAAATTATTGACGTATGAAACATGAAATATTTAACAGTATATGGAAATTATTAGGAAATTAGTATCTACCGGATTATTGACGTTGTTGGCGGGATTCTACTTCTCTGTAAACGCACAACAGCAGCTGCTGACGATGGAAAGAGCCATGCTGATAGCGCAGGAAAATAGTCCGGACATCAAGAAATCGCTTATGCGAATGGAGCAGAGCCAATTGAACCTCGAAGCGCAACGGGCTTCGTTGAAGTCGAAATTCTCACTGACACTCAATCCGGTCAATTACAGCCAGACGCGAAATTTCGACAGCCGTTTTTCTCAGTGGTATACCAACGAATCGTTCACTTCGGGCGGCGTCTTTCAGGTCGAGCAGCCGATTCTACTGACCAATGGAACGATTTCGCTTCGGAACAATTTCTCATGGCAAAACAATTCCTCGTATTACCAGGGGGCGAACACCAGCAATCGTGTCTTCTCAAATTATTTCTATATCGATATCAATCAGCCGATTTTCACTTACAATACCCAAAAAATGGAATTGGAACGATTGGAATACGATTATGAAAACATGGAAATCAGCTATGCATTGCAACGGCTGAATACCGAACGAAATATTACTCAGCAGTTCTATTCTGTATATCAGTCGCAGCGTGATCTGGAAATCAGCAAGGAAGAATTGGTCAATTCCCAGCAAAGTCACTCCATCATCAAAAATAAGGTTGAAGCCGAACTTTCCCCGCGCGATGAACTCTATCAGGCGGAAGTAAACCTGGCTACTGCACGATCGTCGGTCGATCAGGCGATCGTGGCGTTAGAAAATGCGAAAGACCAATTGAAAAGAACGCTGGGGCTGGATTTGGCCGACAGTATTATGGTTGAGGCAGTTATTGATGTTCACGCCATTGTCGTCGATCAGGAAAAAGCCATCGATCATGGTTTGGGATCGCGTCTTGAATTGCGGCAGCGCGAAATCACAACAAAAGAGTTGGAATTTACTCTGATTCGAACCAAAGCGCAAAATGAATTTAAAGGAAGCGTCTCGCTCTCGTTGGGCTTGACGGGTGACGACTCCAAATTCACGAGAATTTATGACCAATCCACCCAAAATCCACGCGTCGCCATCTCTTTTTCCGTCCCGATTTTCGATTGGGGCGCCAACAAAGCGCGTATCCGGGCGCAGGAAGTCGCCATGCGGTCAAACACGCTCGACGCTCATGAAGAACAACTGGACATTGAAATGAATATCCGTCAGACCTGCCGTAGTCTCCAGAATCTGAAGACGCAGGTGGAAATCGCCGAACAGAACGTGAATAATGCGCAACTTACCTACGATCTCAACCTGGTTCGTTACCGCAACGGCGATATCAGCGGAATGGATTTCAATCAGTTTCAGACGCAGTTGTCGAGCAAGAAAAGCGCATATACCCGCGCACTCATCAATTACAAAATAGAGCTGCTGAACCTGAAAATTCTCTCGCTCTACGATTTTGAAACTAATCAGGAAATTGTTCCGCTATCCGATTTCTCAACAAAAAAATAAATCAATTCTAATCAAATCAAATTGCTGTCATAATGAAACGCCTTATTCAATTCATTTTTTGTTTGCCGCTGTTAGTGGCTTTGCATGCTTGCACCAACACAACGGCACCCTCACAAAGCGAAGTCGCTTCGCCGGTTTCTATCGAAGAACTCAAGAAAGGTTCTATCAGTAAATTAATCAACACTTCCGGGACCGCCATGCCGATTTACGGAGCAGATCTGACTGCGCAAATGAGCGGACTCTATAAACTGCAAATCAATCCGGCGACCGGCCAACCATTCAAACTTGGCGACCGGGTGAAAAAAGGACAAATCATCATTCGTCTGGAAGACAAAGAATACGAAAACAATATCGCTTACGAAACGAAAAAACTGAATCTGGAGATTGCCGAACAGGAAAAAATCAAACAGGATACGCTTTATCAATTGGGTGGCGTCACACTGAGCGACATGCGTAATACGGAAGTGAAAGTTCTCACGGCAGCCACTGCAATTGAGAATGCCGAGCTCAATCTGGAGAAAATGGCTGTCGTCGCACCATTCAACGGTGTCATCGTCGATTTGCCGCACTATACCCCCGATGTGAAAGTAGAATCGGGAAAAGCCCTGCTGGGGATCATGGAATATGCCCGCATGTATGTGGATATCAATCTGCCCGAAAGCGCTATCAGTTATGTTAAACCCCAACAACCGGTTCATATCACGCACTACACTTTGCCCAATGATACGCTGAGTGGAGTCATCACCGAACTTTCTCCTGCCATCAGCACGGAAACCCGGACTTTCAAAGGGAAAATACTGATTCAGAACGATGAATTGAAAATCAGGCCGGGCATGTTCGTCAAAGCGGATATCGTGGTCGACAAAACCGAATCGGCCATCATCATCCCCAAAGAAGTGATTCAGTCTAACCGGCAGCGTAAATTCGTCTTCATTGTAGAAAAAAATGCCGCGATCCTGAAAGAAATTCTGACCGGATTGGAAGATGAGAAAAATGTCGAGATCATTTCCGGCCTGAAGGAAGGCGACAATTTGATAATCAAAGGCTACGAGACATTGAGGGAAAACAGTAAAGTCAAAGTACAATAATGAGAAAATTGATTCAATTTGCTGTCAAAAACCCTGTGGCGATTTGCATGGTGGTGCTTGCCGTGTTGTTGCTTGGGAAAATCTCATACGATCGGCTCGGCGTTGATCTCATGCCCGATCTGAACAATCCTCGGCTGTTTATCGAAATGCAGGCCGGCGAACGTCCACCGGAAGAAATCGAACAACAGTTCGTCAAAAACATGGAATCGGCAGCCATCCGGCAAAACGACGTGACGCAAGTCTCTTCTGTGATTCGTTCGGGTTCGGCGCGCATCACGGTCGAATATTCCTGGGGAAAAAATATGGACGAAGCTTTCCTTGATTTGCAGAAAGCCATGAATCCTTTCATGCAGAATGAAAATCTCACCGAACTGAAGATCACACAGCACGATCCGAATATGGCTCCGGTGGTTTTGGTGGGGATGTCGCACCAGTCGATCACTGATCCCGCCGAATTGCGGAAAATAGCCGAAAACTATATCCGCAACGAACTGATTCGTGTTGAGGGTGTTGCCGAAGTGGGGATTTCCGGACAGGAAGTTTCGACACTGACTATCCGTACCGATCCCTACAAACTGGAAGCTTTCGGTCTGACGGTAGATGAGATTGCATCCCGTATCGAATCGAACAACCAGAATGTTTCGGGAGGCCGTGTCAGCGAGATGGGAATACAATACCTGGTGAAAAGTTCCACCATGTTTGGCTCGGAAAATGATTTTGAATCCTTGATTGTAGGCTATAAATCCGTAGGGTCGCAAACGGCTGGTGTCTCGGCGAATGGCGTTGTAGAAAATGCGCCGATTTTTCTGCAAGAAGTTGCGACTGTCCGTTTTGAGAACGAACGACCGGAAAACATTGTCCGAATCAATGGCGAACGCAGTCTCGGATTGTCGGTCTACAAAGAGATACAATACAATACGGTAAAGGTCGTTGATGGGGTTGCCAAACAACTACATTCCATCGAACAAGCATTACCCGGCTATCGTTTCCAGATTATTTCCAATCAGGGGGTGTTCATCAAACAAGCCATCAATGAATTGCAGCAAAGTGCGCTCGCGGGAATCATCTTGGCAGTCATTATCCTGTATTTTTTCCTTCGCAAATTCGGTACGACGCTGATTGTCAGCCTGGCAATCCCTATTTCCATTGTCGCTACCTTCAATTTGATGTTTTTCGGCGGGCTGACACTGAATATCATGACGCTCGGAGGTTTGGCTTTGGGAGCCGGCATGTTGATAGACAATGCGATCGTGGTGATTGAGAGCATCTTCCAGAACCGTGAAAAAGGATTGTGTGTGAGCAATGCGGCGATCACCGGGACTGCCGAAGTGACCGGTGCTGTGGTTGCCTCCACACTGACCACCATTGTCGTCTTCCTGCCCATTGTGTACCTGCATGGAGCCATCGGCGAACTCTTTAAGGATCAGGCATGGACGGTCACTTTGTCATTGATTTCCTCGCTTTTTGTCGCTATTTTCGTGATTCCGATGTGCTATAAAATGATGAACAGGAAAGCAGAAAAATCGGAAAACGAACGGATCGACAAACAGACGGTTGAGATAAAATCCATCCGAATCACCGGATATAACCGTGTGCTCAATAATTTATTGCGTCACCGGCTGTGGGTTGTGCTTATCGCATTTCTGCTGATTATTGCTTCCGGATTGCTGTTGCCGTTTATTGGCACTGAATTTATGCCTCACACCGAAGGGAAAGCATTTACTATCCTGGTAAAAATGCCCGAAGGAACGCGACTTGAACGAACGTCTTCAGCAGTCGACAATCTGAGGGAATTGCTCGTCTCACTGACCAACGATCCGGAATTGATTGTCTATACCCATGCCGGTGCAGGCAGTGGTCTGAACGATGCCATTTTTGAAGGAGAAAATACAGCTATGATCAAAACATTGCTTTCTGAGCAATGCACGATGCCGGCCGAAACGGTGATTGCCCGTTTTATCGAAACTGCCGGCAATACCGATGGTATGGAATTGACTGTATTGCAGGAAGAAAATTCGTTAAGCGCCGTCATCGGGAACGAGAGCGCTCCGCTTGTAATCGAAATTAAAGGGGAAGAACTCGACAAGATTGCGGAAATCACCGAAGAAGTGAAAGCCAGAGTTGTCGGTGTGAACGACCTGTATAATGTGACTACGTCGATAGAGGACGGCGCCCCTGAAATTTCGATTTCCATCAATCGCACGATGGCCGGAATCAATAATTTGCCGGTATCGACCATCATTGAACAAATCAGGCAACAATTGAGCGGACGCGAAGCCGGACAGATGGAATACCGCGGAGAGATGCGTGATATCCTGATCAAACTGCCCGACATCACGTTGGCCGACCTGAGCAATACGGTCATCCGTTCGGGAGAAAAGAATTTTCGTCTACAGGAAATCGCCGATATTGTACAGACCCAGGCTCCGAAAGAAATATATCACCGCAATCAAAGCCGCATCAGCCGCGTAATGGCCAATATCGATGCAGGCAAATCGCTCGATAAAGCTGCGAATGAAGTGCGTTTGGCCATCAAAGACCTCGAACTTCCGCCGAATTATTCCATCACGGTCACCGGAGAAGAAGAAAAGCGCCAGGAATCGATGCACAGCCTGCTGTTTGCATTACTGCTCTCCATCATTCTTGTCTACATGGTCATGGCTTCGCAATTTGAGTCATTGCTCCATCCGTTCACGATTTTGCTTTCGATCCCGTTGGCTGTCGTCGGGGCGGTATGGCTGTTTTTCCTCACCGGGAAAACCGTAAACATGATGGGGATTATTGGGGTGGTGATGCTTGTCGGGATCGCCGTTAATAATTCCATCTTGTTGGTAGACAGGATCAATCAGTTGAAGCAGACGCGTTCGCTCAATGAAGCGATCGTGCTGGCAGGTCAAGAACGTATCCGTCCGATTCTGATGACCAGTCTGACGACCATTCTTGCCCTGTTGCCGCTGACCTTCAGCATCGGCGAGAGCAGCTCGTTGCGATCTCCCATGGCGATAGCAGTAGTCGGAGGCTTAATCACTTCCACATTGATGAGTTTGGCGGTGATCCCTTGTGTCTATTGTCTGCTGGAAGAAATGAAACTCAAAATAACCCGTCGGAAATCCACCGACAAAGAGGCGTGATGAAGATGATTGTCAAACGGTACAATCCTGAAAAGAAGATATGAACTTTCTTATAAACAGGAAAATAACAATTAGCATGTTGTTTATAGCGTTTAGTCTGCTGGGCTATATATCCTATAAACAACTTCCGCTCGAATTGCTGCCTAACGCAGAACTTCCGACGATGTACGTCAGCGTGAGTGCTACGCAGGATGTAGATCCCCTCTATGTCGAATCGCAGATCATCATCCCGCTCGAAGGCGCCATCCGTACAGTCGGCGGAGTGGACAAAATTGAATCGCGCGTGGGGAGTTCACGTTCTACAATTCAGGTGGATTTCAAGAAGAATATCAATTTCAAGATCACTTCGCTGAAACTGGAAGAAAAAATCAGAGAATTAGCGGTAACATTTCCATCCGGTTTCACCGTACAGACGCAGAAAGTGGATGTGACTCGCATGAACAGCAGTTTTATGACACTGCAGGTCAGAGGGTCGGGTGGAGTAGACCGCATCCGTAATGTTGCCGACAAAGAAATTCGCACAGACCTGGAAAATATCGAAGGGATTGCCGCCGTCACTATCTACGGCGGACGAGAAAAAGCGATCGAAATCCAACTGGATAAAGAAGCCTGCGATGCGCTCAACCTTACGCCTTCACGCATCACGTCGTTGCTTTCGCGTAATGCCCAGGAAAAAGTCTATGTCGGCAATGTCACCGAACCCGACAAACTATTCTTTGTGCATGTCAATTCGCCTTACGACAAGGTTTCAGACCTGGAAAATCTGGTGGTGGCGAACGGCCCTGTCTTGTTGAAAGATGTCGCGCATATTTTCTTCGATCTGAAGGAAGAAACGTCTTATAGTCGCGTGAACGGAAAAGAATCCGTCTCTGTCAGGCTCACAAATGATTCGCAAGCGAATCTGATTGAATTGTCGCACCGTACGATGCAGACAATCGATCGTCTGAATGAACGGTTGAAGCCGATGGATGTTGAAATATCCGTGCAGCAAAACATGTCGGAAACGATGGAAAATAACATCAGCCAAATCGTTGGATTGGCATTGTTCGGCGGGCTGTTGGCTATTCTGATACTCTGGCTTTTCCTGAAAAATATAAGGTTGGTCATTATCATCTCATTGTCCATTCCGATTTCGGTTTACACGGCATTCAACTTGTTTTATGCGTTCGGAATCACAATCAATAGCCTGACATTGATCGGCATCACGTTGGCTATAGGCATGTTGCTCGACAATAGTGTTGTTGTGCTCGAAAATATCTACAGGCTTTCAGGCATGGGATATGAGCCGGAAAAAGCTGTCGTGCAGGGAACGAAAGAAGTCTGGAGATCCATTTTAGCTGCAACGTTGACCACGATCACCATCTTTTTGCCTTTTGTTTTCTCCGACAATCTGTTGATCAAATTGCTCGGATTGCATGTCGGCGTTTCCATCATTTCTACTTTGGCCATCTCACTATTGGTGGCGATGTTGTTCATCCCGATGGCAACCTGTCTGATCCTGAAATCGCGAAAGAAGAACAGTGTTTTTTATGAAAAGATAGCGATTCGGCAACGCGCCGTCCAGATTTATCTGGTGGTGCTGAAGACGTGTATGCGTCATCCAGGGACGACAATCGCCTGCGCAGTCGTGTTGCTGTTTGTCAGTCTATTCCTCTCATTGACATTGACTACGCAGCAAATGAAATCGGCCGATTCCGACCGTTTCAGCATTTCCGTCACGATGCCTGCGGGAAGTACCCTCGAATCGACCGACAACCTGGTTCGTGTCATTGAAGACCGCATGGAGGCGATCCCCGAAAAGAAAGAACTATACAGCAATGTGCAAGAATCGGAAGCGCAACTGGTGTTTGTATTGCAGAAAGATTACCGAAAAATCAGAAAAAAAACCATTGGAGAGATAAAATCGGAAATTGAACAAAGGCTCAAAGAGATACAAGGCGGGGAGATCTACCTCTCCGATGCGTTTGGTGGAAGTGAGAACAGTTCCGTTTCGGGGATGTCGAATTTCCTGAGGTTGTTGGGCATCGGCGACAACCGCGAACGGCTTGTGGTGAAAGGCAGTGATTACGACCTCATGCAGATGGTGGCCGAAGACCTTCAGTTTTACCTGAATGAGCAGGAGTATATCAGCAACACCCGTATTTCGTCTTCGCGCCTGCAACCCGAACTCCGGCTGGGATTTGATCCGGTATTGCTCATTTCTTATAACATTGCGCGCACCGACATCACTGCCGGTTTGCGGTCGTTGGAACCGGAAATGCAGTCGGGAAGCACATTCAAGGTGGGAGAAGAAGATTACGATATCATCATTCGCACCATCAAACCCGGTGTCTCGGAAGAAGAGCAGAAACAAGCCGCAGAACGTGAAAAGACTGTCGACGATCTGCGTGTGGTCAGAATCCAAAACGGTGAAGGCGGATTACACGAACTCAAAGACCTGGCGAGTATCAATTACCGTCGCGGACGTGCGCAAATCAACAGGCTCAACCAGGATAAACATATCGAAGTATATTACAATTTTCAAAACGACATCCAGTCGTCCAAATCCTTGCTCGAAGGTTATCGTTCCGACATCGACGCGTTGATTGCCGACTATAACCTGCCTGCAGGCATCGCAGTGGAAGTTTTTCATGAAGAAAACGAATTTTCCGATTTTCAGTTTTTGTTTCTGGCGGCTTTCTTGTTGATTTTTATGATTATGGCCTCGATATTTGAATCTTTTTCTACCCCGTTTGTGCTTTTGTTTTCAATACCGTTGGCAGCGATCGGTTCTTTATTGGCGTTGCTTCTGACTGGGAATAGCCTGCTTAACACCAACACGCTGACCGGATTCTTGATATTGCTTGGCGTCGTTGTCAACAACAGTATTATTCTTATCGACTATGCCAATATCCTTCGGAAGCGGGGATATCGACGCAACCGTTCGTTGATCATGGCGGGGCTTTCGCGTGTCCGCCCGATTCTCATTACTTCCATCACCACCATCGTCGCCATGTTGCCGATGGCGATGGGGCAATCGGAATATTCCGGACTGATCGGAGCACCTTTTGCCATTACCGTCATCGGAGGACTGTCCTGTTCCACGTTGCTGACACTGATTCTGGTTCCGACTGCGTGTATGGGTCTGGAAAATGCGTTGCGATGGTACGGATGCCTGTCGAAAAAAATCAAACTGTTGCATGCAGTCGTCTTCGCGGGAGGAGTATACTGTATCTATCTATATGCCGACGGACTGCTCTGGCAGGCGCTGTTTCTGGTAGCGCTCATTGCCTTGATACCCTGTCTGACTTATTTTGTGCAAAACAGTCTGCGGATGGCACAATCGAAAATCATCGCGGCGGATGCCGAAATACAAATCACTGTTCGCAACCTCGTGAAGATTTACGATCGTCCCGGACGTTTCAAAAGGCAGTGGAACAGCGGGATTCTCCTGTTGAGGAGGCTTGGATTAAGCAATGAGTTTCACAGTTTGAGCGATTTTGTCAAGATCGTTTGGCAGATTGCCTTGTTCGGATTTCTCATCTATTTCACTTACTTTTATCTTGCGAATCATTTTTGGATTTTCCTCTTTTCGATCCTTGTTTATCTTTTTGCTTTGTATATTTGGAAATGTATTTACCGTTATCTCTGCTTTCGCAGGAATAACGAAAAAATAATCCGTAGAACTAATACATTGGTAATAAGGATACTGCCTCTGATTTTGCTGGTGGTACTGTATTTCAAAACGGAGAATCTCAATTTTATCGTCATCGTCGGAGCGCTTTGGTATCTGGGACTGTTTGTTCGTGAAACGGCGCAATACCTGGAAGACAACAAAGTCAATGTCGAACGGCTCAAAGGACGTTTCGCGGGTTTTCGCAGGGCATTATTTCTCCTGATATTGCGGGTGCCGTTGTTAGGCAAACGACAGAAGCCGTTCAAAGCATTACAGCGTATTTCGCTCGATATCAATACCGGCATGTTTGGATTGTTGGGGCCCAACGGGGCGGGGAAATCTACCTTGATGCGAATTATCTGTGGCATTCTCGACCAGAGTTATGGATGTATTCGTATAAATGACCTTGATACACGTGTTTACAGGGAAGAGTTGCAAAGCCTGATCGGATTTCTCCCGCAGGAGTTTGGCACTTACGAACATCTGACGGCGTATGAATTTCTAGAATATCAAGCCATGCTGAAAGGCATTACAGACAACCGGCTGCGTAGCGAACGCATCGCTTATGTGTTGCAATCGGTGCACCTCTACGATCGGAAAGACGAAAAGATCAGTTCTTTCTCCGGCGGCATGAAGCAGCGTATCGGCATTGCCCTGATCCTGCTCCATTTACCGCGAATCCTGATCGTCGATGAACCGACGGCGGGATTGGACCCGCGTGAACGAATCCGCTTCCGCAACCTGCTCGTCGAACTCAGTAAAGACCGGATTGTCATTTTCTCCACGCACATCATCGAAGACATCTCCAGTTCCTGCAATCAAGTGGCGGTGATTGATAAAGGTTTGTTGAAATATTTCGGTAAACCGATGGATATGGTTCAAACGGCTATCGGAAAAATCTGGGAATTTGATATCGATAAAGTCGCTTTCGAGGAAATGACGGATAAATCGCGGGTCATCCACCATATTCAAGACGGCGATAACATCCATGTGCGCTATCTTTCTGATAAAAAGCCGTATAAGAATGCTGTTTCGGCAATACCCAACCTCGAAGACGCGTACTTGCATCTTTTAAAAAAACAAATTATTGACGTATGCAATTAAGAAAAGGCGATTTCCTCTATAAATTAGTGAAGTATAACCTGAAGATTATCTTCGCAGGCAAGTTTGTGTGGTTCCTGATAGCTGCGCTCGCGGTTTTTATCCTGTTTATGTTTCAATCTGCATGGGATCCAACGGTGTTGAATGAAGGCGTCGTATACACTATTATGCTGTTCCCGAGTATCTTGCTGATCTTTTATCCGACCGTATTTGGGATTCAAAATGATGAAGATGCTCGCATTCTCGAATTGATTTTCGGAATCCCGAATTACCGTTACAAAGTTTGGGGATTTCGCTTGTTGATGATCTATGTTGCTGTCTTTTTCATCCTGATCGCTTTTTCTTACTTGGCATATTGGCTGCTCTGCCCTGTCGAATCATTGCAGATTGCCTGCCATCTGTTGTTCCCGGTATTGTTTTTCGGAAACCTCGCTTTCCTGTTTTCTACCATGACGCGCAGCGGAAACGGAACTGCCGTCCTCCTCATCATTTGTTGCTTGTCGCCGCTTTTTTTCAAATCCCTGTTGAATGGGACTATGTGGGATGTCTACCTGAATCCGTTTGAGAAACCCGACGCTGTCCATGCGTTGATCTGGGAATCGACGGTAATGAAAAATCGATTTTTTCTGTTGATCGGGAGCATTTTCTTTATGCTGGCCGGATTACTGAATTTGCAAAACAGGGAAAAATTTATGTGATATTGTTCTAATTCTTGATGCATAAAAAAAAATATTTAAGCCGGTTTATCGTTAAACAGTTACAACCCTTTGAATTATCGTGATGCAACGTATTGTAGTATTCATATTTTTATTACTGCTTGGTCGGCTGATTGCCTCCGGGCAAGTGACGGATACCTCAGCCTTGTCTGTGGCAGCGGCTGTCGACACCGTGGTTACCGACAATGTTACCGCCTCTGCGCTGTTGATCCGTTCGCAGAATGAGAGTATGGCGGCTTCTTTGCGGGAAGCATTGCTGCTCGGACAGATGAAAAACAACGAAAACCAGTCGCAACGCGAAGCGCTGGAGTTGGAATTGAGGCAATTCAGAGTAAGTGATTCGTTGCGTCATGCTGTGATGCAACGGCAAATCGATTCGCTCAAACGCAATGCTACGGGAGCGCCGGTAGTGCTCAATTACGATACGATCGTACGTATCTATGCAAAGCTCGGCTCATTTTCTCCTGCCGAACGCGCCGCTACAAACTCCGAAAGGATATTGAAAGCCGCCAAACAGTTTGTGTTTGAACAGGATTCGCTGACGATCATGGATAGCGGATCAACTATCGACGTGATGTACAATGACATCACATTGCTTTGCGTGTCCGAACTTGATGCTTTGTGGATGAATACCGACAGCCATGCGCTTGCCGAGCAGTGTCGCCAACTTCTCGAAGCCGCATTCGTCAAATACAAACACGACATGAGTGTTGCCAATATCATGAAAATGATAGGTTTAAGTCTCTTAGTGATACTCATGCAAGTTGTGTTGATACTGTTGGTCAATTATCTCTTTATTCGGTTATTGGATAAACATTTAACACTTAATAAAGATCAATGGTTCAAAGGCATCCGTTTCCGGAACCTCGAAATTATCACTCCTGTCAAGGAGTTGCAAGCATTGTTGTTCATCTCTAAAATCGTACGCTACATCATTTATTTCATCATGTTGTATCTGACCCTGCCGTTGCTGTTTAGTATTTTCCCGTTCACTCAGGAACTTGCCAATAAACTCTTCGGCTGGATACTGACACCGCTTGTGGGCATCTGGAAAGGTTTTGTGAACTATCTCCCGAAGCTGTTGAAGATTATTGTCATTGTAGTCGTAATCAAATATATTATCCGTTTTTTTCGTTACCTGATGCGAGAAATCGAATCGGGACGCCTCACCATCAGCGGGTTCTATCCCGATTGGGCAAAAGCGACCTACAACATCATCCGCATTCTGCTCTACGCTTTCACCATTGTAGTGATCTTCCCGCTGCTGCCAAATTCTGATTCGGATATCTTCAAAGGGGTTTCGGTATTCATCGGGCTGGTCGTTTCGCTTGGATCTACCGCTATTGTCGGGAACCTTGTTGCCGGATTGGTGATTACGTATATGCGGCCATTCAAAGTAGGTGACCGTATCAAGGTCGGGGACGTGTTCGGCGATGTGATTGAAAAAAGTCCGTTTGTCATTCGCGTCATGACGATCAAGAAAGAAATTATTACCGTACCGAACCTGACGATCCTGTCGTCGAATGTGATCAATTACAGCACCTCGGCACTCGAAGAAGGTGTAATATTATATACCACCGTGACAATGGGTTACGAAGTTCCGCAACAGAAAGTCTATTCATTGTTGATATCTGCGGCGCTGAAAACCGCCAATATACTTGCAGAACCGACCCCTTTTGTCCTTTCAACAGGTATGGGCGACAATGCCGCCTCGTACCAGATCAATGCTTATACGCGGCATCCGGAACATCAGGCGGACATCTATTCCGAACTTAATCGCAACATCATCGATCTGTTCCACGAAGCGGGTATAGAGATGATTATTCCTCATTATCAAGCTGTTCGTAACGGAAATGCTTCAGCTATACCAAAAAATGAGAAATAATATTATCTTTGTGCCGAAATCGAAGAAATAATAATATGGAAAACAATTTTTTGGGTCTGATCGAAAATAGTGTGAAAGAATACTGGTCGCTTCCGGTATTTACAGATTATGAGGGCAAAACATTTTTATACAGTGATTTTGCCGCAGAGATAACGAAATTGCATATCCTGTTTCGGGAAGCAGGCATAGAACAGGGCGACAAGATTGCCCTCATTGGGCGCAATTCCGCCTCGTGGGGCATCACATTGTTTGCCGTCTTGTCGTATGGTGCCGTTGCTGTGCCGTTGTTGCACGAATTTACTTCCGACAATGTGCACAACCTCGTTAATCATTCTGAGGCGAAAATCTTGCTTGCGGCGCGTTACAATATAGATAAACTTGATCATGCGCAGATGCCCGGTGTGCAGGTATTGATGTTGCTCGAAGATTTATCGGTGGTTGATGGGCCTGATCATGTGAAAGCCGTTTCCGCCTCGCTCCATGAGCTGTTTCTCAAACAGTATCCAGATTTCAAACCCGAAGATCTCCGATGGCGTCGGGATCAACCGGAGGAGCTGGCAATAATCAACTATACATCAGGCACTACGGGCTTTTCCAAAGGCGTCATGTTGCCGTATCGCAGTCTGTGGAGCAATACGGTCTACGCGATCAAAAGGTTGCCGTTTGTCCACGAAGGCGATAAGTTTGTATGTATGCTGCCGATGGCGCACATGTACGGGTTGGCATTTGAGATACTCGACGGGGTGAGTAAGGGATGTCATATCCATTTTTTGCCACGTGTACCTTCGCCCAGCATCGTAGTGAATACTTTCAAGAAGATCCGTCCGGCGTTGGTGGTTGCCGTGCCGCTGATCATAGAAAAGATTGTGCGTAACCGTGTCTTTCCTGCATTAAAACAGCCGGTAACAAAGCTGTTATACGCATTTCCGCTCACCAAACCGCTGGTAAAAAAGAAAATATTGACCCAACTCAACGATGCCTTCGGAGGCTGTTTTGAAGAGATCATCATCGGCGGGGCTGCATTCAACAAAGAAGTCGAGTCGTTCTTGAAAAGTATCGGTTTCAGATATACAATCGGTTACGGCATGACTGAATGTGGTCCGCTTATCTCTTACGAGCAATGGGACTCTTTTAAAAAAGGCTCGGTAGGAAAAGTCGTTGACCGCATGGAGGTAAAGATCGACGCAAAAGAGAAAGACGTTGCCGGTGAGATCCTGGTCAGAGGATCGAATGTCATGCTCGGCTACTATAAGAATCCGGAAGCTACAAGAGAGGTATTTACCGACGATGGATGGATGCATACGGGCGACCTGGGTATGTTCGACAACGAGGGCTTCTTGTCAATCTGCGGACGCAGTAAAACAATGTTGCTTGGATCCAATGGCCAAAACATTTATCCCGAAGAGATTGAGAGTATCCTGAATGCCATGCCGTATATCGCTGAGTCGCTGATCGTCGCGCGCGAGGGAAGCGAACCTGCCAAAACAGTGCTCACGGCGTTGATTTATCCCGAATACGAACTGGCCAATAAAGACGGACTGACGCATGCCGAACTGACACAGATCATGAAAGAAAACATTTCAACTCTCAATAGCAAGATCCCGTATTACAGCAAAATAGGTGGATACGAACTCCGTGAAACTGAATTTGAGAAAACTCCCAAGCAGAGCATTCGCAGATTTCTTTATAAATAAAGATTCAACACTTATAACTTCTGACTTCTAACTTCTAACTTTAAAATATAAAGATGAAACGATCATTATTTATGACATTGATTGCGCTGATGGCTGTAACTGTGAAAGGCTTGGCGCAGACTGAACAATTGTTTAACGGCAAAGACCTGTCGAATTGGAACTTTGTGGTAGATGGCAACAAAGTCGCACCGGAAGAGGTGTTCACTGTCAAGGACGGAGTGATCGCTATTCAAGGACAGCCGTTCGGCTACATGTACACGAAAGAAAAATACGGAAACTACATCCTTGAATTGGAATGGAGGTGGATAGACCAGGCGACTAACAGCGGAATCTTCCTGTTGATAGCCGATCCGAAGACGCCCTTCCCAAACGGCATTGAATGTCAATTGGCAGCAGGCAAGGCTGGCGATTTGGTATTGCTTGCCGGTTCCGACCTCGCCGAGTATTCACTGCCCGAAGGCGTCACCGAACGTCCGGCATTTCCTGTCATCGCAAAACTGAAAGCATCCAACGAAAAGCCTGTGGGCAAGTGGAACAAAGCAAAAATCATTGTGAATGACGGGGTCATCACCATTTACATCAACGGCACGCTACAGAACAAAGGCACCAACAAGGTCAAAGAAGGTTATATCGGCTTACAGAGCGAAGGCGGCCCGCTTCAATTCCGTAAGGTGCGCGTGAAGCATATCCGATGATCCGGACTATCCGCAAATTAACAGCTATGAGCAAACAACGCGTAACCATTAAAGACATTGCAAATGAACTGAAGATTTCAGTCTCTACCGTGTCTCGGGCGCTGACTGACCGTTGGGATGTGAATCCAGAAACCCGAAAAGCGGTACTGGAATTGGCCGAACGCTGGAATTACCATCCGAATCCAATTTCATTGAATCTGAAACGGCAGCAAAGTATGCTTATTGGCGTGATTATCCCGGAATTTATAAACTCGTTTTTCCCTGAAATAATCATTGGATTCGAGAGCGTCTTATATCCGCATAAATACCAGATTGTGATATGTCAATCCAACGAATCTTCCGAAAAAGAATTGCTGAATCTGAAAATGTTGGAATCCAACATGGTGGACGGATTCTTGATTTCAATCACGAAAGAGACAAAAAATATTGATTACTTCAATCATTTGATCGACAATGGTTTTCCATTGGTGTTTTTCAATAGATGCCCCGATGTGTCCGCTTCTTCCGTAGTGATTGATGATTATAAATGGGCTTTTCTTGCAGTCGAGCATCTGATTCAGCAAGGCTATAAGCGAATTGTCCACCTGTCAGGACAAGAAAACCTGGATGTCTCGATACAGCGCCAAAAAGGCTATATGGATGCTTTGAAAAAACACAGTTTGCCATTGGACGAATCTTTGATTATTCCGTGTGGAATCTTGATGGAGCAAGGAATTATCAGTGCACATAAAATATTGGAAATGAAAGAGCTCCCGGATGCCATCTTTGCCGTGAATGACCCTACTGCAATCGGTGCAATGAAAACATTACAGAAGCACGGAATCAAGATTCCTGAAGATATTGCAGTAGTAGGCTTTACCGAATCGCAGATAGCTTTGATCGTGGAACCGAACCTAACTACCGTTGAGCAACCCACCTTTGAAATCGGGAAAGTTGCTGCAGAATTGTTGTTAGAACAAATCAAGCACAATAACGAAGTCAAAAAAAACGTAAAGAAGATTGTTCTAGAAGCGAAATTAAATATTCGAGAATCTTCTTGCAGACAAAAGCAGCAGATATTAAATGAAGATTGATCTTATCAAATTTTGTTAACCAATCCTTGGCTGTGAAAAGGGCAATGTCCTGCAACAACCCCACAGACTCCCAACCGACTTTTTGAACATTCAATATCGGGAACGATCCCGCAATCGTTTCCGATGATTTTTCCCGAATAATGCTTTTTTTCTAAAATCTCTTGCTGTAATTTTGGGTTTCTAAAACACGTAAAACGATTATAATACCATGGGAACTTTAGATATTCTGACGATTATCATTTTTGTTGCAGGGGTCGTATTTACCGGGCTGGTCTTTTCCAAACGCGGGAAAAATATGAAATCCTATTTTGCGGCAGGAGGGATTGTTCCTTGGCAAATCAGCGGACTTTCGCTTTTTATGGGATTCTTTTCAGCAGGCACATTTGTAGTATGGGGTTCCATCGCTTATTCTTTGGGTTGGGTGGCGATCACAATCCAGTGGACAATGTCTTTTGCCGGATTCGCAATAGGGTTGTTAATTGCGGGTCGCTGGAATCAGAAAAAAATTCTCACGGTTGCTGAATACATAAGCGATCGTTTTGGATTGAATACGCAAAAGACGTATATTTACCTTTTTCTGTTGCTCTCCATTTTTACTACAGGTTCGTTTCTTTATCCGGTAGCCAAAATAGTAGAAGTCGCTACAGGACTTAACCTCTATTATTCAATCTTACTTCTTGGAGGATTGTGTATTTTATATGTTACCATTGGAGGATTGTGGGCAGTGGTGGTTACGGATGTTTTACAATTTGTCATTTTATTGGCAGCGGTTATCATTGTTATTTTGTTGTCGTTCAATCAAACGGATGGAGTTGATGGATTTATACAGCGAGCGCCCGATCATTTCTTCAATTTATTTAACGGAGAATATACGCTTGGATTTATTATTGCATTCGGCATATATAATGCAATATTTTTAGGAGGCAATTGGGCTTATGTGCAACGATATACGTGCGTAAAGACAAAAGAAGATGCTCGCAAGATAGGTTTTTTATTTGGGTGTTTGTATATCATCAGTCCGATACTGTGGATGTTGCCGCCGATGGTTTACCGGATTGTAAATCCTTCCTTGGATGGAATTGAAAATGAGGGCGCGTATCTGATGATGTGTAAGGAAGTACTGCCAAAAGGAATGTTAGGAATGATGCTTGGAGGAATGATCTTTGCTACCGCCAGCTCTTTAAATTCGACACTGAATATATCTTCCGGCGTTATTACGAATGATATTTTCAAACGACTGAATCCCAACGCTTCTAATTCGACATTGATAAAAGTAGCCCGTTTTTCGACCCTGGCATTCGGACTGTTAGCGATTATGATAGCATTATTGATACCTTCG
Organism: Dysgonamonadaceae bacterium; assembly: GCA_031272075.1. Lineage (GTDB taxonomy): Bacteria > Bacteroidota > Bacteroidia > Bacteroidales > Azobacteroidaceae > BNXB01. The sequence continues at coordinate 22,635 of JAISUK010000060.1, forward strand.
ATGGGAGGAATTGTCAATGTTGTAATCTCGGTAGCTGCGTTGACAGGTGTGCCACTTTATTTGCCGGTTTTGTGGTCGTTGTTTTCTAAGTATCAGGATCATAAATCGATTCTCACTGCTACCATTTTAAGTTTGTCTATCAATGTAATTTTGAAATTTATTATTCCCTTACTGGTCGATTTTCACCTTGATAGAACCGAAGAGATGATAATTGGAGTGTCCTTCCCGGTGCTTATTTTATTTTTCTTTGAATGTTATTACCGAATTAAAAAAAATGTCTCTGCCTCAAAATCAGTTTGCTGTTCCAATGTTCAGTTGGATGACACTTCTACGCAATCAGATAATAAATTCAGTCTAAAAGTGATTGGACTGGGCGTTTCGATAATTGGCTTGCTGATAGCGGTTCTCGGATGCTTTGCGGGGGATAAAATGTACATTGTAATGTCGACAGGCGTCGTTATTATGTTGCTGGGAATTACTATTTTTCTTAAGGTATATTTTAATAAACAGGAAAACGATGATAAGTGAACCGTATAATACAGGGAAACGTCCTTTGAAGTCCGTTAAAGTAACTGCTGATTTTATTGTTGCAGGTGGAGGAATGTCGGGAGTGTGTGCTGCAATTACTGCTGCCAGAGCAGGAATAAAGGTCGCCCTCTTTCAGGATCGTCCTGTGCTGGGTGGAAATGCTTCCAGTGAAGTAAGGGTCTGGATTTTAGGAGCTACTTCACATCTTGGGAACAACAATCGATGGTCACGCGAAGGTGGAGTAATTGACGAGATTTTGGTTGAGAACCTCTTTCGAAACAAAGATGGAAATCCTGTGATCCTGGATACGATTATTTTAGAAAAAGTAAAGAATGAAAAAAATATAACACTTTTTTTGAACACGGTGATTTATGATGCGGACAAAGATGATTGTGACCGGATTACAAAACTCTATGCTTTCTGTCCCCAAAATGAAACATTTTATGAAGCTGTTGCCAAGTTTTTCTGCGATGCTACAGGTGATGGGATACTGGGGTATCGCGTAGGCGTTTCTTACCGTATGGGAAGCGAAGAAATGCAGGTGTATAATGAAAAGTTCATTCCAGATAAAGATGAATACGGTGGTTTATTGGGGCATACCATCTATTTTTACAGTAAAGATGTTGGACGACCGGTTAAGTTTGTCGCACCGGCGTACGCATTAAAAGACATTACAAAAATATTCCGATTTGGAAATATTAATTCGGGTGAATATGGATGTAAATTCTGGTGGATCGAATATGGAGGACGAAAAGATACGGTGCACGATACCGAAGAAATAAAATGGGAATTGTGGAGCGTGGTTTATGGTATTTGGAATTATATAAAAAATTCAGGAAAATTTCCTGAAACAGAAAATTATACATTGGAATGGGTGGGCACTTTTTCGGGAAAGAGAGAAAGTCGTCGCTTTTTAGGTCATTATACGTTAATTCAGAGAGACATTGTTGAACAGGTACATTTCGACGATACGGTCGCTTTTGGTGGTTGGGCGGTCGATCTTCATCCTGCCGATGGGATATATAGTTCACTAAACGGTTGTACCCAATACCATTCAAAAGGTATTTACGAAATTCCTTATCGATGTTTTATCAGCAAAGAAGTCAAAAATTTATTTTTTTCAGGACGAAATATCAGCGCTTCGCATGTCGCGCATGGCTCTACAAGAGTAATGGCGACTTCGGCGCTGGGAGGACAGGCGGTTGGTATGGCTGCTGCTTTGTGTATTAAAAAGTCCCTGACGATCGAAGATTTGATAAAACCGAAGAATATCAAAATGCTTCAGCAACACTTGAACCTGACCGGACAGAGTATTCCGCATGTGCCCATCGACAATTCAGAAAATCTGGCTGCTACTGCCCGGATTTCGGTTTCAGGAACATTGGTGTTGGATATGATTCCATTTGATGGTGACTGGCGACTTTTGGATATTTCCGTTGGACAACTATTGCCGTTGGTCAGTAACACCCGTTACGCTTTTGAGGTAGCTTTGAAAGTGATGGAATCGACAAATTTGAATGTGGAATTATGGACAAGCACCAAAACGCATAATTATACCCCAGATTTATTGATTGAAAATATATGTTATCATTTATCGGAAGGAACTCAATATTTGAAAATCAACTTTGAACAGACATTGAGCGAAGATCAATATGCTTTTCTAATCTTCCGATCAAATCTGAATGTGAAAATACAATGCAGCGAGAAACGCTTCTCAGGAATTGTTTCGGTATTCAATAGTATTAATCCTGCTGTCAACAACTACGGAAAACAAATGCCACCTCGCGACAGCGGTTTTGAGGCATTCGAATTTTGGTGCCCCGAACGCAGACCGAATGGGAAAAATCTGGCGATGCGGATTGCTCCTGCAATAGTTAGTTTTTCGGTATTAAATATCATCAATGGATTTATCCGACCTTATCTTAGACCCAATGCATGGGTGGCCGACTTGAACGACAGCAATCCTTGGTTGATGTTGGAGTGGGAGAAAGTACAGATAATTCATTCATTGACATTCTATTTCGATACGGATTACGATCATCCGATGGAATCGGTTCAAATGGGTCATCCAGAGGATGTTATTCCATTTTGTGTGAGAAATTATAAAATTTATGATATGGACAACAAACTGATATTTGAAAAGAAAGATAATTACCAGACAATCAACAAGATTGTTTTGGAAGAATCGATACAGACTAACCGAATAAAGGTTGTTTTTGAAAAAGCTTCGAGCGATGTCCCTGTGGCATTGTTCGAAATAAGGATAAATTAAATTACCCAAATTATTCACTATCAAATTATTTTTTATGAAGAAGCCTGTTTTATTATTGCTTTTGCTGCTTGCTGTCATTGTGACGCAGGCGCAACAACGTTTCGTCAGCGGTCTGGTCACAGACGCTTCCGAAGATCCGCTGCCGGGCGTGAGTGTGGCTATTAAAGGGACTAATAGCGGAACCGTTACTGATGAAAAGGGAAGGTTTATTATTCAAATCTCCGAAAAAAATCAAACATTGCATTTTTCATTCCTTGGATTTAAGTCAATTGATGTAAATGTGGAAGGTAAAAATTCGGTAGATGTCATAATGGAATCAGAAGCGATTGGGTTGGATGAGGTAGTCTCTATTGGTTATGGGACAATGAAAAAAAGAGACCTTACCGGCTCCGTATCATCAGTTGACATGAAAGATCTTGGTAAAAGCCCGGTAATTTCTTTCGATGCTGCTATTGGCGGCAAAGTAGCCGGTGTAGTGACAACAACGCCTGACGGTCAGCCTGGGGCAGAAACTGAGATTGTTATACGAGGAACAAATTCGATTACAGGAAGTAACAAGCCGCTCTTTGTGGTGGATGGTTTTCCGATGGAAGATATCACTTATAGTTCATTGAATCCTTCGGATA
>JAISUK010000031.1 GCA_031272075.1 Dysgonamonadaceae bacterium
TGGCCGTTCCGACGCCGTGGTCTGGACTGCCGACACCATTTTCGTTTTCGAGTTCAAGATGGACGATAACGCCACTGCCGAAGAAGCGCTCGCGCAAATCGACGCCAAAGATTACGCCATCCCCTACGCTGCCGACCACCGCAAAATTGTGAAAGTCGGTGTGGAGTTTTCCATTGATGAAGGCGGCGTGAAGCGGTGGAAATATTAAGGACTACACTCAGATTTGGCCTTGTTTGAATTGCATCCGTTTGTATCCGATCAAATGGTCGTAACGCTCACCCCTCGGACGGTAATAGACATACACAGCATATTCATTCTCAGTAGGAAAATAATTCCCTTCGATCAACACAGTGCTCAAAGCCGCGGAATCGTCTTTTTTTGTCACGTACATATAATTGTAATGTCCTTGTTTCAAAAAAATGGTCTTCACATAGCCCTTTTCCTCATAACTGTAATCCATCTTGCTGCGCTCGTCGGCGATATTGTTGAAAATTTCGCTTAACATATACACGTCTTCCTTGAAAGGCTGATTACAGGGGAGAAAAAAATGTGCAAAAAAATAATCGGACTCGATATCATATTCCACCGCATCCTGACTGCGAACATAATAGCGGCCATCGATATCTTCATCGTAGACATAGCGTTTGTCTGCGCGAAATTCGTCTGTCCTGACGATGGCATGATGATACGGTGCGTGCCATTCTACGGCCTCGATATTCAAGCCGTTGTAATTGAACGAAACCACTTCGAACTTTCGGTATTCATTTCCTGCTTCAAAAATCAATGCGGGATTATGGTGATACGTCAGTTGATTCGGACGAATGATTAAAGGTTTTATCAGTGCGCCCCAATGATCCCGGCGGTTGTTTTGCAGCACAAAAACTTTCAAATCCTGTAATGGAACAATCCGATTATCGGAGTATTGAACCTCAAAATTCACTTGTTGGTATTTCTGATTGGCCCCTTGATCAGTGATGGACGAGGCGTTCAACTGAATTGTGGCATGCGGATCGACGACCGAAAAACACGCCGCGAGCACAGGATGTTCTCTGTCTCCTTCACGATATACCCTGGCCACATAATTTCCCGACACTTTCATAGTCAGGTCTTCGTTTGGAAAAAAGATCCGATAGTGGATATAATCCGTATTCGTATTGAACGAAGTCTCGTAGTCAGCCACATACATGTGTTGAAATCCGCTCATATATTCGGATTGCACCAGCGATGAAACCGTCCAGTCGGCATTGCAATGCGTCAATGTATAGGTATAGCGTTCGGGACTTTCGTTCAGTTCATCAAAACTCACTTCGATCCATTGATCGCCTTCCAGCGTAATCACGGGAGGAGAATCCCAATTATCAACCACTTTCACCTGAAGGGACTTAATTCGGTCGGAAAAACTTTCCGTACGGAATACCTGTGCCGACAATGATTGAAAAACGGCCAATACGCCGCAAGCAAGCAAGTTGAAAAATGTGAAAAACTTCATACGTACATCATTTAAAATAGGTCATATCATTCTAGATAATGTTACAAATATAGTTGAAAAATCGAGAAAAGCAGAAAAGTTTGTTCGGGAATTGCATTTTTACAAAAAAATTCCTATCTTTCGCAAAAATATAACCGATATTATATTATGGAATGGTTTAGTGGTTTGGATCCGACGCTCAAGATCTATTGGACGATAGCGTTGGTTAGCAGTTTGATATTCCTCATACAGACGGTAATAACATTTTTAGGGATGGATTCGTCCGATGGGTTGAATGCGGATTTTGCCGGAGATACGCACATCGACGGCCCGTTTCAGTTATTCTCTTTGCGTAACCTGATCAATTTTTTGCTGGGTTACGGTTGGAGTGCAGTATGTTTCTACCCTGTGATTGCTTCAACCTTTTGGTTGAATGTCGTCGCCGTGCTTGTCGGGTTGCTGTTTGTCGCGTTCTTTTTCTTTCTGATTTTGCAATTGACAAAATTATCGAAAGACAATACTTTCAAATTGTCGGATACGGTTGGGAAGACTGCCGACGTTTACCTGGTGATTCCCGGAGATCAGAAAGGGAAAGGGAAGATTCAGATCAGCATCAACGGATCTTACCACGAGATTGCGGCGATGACCGAAGGCGAGAAACTCCCCACCGGATCGAAAGCCCGTGTAGTGCGTCTGATCGATGACCAGACCGTGATGGTATCGTCGGTCAACGGCTAAATATTTGCTAATCATTTTTTAACATTTCACAATATGCAACCTGTTTATATTATAATCATCGCAGTCGTTGTCGGTTTTATACTGATAACTTCGCTGATAGCGCGCTACAAACGTTGTCCTTCCGATAAGATCTTGGTCGTCTATGGAAATACCGGCGGCTCCGGATCCTCCGCAAAATGTATTCACGGCGGGGGTGTGTTTATCTGGCCGGTCATCCAGGACTATGCGTTCCTGAGTCTGAAGCCGATTTCTATTGAAGCCAATTTGACCAATGCGTTGAGCCTCCAAAATATTCGGGTAGATGTTCCGTGCCGGTTTACGGTGGGGATTTCCACCGAATCAGAAAGCATGAACAATGCAGCCGAACGGTTGCTGGGCTTGAGTTCCGCACAAATCCAGGAATTGGCCAGCGACATTCTTTTCGGGCAGTTGCGTCTGGTCATTGCCACAATGACCATTGAAGAAATCAATGCCGACCGTGATAAATTCCTCGAAAGCGTATCCACCAATGTGGAAGCCGAACTGAAAAAAATCGGACTGAAATTGATCAACGTCAATGTGACAGACATCAAAGACGAATCGGGATACATCGAAGCCTTGGGTCGCGAAGCGGCGGCAAAAGCCATCAACGAAGCGAAAGTGAGCGTTGCCGTCCAGGAAAAAATCGGAGAAATCGGGAAAGCGGAAGCCATTCGGGACACTCGTATCAAGACTGCCGAAGCCAATGCCATTGCCGTGAAAGGGGAAAATCAGTCGAAGATTGAGATCGCCAATTCCGATGCCATCAGGCGGGAAAAAGAAGCCGAAGCATTGCGCATTGCCATCTCTGCCGAAAAAGTGCAACAGGCGAAAGCGCTTCAAGAAGCTTACGCCGCCGAACAGAAAGCGGAAGCCGCCCGCGCCGAACGAGAACGATCCACACAACAAGCCAATGTCATCGTTCCGGAAGAAATAGAAAAACAACGCCGGATCATCGAAGCGCAGGCAGAAGCAGAAAAAGTGCGGGAGAATGCCAAAGGCGAGGCCGACGCCATTTTTGTCAAAATGGACGCCGAAGCGCGCGGTTTATTCGAGATATTGACCAAACAAGCCGGTGGATACGACAAAGTGGTACGCGCTGCCGGAGGTGATCCTTCCAAAGCTTACCAGTTGTTGCTGATCGAAAAGCTGCCGGAGCTGATTAAGACGCAAGTGGAAGCGATAAAAAATATCAAAATCGACAAAGTGACCGTCTGGGATGGCCTCAATGGACACGACGGTAAGACTTCTACCGCCAACTACATCTCAGGACTGTTGAAATCGATTCCTCCGTTGAATGATCTATTTAACATGGCCGGACTGGATTTGCCCAATTATCTGAAAGGCAATCCGGTGGTGGAAGAAGAAGCCAAAGAAGTAAAAGAGGATGATGGACAACAGTAAATTTCCGCCTGTAGAAGAACTTCGCTTGCGGTGGGAAAAACTGCAGCAAACGATGAGGGCTGAAAAAGCGGACGCTTGCCTGATTTCTTCAAATGTCAACATCTATTACCTTACAGGACTGATATTTAGCGGATACGTATTCATTCCCGTATCCGGAGAACCGGTATATTTTGTTCGCAAACCCGAAGGCCTTGAAAATCAATGGAGTATCGCCATCAGGAAACCTGAAGACATTCCCTTGTTACTGCAAGAAAGGAAATTTCCGCTTCCTAAATCGATTTTGCTAGAGACAGATCAGATTTCATACAATGAATATCTGCGAGTCCGGCAGGTGTTTACCGACTCGGAGATCGGCAATGCAACGCCGCTTCTGCGGACGCAAAGGATGATCAAGACGTCCTACGAGATTGAACAACTCCTTTTCACTGCGAAAATCCATGCCGCCGTCTATACCCGGATCAAGCAATGCTACCATCAGGGCATCACAGATATTGAATTGCAGAGCAATATCGAACGGGAGATGCGGCTTGCAGGCTCGCTCGGTTTATTCCGCTGCTTCGGCAACAACATGGACATCTACATGGGCAGCCTGTTGACCGGAGAAAATGCGGCGACCCCCTCGCCTTACGATTTTGCGTTGGGAGGCGGCGGATTGCACCCTTGCTTCCCGATTGGCGCCAATGGTTCGATGCTCAAAGAAGGGACTTCGGTGATGATCGACATGGTCGGCAATTATACCGCCTACCTCACCGACATGACACGTGTGTTTGCTGTCGGGCGACTTCCCGAACAGGCCTATCGGGTGCATCAGGTCTCGCAGGAGATGCACGCCTGGTTTTTGGAAAAAGCGATACCGGGCACTGCTTGTTCCGACATCTACGACAGGCTGATGGCAATGGCCGAAGCATCCGGATTCGGCAGGTTCTTCATGGGACTCAAACAAAAAGCCAAATTTGTAGGACACGGTGTTGGATTGGAAATCAACGAATTGCCGGTATTGACCAATCGTTCGAAAGATCGTTTGCAACCCGGAATGGCCATTGCGCTCGAACCGAAATTCGTATTGCCAGGAATCGGCGCTGTCGGCAACGAAAACACCTACCTTGTCCGCGAGAAGGGATTGGAAAAGATCACCATTTTTGAAGAAGACATCATCGAATTTCAACCTCAGCTATAAACGAAAACTTATGAAACTGTTATTATTAAGCAATTCAACAAACCCAGGCGAAGGCTACCTGGAATATGCCAAAAACGAATTATTGCAGTTTTTGGGAGAAAAACAAAGCCTCACCGCCGTATTTATTCCCTACGCGGCAATTCGGCTCAGTTACGACGAATATGAACAGAAAGTCGAAAATCGATTTTCCGAAATCGGACATCATGTCGTCGGGATCCACCATTTCGCAGACCCCGTCAAGGCGATCGAAGAAGCAGAAGCGATCGTTGTGGGAGGCGGAAACACTTGGAGGCTGGTTCAGCTGCTGCACCGGCAGGGATTGATAGATCCCATTCGCAAGCAAGTACGGAAAGGAACTCCTTTCGTCGGGTGGAGCGCAGGGAGCAATATCGCCTGTCCGACATTGCGCACGACAAACGATATGCCGGTGGTGGATCCGGGCAGTTTCAAGACGCTCAATCTGATTCCTTTCCAGATCAATCCGCATTATCTGGATGCAAATCCGCAGGGATTCGGCGGCGAGACACGCGAGGAACGAATCATCGAATTTATGGAAGTCAATCCTGAAGTGTATGTGGTAGGCCTGCGGGAATCTACTTTGTTGAAACTGGAAAACGGTCGTTTGCAGCTCGTCGGTCCTCGATCCGCCCGGATATTCAAAAAAGGAGCCCCTATCCGGGAATTGGATGCTTCTGCGGATTTGTCGTTTTTATTGTAATATTCAATGCGTATTGAAATTGCTGAATTTAAGGCTGATTTTCATGATTTTTATCCGAAACTGATGGCCTTGGCTTGCCGTTTTGTAGACGAGCATGTCGCAGCCGATTTGGTACAAGACACATTCGCATCGTATTGGGAACAACGAACAAAGATTGAAGCAAAAAATATCCTGTCGTATTTATTTAAGTCACTGCAAAACAAATGCCTGGACTATTTAAGACACCGCATGGTGGAAAAAGAGTTTGCTGCACGCGTCCACTTGGCGGAAGCGCGCATCAATTACCTGAATCGGAATGATGAGGATAACGATATCTTGAAACAGGTATTGAATAACAACTTGCGTGATGTTATCGAAGAATCGATCAAGAAATTGCCGCCACGCTGCGCAGAGGTATTCAGATTGTGTTATCTGCACGACATGTCGCACAAAGAAATTGCACAAATCATGCAGATTTCCCCACGCACAGTCGAGACCCACATCCGACAGGCAATTCTTTTTCTTCGCGAAGACTTACGTCCTTTATTCCTACTCGTTTTGTGTTTCGCAAGATAAATTGCAGACATCGACCTTTGGGAATGGCTATGCAAAGATGTTATAGCAATATTTAGAAAGATGAAACGCAGAAAGATCTTTAGATGAGATGCTGTAATTCTGGAAAATAATTATACCTTTGCTGCAAGTTCATTTATTAAACGGAATACAAATACGAATGACTTATGAGTATATTTGGAAAAATTAAGGAAAAAGCCTTCAATGAATTTATTGACATCATAGAATGGCTTGACGACACGCAGGACACGATCGCATGGCGTTTTCCACGTTATCAAAACGAGATAAAAAACGGCGCGCAACTGACTGTCCGCGAAACACAAGTTGCCGTACTTGTTGACGAAGGCAAATTTGCGGACGTCTATCAGCCCGGTCGGCACGAATTGACTACCGCCAATATGCCGATACTGACTACGATCCGAGGTTGGAAGTACGGATTCAACTCGCCTTTCAAAGTGGAAGTCTATTTTGTCAACACCAAGCAGTTCCTCAACCTGAAATGGGGCACAAAAAATCCGATTATGCTTCGGGATCCGGAATTTGGACCCATCCGGATGCGTGCCTTTGGCACTTACTGCTTCAAAGTCAGCAATGATCCGAGGGAATTTCTGAAGCAAGTGGTCGGAACGGACGGCAATTTTACCACCGAGGGCATTCAGGAACAACTCCGCAATTTTATCCTGACAAAATTCACCGATCATCTGGCGGAAGCCCGAATCCCTGCACTGGATATCGCTTCCAATCTGGTTGAGTTTTCTGCTGCATTGCAGGAGACTCTGAAAGTGGATTTCGAAGGCCTTGGCGTCGAACTGACGAAGTTTCTCCTCGAGAACGTCTCGCTGCCGGAAGAAGTGGAAAAAGCCCTGGACCGTCGCACCAGCATGGGTATTCTCCAAAACATGACACAATATACCCAATTCCAGTTTGCCGAAGCATTGAAAGCCGGAGCGGAAAATCCCGCCGGCGGTGGCTCGCCTGCCGGCGATGCCATGGGGATGGGCATGGGGTTCGCCATGGCAGGCCAGATGGCGCAACAGATGATGAATCAGCCGTCTGCTCAAGCAGCGACGCCACCACCAATCCCGCAAGCAAAAACCTATTTCGTCGCTGTCAACGGACAACAGACCGGTCCTTTCGGGCTGCAACAGTTGCAGTTGATGGCCACACAAGGACAGTTGACCCCGCAATCGCTTGTCTGGACTCAAGGGATGGCAGCTTGGACGAGTGCTTCCGACATCGCGGAACTCGGCAACGTCTTTTCGACCGTACCGCCACCTGTCCCGTCTGCTGCGCCTTAAGCCACTACAGATCATCATGCGTATATGAGTGAACTGTATTTTGATCCCGTCGGGAGTGACGAAGCAGTAAAATCAAGCGACACCGCACAGGGCAAATGCGCTTCGTGCGGGGGCTCTCTTGTGTATTCTCCTGAAAAACAAATGCTCTCTTGCCTATATTGCGGTTCTGATTTCCCGCTCGAGCTTGCCCCTGCCGACGTCCAGGAAAATGATTTTGCAGCATTGTCTGCCCACCCGGAGTTGTGGGAACAGGAGGAAACACTCATTGCCGAAGTTGCGTGCGGTCAATGTGGCGCACATACCACCTTTCCCGAAAACACCACCTCTTTCTCCTGCGCTTTTTGCGGTACCCCAATCGTTTTGAAAGCTTCCGTCACACGAAGAACCTGGAAACCGGAATACATTCTGCCGTTCAAAATCGGGAAAACGCAGTGTGACAAGCTGTTGCGCAAATGGGCATCTTCCCTCTGGTTTGCCCCATCGGGATTTGCAAAGAAATTGCTTTCCGACAAACAGATGAAAGGAATCTACCTGCCCTACTGGACGTATGATGCAGAGACGTTGACAAACTATGCAGGCGAACGCGGCGTATCGCATGTAGTGACTCAACGATTGAACGGACGCACTGTCTCGCAGGTGGTAACCGACTGGCATCCTGTTTCGGGAACAGTACAATATTCGTTCGACGACGTGCTTGTTCCGGCATCAAACAGTCTGCCTCGCGACATTGCCGCAAAAATGACGAACTGGGACAGGCAAAATTATGTGACTTACAATGCAGATTTCGTGCAAGGATTCTTGATGGAATTATACCGCGACAATTTCATCGACAGTTTCCCTGCGGCCAAAAAGCAGATGGAGACATTCATCAGGACACTGGTATCTTCGGATATCGGCGGCAGTCAGCAACGGATTTCTCGCTTAGACACCCATTTTTCGGAAATCAAATTCAAACACGTACTGTTGCCGGTCTGGCTCAGCGCCTACCGCTACAACAACCACGCTTACGTCTTTGCCATCAACGGCCGCACAGGGCAAGTCACCGGACAGCGCCCATGGAGTGCGTGGAAGATCGCCACGCTGGTGATAGCAATCGCTACGCTGCTGGCGTTGATTCTGTTCGCCGGAAGCGGATGACAATGAAGAATGAAACTCTAACTTTCAACTTTCAACTTAATATCAATATTTGCTTCCAGTATTTTCTTATTGGATATCGTCGTAGGGCTTCCGAAGAGGATTTCTTCTCCGGAGCCGGTTTTTGGGAAAGCCATGACTTCCCTGATGGAGGATTTATTTTCCAAGATCATCATCAAGCGGTCGATGCCCCATGCGATGCCGCCGTGCGGTGGCGCTCCGTATCGAAATGCTTCGAGCATGTGACCAATGCTTTTCTGCATGCTCTGTTCGTCGTATCCCATGTTGCGGTAAGTCGCTTCGAGTATTTCTTTCTTATGCGCCCGGATCGACCCCCCTCCAATTTCATAACCGTTGAGAACCAGGTCGTATTGTTGCGACAGCACTTGTTCGAGATTGATTCCGTTGATATGATCGCGGATACATTCGGGTTTGGGCATCGAGAACGGGTTGTGTGAGAAAGTCCAATTCCCTTCGTCGGTCTTCTCATATTGTGGAAAATCAATCACCCAGGCAGGATGCAATTCTTTTTGTCCGATCAGATTCAGCATCTTTCCCAATTCCAGTCTGACGGCGCACAACGCATTATTTGCCGTGCGATAATCTGCCGCTGAGAAGAAAATGATGTCTCCCACCACGGTTTGCATCCTGTCGAGGATTTCCCGACAGATGTCTTCTCCCAGGTATTTGATGATAGGAGATTGTAGATCATTCTCATTCACAATAATATACGCCAATCCTCCCAGACCGTTTTGTTGAGCGAGTTCCGTCAACTTTTCGATCTGACTTTTAGTTAATCTTTTATCCGTTAATTTTCCGGGGACTTTGATACATTTCACAATGCCTCCCTCGCGGATAGGTTTGGCGAATACATTGAAAGAAGTTTTTTTCACGATGTCAGTGATGTCTTCCATCGTCAACGGGAACCGCAGGTCAGGACGGTCTGAGCCGTATTTATCCATTGCCTCTTTGTAGGTAAGCGTTTGAAACGGGAATAATTTCCATTCCTGCGGATAGATTGTCGTGATGATTTTATTGAAAAGCTTGGTATTCAAATCCATCACATCCAGCATGTTGACAAACGACATTTCCAAATCCAATTGTGTAAATTCCGCCTGTCGGTCTCCGCGCGAATCCTCATCCCTGAAGCAGCGAGCGATCTGGAAATAACGATCAAACCCGCTGACCATCAACATCTGCTTGTACTGCTGGGGCGATTGCGGCAATGAATAGAAACGGCCTGGAAACCTGCGACTTGGGACGATAAATTCGCGAGCGCCTTCGTCGGTTCCGGCAGACAGGATCGGCGTTTCGATTTCGATAAAGCGGTGTTTGTTGAGTGTTTCGCGAATCAGGTGAAGCACCCGATGTCGGTTAACGATCGCCTGATGTGTAGAAGGATTGCGGTGGTCGAGGAATTTATAGCGCAAGCGCACGCCTTCGGTCACTTTGTCCGTCTTCCGGATCTCAAACGGCAACGGATTGGAAAGGTTCAGCACATCAATCTGTTTCGCATCGATCTCAATTTCTCCCGTACGGATTTTAGGATTATAATCCTCCGGATTGCGTTTGATAATCGAGCCCGACACCATGATGACGGATTCGTTCGGCAACTTGGCCACATCATCAAAATTAGAAAGACGCTCCCTGGTGACCCGCACCTGGAATACCTCCTGGCTGGAATCGCGCAAGTCGATGAAAATCAATTCACCATGATCGCGCACGCTGGCCACCCAACCCGCAAGGATCACCTCTTCGAGCAGATTACTTATGGAAATATCCGATATCAAGTGTGTTCGGTAGCGTTCTTTCACCACCACCGTTTCCTGCAAGCGCTTCATTTGTATCGCGTCAGATTCGGACTTGGATTTTGCTTCGGGAGTCTTCCCTGAAGCGTCTGTCGGCGTGGTTACAGTGAGTTGATCGATGATTTTTTGCTTGACTAATTTTCCTGAAACGGCCTTACCGGTCGCCTTGATCACATTTCCCACCAAAATGCCGATGCGTGACAAATTGCCGCCCTTGATTTCGTCTACCAGCGACGGATACAACGCCAAGGCTTCGTTGATTTTATCGTCTAAATCCTGATCGGAGATACTTTTGCTTGCAATAAAAGACCTGTAATCGAATGATTGCTCTTCAAACAAGTGTTGCAGCGCTTCCTGGAGGACAATCACTGAAATGGACTGGTTTCGATAGGACTGAAAGAGATATGTTACTGCTTCCAGATGTTCGGGGATAGCGTGATAATCTTCTATTTTAACGTTATTTACCAAGGTTTTTGCGACAAACAACGGATCTTTCAAGCTGGAATCCAGCGCGACAAACACGGCGGAACGTTCGGCATCGGAAGTAAAGAATTTTGCATCCTGAGGCCGCACTCCGGCATTGATCATTACTGTTTCGATCGCAAACGGCATCGAATCTTCGTCAATCTTCGTCGCTTCTATCAATCCGGAAATATTGACCAACGGCGTATCCGGATCGAGCGCAAAGCGGTAGTCCGCGGCATATTCTTTTTTACGCATCGTCCGCGTCTGTTTCGCATCCGAATCAAACAAAACGGTGGTCTGGTCAGGGCGGAAAGCATTGTGCAGGATGTAATACTCCAGTTGCTTCTCCACCTCATCCACAATCGCTTCGGCCATAAACTTAAACGAATTGAGGTTCTTGATCTCCGCACGGGGATTCAATTGAGTCGTCCCGGCTTTTCGCAGCGAGACACTCACATCCGATTTGAACTCTCCTTTTTCGAGGTTCGCATTAGAAATCCGTAAAGTCTGCACAATTCGCTGCAAATTCTGGGCATAAATCGGCACATCTGCGATTTGATGGAGGCAAGGTTTGGTGACAACTTCGATCAACGGCACGCCCGATTTGTTAAAATCGACCAAAGTATGGTTTTGTTCGTGTATCAGCTTGGCAGCATCTTCCTCGATGTGTACCTGTTCTAATTCAACGGTGAATACCGAGCCGTCGTTGCGGTAACAGGAGATGTAACCGTCAGGGATAATGGGTTTCTGAAACTGAGTAAGTTGGTAGTTTTTTGGTAAATCAGGATATTCATAGTGTTTTCTGTCCCAACAAACGACTTTATTTTTTAACGACGAATGAACCGCCTTTCCAAACAAGACCGCTTTTCGTACCGCTTCTTTATTGATAGCGGGCAGCGATCCCATCTGACCCGTACACACAGGGCAAATATGGGTATTGGGGATCTCGGATTCTGTGTTTGAGCAAGAACAGAATAATTTCGATGCCGTATTCAAGCGGATATGCGTTTCAAGCCCCATCACAATTTCGATGTTCAAGGATTTCAATTTCTGCAACAGCACTTGTAAGTCCATTATTGTAAATGTTTTAAATAATTCGCAACTTTAAGAATTATTCCCTCTTTGTTTTTATCTGCAGTAATCTGGATTCCGGTAGGAGTAAACAGTGGAGCTGTCAGCGTAGGCAATCCGCCGAGACTAAACCCTACGGTAAAGGCGTCGGACAGATACATTGCGAACGGATCTTCGAGATTAAGCCCTATTTCCGGAGGCAATGTCGTTGAAACCGGAGACAGGATGATATCCACATTTTTAAAATCTTGATTGAAGTTGTCAATAATAGACTTTCTCAAAATCCTGGCTTTCAGGTAAATTTCTTCTTCGCGTCCATGTGACAGCACTTGATTTCCCCCGATGATCCTCCTTTTTGTCTCGTCGGTGAGGTTTTCTGAACGCGTCAGCAGATACCCGTCTTTCAGTGATTTATTGTTGCTGCGTGCGCCGAATACAGAACCGTCGAGGCGCGCCAGGTTGGAGGCTGTTTCGGCCATTGCCAGCACATAGTAGGTCGAGACCAGCACATTGGTATCAAAGAAATCCAGTGGTCGGACGGTGAGGCCTTGTGCGGACAGCAAGTCGATCATCGCCTGGAAGTCATTGCATATGGATTTGTCCAGTAATTCGTTTTCCAGGAAAGATTTATAGTATCCGACAGTGAATCCTTTTTTGGGAAATTCGTCGGTAAAGACCGTTTCGGGTATCGGCTGCGAATGGTAGGTGGTTTGATCTTTCGGATCTTTTCCGCCCATCGTATTCAATACGATTCGGATATCTTCGAGCGACGAAGCCAAAGGGCCGAGGCAATCGGTAGAAGAAGAATAAGCCATCAATCCATAGCGCGATACCCTGCCGTAAGTGGGTTTCAGGCCATAGATCCGGTTGTAACCCGCCGGTTGGCGAATGGATCCGCCGGTGTCGCCGCCGATAGAAAACGCAGTGTAGTTTTTTGCCACATTCACAGCGCTCCCTCCGCTCGATCCGCCACCGACTTTCTTTTTATCGTGTGCGTTCTTTACCGCACCAAAAACAGTATTTTCGCTGGTGCTACCGTGTCCGAAACAATCGCAGTTTTCTTTCACTACGGGAATGGCGCCTGCATCCACCAACTTTCGGATGGCCGTCGCCGTATACGGAGCGGTATAATTTCGCAGGAAAGCAGAGCTGCCGGTAGCCGTCTGCTGTTGAAGCAGAATCACATCCTTGATGCCGAACGGAATGCCTTCCAACAAGCCGATGGATTCGCCTCTACTGATTTTAGCGTCCACTTTCTCGGCAAGCGCCAACGCCTCGTCCTCCAGAATCAGGTTGACAGATTGGTATTCATTGCTGCGAAGCAGGTTGATTTTATCCTTGATGATATCGCAACAGGAACGATTGCCGGCAACCAGTTCCCGATGAATTTGGTGTATTTCCGATTCCATTATTCTTCAATCACTTTGGGTACGACTAAAAACTGATGCTGCTTATTCGGAAAATTGGCGATGATAAGCGTTTTTTCTTCAGGTGTTGATTCAATGACGACGTCGTCTCTTAAATCATCCACCGTCACGGCATTATCGGAAAACAAATCAATAAAATCCGGATTATTCTGTCCGGACACCGCATTGCGGACAACTTCAAAGAGCTGTCCGACAGATTCGGATGGGCCAGCGCCTTTGATGTTGGAAAGGCGCTCTAACGACATTATTTCTGACATAGTGAAACTTCAATTGTTTAATAACCGCACAAAGGATCCCCATCTGTGCCGACATTCTGTTTTTTCGACGCCAAAATTACAAAAAAAAATGCAAACAATATCTATTTTTTCAATCATTCTGCGTTTATTCACTTCTGTCTTTTTTTCACCCGCAGCATCAATGCAAAAATAATCTGCGTGAAAAAAAGGAGTGAAATGAATAATCACGCCTCGCAATCAAAAAAGCCTGACCTTTTACGTTGAAAAGATCAGGCTTTACAGATTAAGAAATTATTTGCTGTGCCCGGAACAAGATTCGAACTTGCACACTGTAACCAGCACCACCCCCTCAAAGTGGCGTGTCTACCAATTCCACCACCCGGGCAAATAAAGCGATGCAAAATTACGATTTAATTTTGAATTGGCAAAATTTTCAACTTTGAACTTTTACGCGCGCGACGAACTATTTTAGATTCTCGAAGATGACATTGAGCAGGCTTTTGTCGGGATCGTCGGTGTCGTGCGACAATTCCCAGATCATGATGCCGCCCAATCCTTTCTCTTTGACATATTTGGCTTTGCGAGCCATTGTCTCGACTCCGTCGTAAAACGTCAAATCGAAACTGTCTTTCTTGTAGGTGTCGGTGCCGGAAGTTTCCGAGACAATATCTTTGAAAGCGATGCTTTTGGCGCCTTTCGCGTCGTTGGACGACAGGAAGCGATAGCCGTAAAACGGCACACCGGCAACGAGTTTTTCTCGCGGCAACTTTCTGTTATTCAGCCAATGATAGATAGCTTTTTCAAAGAAGCTCCACGAAGAATGAAGGCCGACATTCGTTCCCGACCAGGGACCAGTCATGTCATAGATCATGATGCAGACATAATCGAGGTATTCAAGCATTGAATTGTTGTAGCAATTATAAAAACCCCAGCCGCCATGATCGTAGCTGCCACTCACAGCCGCAGTGAGGAGTTTTCCGGTTCCAAGTGAATCCCTGAGTGCTTTGTACAAAAGTTCCAGCGCATCGCGTTTGGGGATGTCTGTCTGATCCATACCGCCCGGACCTCCCGTCCATTCTTCGTAATCCAGGTCTATGCCGTCCAGTCGGTAATCACGGACGCTCTGCATCAATGCCGTCACCAAGCCGGTGCGCTTTTCTTCATCCAACAGCGCATCAGTAAAATATTTCGATGCGCCACCGCCGACCGAGAGCAACACTTTGACATCGTGGTCGTGCGCTTGAGAAATTGCCTCTTTGAAACGGTCAAGGGCGGAAGCGTTGAGTGTCCCGTCGGCTTTGACCGTTCCGAAAGCAATATTGAGGTGTGTAATTTTATCCCATTGCGGCGAAAAGTCGCTTTTCCACGAAGGCCAATAACCGACAGTGATCGGACGGACGGCGGTTACGGTGATACCCGTTTTTTTCGTCCCGCAGGACGACAACAGCAGGCTGAGACTGACTGAAAAAATGATTATTCTTCTCATCGCAGGTTAATTTCCCAATTGGTTGTTGATTCTTTTCATCAGCGACTTGGCAGCATCTCTGCTATCGCTATCCACCGACCAGAGCGCCATTCCCGCCAGGTTGTTCGTTTTCACGAACTGAGCTTTTTCGTCCACAGCAGGAAACCCATCGTAGAAGAGGCCATTATCTACCGACTGCTGATTCACGTTTTGTGCGTCGGAATAGGCGGCACAGAGCGTCCGATAAGGGATATACTCCGTATATTGCCACAAATTGCCCCAGGTATAATCGGAAACGGTGCCGAAATAACGCAGTCCGAAAGCGGGAACCACGCCCACAATCCGCGAGGGTGCGACGCCATACCAGTTGAGCCATTGGGTGATTTGATCCGTAAAATACCAGGAAGCCGAATGGGGGACAGGTGTCAGATCTTCGGCAGCAAATGCCAGGACATTGATCCAATCGTATTCGGGAATGTTTACCACATTCAGCAGCGACGCGTTTGTCCATCCGGCATAGACCGACAACGACAGCAGGTAAGGATAGTCTGCGTCGTCGATGGTATGCTTCACGGCTTTCGCTTTCGATCCGAGTTTTTCATAAAAATCTTTCAATGTTTCCGGATCTTTGAACACGCCGTCGTCAGCTTTATCCATATAGATATTTATCCCATCGAAATTGTTGTCTACTGCCATTTTAACGAGGTTGTCGGCCAGCACTTCACGACCGGACGAGACCGCAGCATTGTAGAATGTCAGGCTTCCGTAGGAATGGACGGCATTGAGGTAAGAGATGATCCCGGAAAATTCCAGCATGACAAACACCCCGTAGTTATGCGCGGTAGCGATCAGCGTGGAAATATCCAGCGTATTCTTTCCGCCGAAAGTAGCGTCGGGCAGACCGCTTTCTTCGACCACAGACGAAGAGACGATGAGGTGCGAAATATCATCCCAAGGAACATCGGCCACCGAGCCATCCACAGTGAGGTAGGCGATCGACTTCCGGCTGTAGGCTTTAGGCACAAACGGCTTGACTACCAGCACGGTAGCTACACGTGAGTTTTTTACTCCATTGCGTTCGACCTCAAATTGCAAGGTAAACGTACCTGCCTCATTCAAGGTATATTCCACATTTTTGTCGGTAGAAATCACATTTCCGTCAAACAGCCATTTGTAAGTAGCACCGTCGGAAGGAGAGATTTGCGGCTGCATATTGATGACGTCGCCTACTCGGAAGGCATAATTTTCTACCCAATCCATGTGTATTATCGGCATATCCTGATCGCCAAACGTTGGGTTGCCGGCATCTTCTTCGGTGCAAGAAAAGAAAAGCGTCGGCAATAACATACCAATAATCAGTAATATATTGTTTATTGTTTTCATATTTTCATTATTTATTTTAATTATTCCTTATCCCACCAAACACGATTGGTCCAGTCGTCAATGCCGCCCATACGCCGTACGGCATCCTCATAGTTGTCTTTGTTCTTTAGCTGCTCTTCTTTGGGGTATTGCATCCTGCGTGGAATTTTCCCATTGGAATTGTTGTCGGAAAAGACGGTAAAAGTGATTTCCGGAATACCCGTTCTCCGCCAGTTTGCCCATGTTTCGAAAGGATCGAGGAAATGCAGTATCCACAATTGCGTATTGATTTCCTGCAATTCAGCTCCCACAAACAGTTTGTTGTTGAAAGCGATAAATTCCGATATTGCCGCTTCGTCGAACTGGTTTACGCCGAAGAGCGACCATTGTCGAACGGCGGCATCCAAGCCTTTCTCGAAATGCGAGGCTGCCGAGCCGGATCCGATTCCCCAACGCAGTGCAGCTTCCGCTTGCAGTAATTCTGTTTCCGCATAAGTAAAATGCACAAACGGAGCGTCGAAGCGTTGAATCATCTTATTCGGCTGCAAGCGCCAGAAGGAGTGAGCTACTTCGAGCGTCTGTCCATTTTTCACGATGGTGATTGCCGGTTGCCAGTCTTCGTAGCTAAAAAACTGCGACGGGAAAGTCAGTTCTTTCCAGGGAAGATTCTTTGCGGCTTTCACTTCCTGAGTGATGTCCGTACCAGCGCCATCGCTGTAATAGATGCCGCCGTAATAGAGGATTCGCGGATCTTTGCGGTCTTCCATCGCCCCGATCAGTTCGCGGGTCAAGCGGAAAGCATTTGTTGTGGCGTCGCCCTGGTTGGAAAGTCTCGTAGCGAGGCCGTTGCCCGGACCTTCCCCGCTACCGGGATTTTGGTAATCTTCGTGCTGCACATAGCAGATATCGTCGTTTGACTGCAACACACCTGCTGTGATGGCTTTTTGAGCTTCGGTGCGTGCTTTTTCCGGATCTACTTTGATCAGCCGCATGGCGATGCGCAGGTGAAGTGAATTGGCGAAGCGTTTCCATTTGGCGATATCGCCGTTGTAATACAAATCATGCGTCAGCAAGTCGCCGCTGGCAGTCAGAGCCTCAGACGCTTCCGACAGTTCTTTCAGGAAATCATCGTAGATGGCTTGTTGTTCATCGTAAGCGGCATTGAAATTGCCGGTATAATATCCCATTCCCGCATTGAAATACGGTATATCGCCGTAGTAATCCGTCAGTTTGAGAAAATTTTCCACTTTCAGGATACGTGCGACGGCATTGGCGTTGGTGTATTCCGGTTTATTTTTTGTTCTTTCGGCGACATCCACCACATCGCGGATGATGTAAGGATAATACGAAAGCCACATCTGTTCGGTAAAAGCATCGTTTTTGATGCAATGACCGCCATAGTTGATGGTAGCCCAATCGCCTGCCCATTGGTTCATAAATCCGAACGGATAACACATATAGCGGTGCCATTCCTGGTGATTTTCAGATTGGCGCATCTGGATGGTTGCAATTTGCAGGTTCGGATCGAGGTCTGTACTCTTGTTCGGGTTGACATTCAGTTCGTCGAAATGCGAACAAGCGCCTGCAATCATTGCTGTCAGTCCGAGGAAAAATTGTTTTATTATCGTTTTCATACACATTAAAATTTGAAATTAATACCGATACCATAGGTTCTGCGCGAAGGCAGCGAACCGTATTCAAAACCCTGACCATTGCCGTTGTTGTAGTTTGATTCGGGGTCGACATTTTTCAGGTAAGTTTTTATCACCCAGAGGTTACGGGCGTAAAACGATAACGAAAGATCTTTGATTCGCAATTTTTTGATCGTTGACTGCGGAAACTGGTAAGAGAGCGTCAATTCGCGCAGTTTGATGTAAGAAGCGTCGTAAATATAGGGTTCCGGCGTATTTTCGTAAATACTCGACCAATAAGTTTGCGGGTTTACCGGCACATCATTGGGCACATATACGGGATTTTCTTCTGTCCCTGTATTTTTAACTCCTTGTCCGATGTATCCGCCGGTAGGTGTCCAATCTTGCGACAGGATGTTCTGCGATTTCCGCAGTTCTTCCGATTCATACCATTCGCGGCGACCGGGGAGCGTCTCTTCCGAAGTACCATTGGTATGCGACTGCATGGCGGTCATGGAATAGATGTCCGCGCCCCATTTCATATCTAGCAACACATTCAGCGACAGTCCTTTGTAGGTAAACCGATTGCCGAATCCCAATGTAAAATCGTAATTTCCGTTTCCCAGCACCTGCAATTCTTCGGTATAGGTAGGATAGCCATTGTTGAAGATGATATTCCCCTGTGGATCGCGTTTGAAGGCCTTACCCACAATGGCTCCGTATGCTTCGCCTTCCATCGCATAAATCGCGGCGCCAGCCCATCGGGCGATGGCTAGTTCGTAGTTTTTGACTTCGGGGTGGAGTTCTACTACCTCATTGATATTTTTCGCCAGATTGACATTGGCCGTCCAATCAAACGACTTTGTTTTCACCGGAACGACCGAGAGTGCAAGTTCAATACCACGATTGGTAATTTCCCCTGCATTGACGATGGCATACTGGTAGCCGGTAGTTCCCGAAATCGGCAAACTGAGTATCTGGTCTTGAGTCGACTGATGGTAGTAAGCCGCATCCAGCGTGAGCCTGTTTTGGAAGAAACGCAGATCGAGCCCGAACTCATACGAATAGGTCGATGTAGGTTTCAGATCGTAGAGCGGAATGGTGCTCGAACTGATTTCCCCAAGTGGATTACCCATAAAAGTGAAAGCGCGCAAGCCATAGTTCAACTGCAACTGGTAGGGATCGGTATCGCCGCCGACTTTCGCCCAGGAAGCGCGCAACTTACCGAAAGAAAAAGCGTCGCTCTTCAATCCGAGACATTCCGAGAAGAGCAAACTTCCTGATACCGACGGATAGATATACGACCGATTTTCTTTCGGGAGGGAGGACGACCAGTCGTTGCGGAGAGTAAAATCGAGATATGCGAAATCGTGATATGCCAGATTAACGGCACCATACACTGAATTGACCTGTTTGCGGTAGAGGTTCGCTTCGCGGGTGTTGTTGGTATAATTCGTGATGGATTCGATGCCGGGGATCACCTGGTCGCGACCGATGTTTGCAAGCGCATCAGATTCGTACCGCATGATGTTGCCTCCGACAAATGCGGAGACATTGAGAATCTGTGCAAACGTCTTGTTATAGCGTAGAATTGCTTCGTAATTATTTTCCGAAACGCCGACCCTGCGTTCGGTCATCTCGCCGCTCATACGCAACGGGGTCGACGTCGCCACAAATTCCGTCACCTTGAAATTGTAAAAATCGGTTCCTGCTTTTGCTTGCAACGAAAGGAAAGGCGTGATGGTGTAATTCATCTGGATATTGCCCATAATCCGATTTTTGGAGGAGACATTGGTCATCTCATTCAGCACCCAATAGGGATTGAGGCGGTAGTCATTGCCGTTCCATTGGTTGTAATAGCCGTATTCGTCCTTGTAACCGGTGGCCAGCCACGACTGGTGGAAGTTGGGCGCCAGTCCGATCAGCGCATTCCCGATATTGTTAGGACTGTCTGACAATGCCGGACGGTTGTTGACGCTTTCGGTCGTATAATTGACCTGCGCGTCCATACGCAACTGCTTTCCAAGCTTCGCCCCACCCTTGAAGAAAAACGAGGTGCGCGACATATCGGATTCAGGAACAATGTCGGTATTCCGCATATCCGAAATGGAAAGACGGAAATCGGTAGCCTCGGCGCTCTTGGACAGGGCTATCGTATTCGTGGTTGTCACGCCGGTGCGAAAGAACGAAAAGATATTGTCGTTCACATTTTCGAAGGGTCTCGTCTCGCCATTGTAGATCGCCGTGGTAAGCGTCGGGTCGAGTTTGGCGCCCCAAGCCGACTGTGTGGAAGTTTTGGCATCAACGGCATCACGGATCAAGACGCCGTTTCGTCCTTGTCCATAAACCCGCTGGTAGTCATCGAGTTTGGTGTTCAGACTGACAGCATTGACATTCATCGACACTTCGATGCCCAAGCCTTGTCCTTTTTGTGCGGACTTGGTGGTGATCAGTATCACGCCATTGGAAGCCCGCGAACCATACAATGCGGAGGCGGAAGCGCCTTTCAGCACGGAGACCGACTCGATGTCTTCGGAATTTAATGAAGAAAGGCCGTCACCAAAATCGTAGCCGCCCCAGTTGCTTGCCGAACCCAGTTGCGTATTGTCCATCGGAACACCGTCCACGACATACAGCGGAAGGTTCGATCCCGACAATTGTGAGTTGCCGCGAATGATGACTCGTGTCGATCCCGAAGGTCCTGCGCTGGTAGTCGAGATGTCCACTCCTGCGATTTTCCCGGAAAGGGCGGAAATAGCGTTGATGTCGCGTCCGGCAGCCACTTCGCTGCCTTTGATTTCCTGCATCGAATAGCCGAGCGCCTTTCGTTCTCTTTTCATTCCCAACGCAGTCACCACCACTTCGTCGAGTTGTGAGACATCCGTTTCGAGCGCGACATCGATGACCTTGCGTCCCGCTATCGCTGTCTCATACGTTTTCAGCCCTAAAAAAGCAAATACCAGCGTCGAATTGGCGGGCGCCTGGATCGTGTAGCGCCCGTTGCTATCCGTAACGGCATTGGTCTGTGAGCCTTTCACGCTTACCAATGCGCCGTAGACGGCAGAACCGTCGGATGCATCGGTAACGGTTCCGGATACTTGCACTTGCTGTGCAAACAACGGCATTAAGCCCGCAAGTATCCCAAAAATCAAGCATAATAGTCTTTTTACCATAGAATTAAATGATTATAAATATTACTTACCTCTTGAATAAATCTTTTTTGCGTTCGTTTAGAAATTGCAAATATAACGCTCTTTTTGTAAAAATTTATAGCAATTCGATATATTTTTGAAGATTTCTATAGAGCGATACATTCCAAACGGAATGTAGCCACAAAACCCATCACAGCAAGGCTGAAAATTCTCTTAAAAAGCCAGTACCTTCCGCGCCTCCTCAATCAGTTTCTCTGCTCTTGTTCGAAGGTGTTGGCAGGTTGGTGGGGCGGCGTTGATGTCTATGGCGTTGCGGTTGCCCCATGCACGGCAGGCGCCGCCGCAGAGGTAGCGACTGTCGCAGTCGCGGCATTTTTCTATCGTGTCAACCGTGCAGGCTTGCAGTCGGGCGAAGCCTTGCGAGGCGAGAACTG
>JAISUK010000017.1 GCA_031272075.1 Dysgonamonadaceae bacterium
CGTTAGGTACATGATGTTGGTAGAAAAAGACGTCCTCACAATCTCTGCGTGCCGTTAGGTACGCAATCTTCTCTTGCGGCAAAAAAATAGCCGTGCAGGAACTGATTCCCACACGGCTACACGTATATAACCCGATTGTTAAATTATAACTACCAGACAATAAGCAAATTACCCCCCCCCACGTTCGGCAGGAGACTGTGCGACAGCCGGTCTGCTGCATCCGGAAGTGATACTGCAAACTTCATCCAAGCCGCGCTTGAAGTCGTCTGAAAGGATAAAATCTTGATGATTCATACATTAATTCTATTTACGCCACAAAATTAATGGATGGAATAATACCTGTCAATAGCCAATTTTGGCTATATTGATTTCTGAACAGCGAATGATTATATGAAATATGGTGTGCTATTTGTAAATCAAAAACAGGCAAGGACGCTTAGAGAGATCAGGGAGGTTGGTTACTTTCCGCCATTCGTCGATCCGTCGCGTGATGATTTGTTCGTCTTCGCAGGTGACGTCGGCGGCAATGCAGAGTTTGGTCGCAGGGCTGCAGGTCTTTAGCAAGTCCGCTATCAACTTTCCGTTCCGGTAGGGTGTTTCAATAAAGAGCTGTGTCTGGTTTTCCGAATAGACGCGCTGTTCGCAACGTTTGATCATTTTGGCGCGCTGCGTTCCTTCAATCGGCAAGTAACCGTTGAAAGCAAAATTTTGACCGTTGAATCCGGAGGCCATCAACGACAGCAGGATGGAAGAAGGGCCGACAAGCGGGACGACGGGGATATTTTTCTGCTGTGCGAGTGCGATGACATCCGATCCGGGGTCGGCAATTGCCGGACAACCGGCCTCGGAGATGATTCCGACATCATTTCCGTCTTCCAATGGTTTCAGGTATTCCGAAACCATAAGCGGAGAAGTATGTTTGTTCATCAGGGAAAAAGTCAGGTCGTCAATATTGACCGAAGGATTCGCCTTTTTAATAAAACGCCTTGCCGTTCGTTCGTTTTCTACGATAAAATAGCGTATAGCGGACAGGATTTCAATGGTATATGCAGGGAGCACTTTTTCGACGGCGGTCTCTCCCAAAGGAGAAGGAATCAGGTATAGCGAGGCGGGCTTCATTTCACAACGATGCTGTAAATTGGACGACGCTGTCGGCGAAAGTGTCCCACGACAGGTTTTGCTTTTCTTTCCGGATGTTTTCTATATAAATCGCTGTCC
The DNA here is from genome assembly GCA_031272075.1 of Dysgonamonadaceae bacterium. Lineage (GTDB taxonomy): Bacteria > Bacteroidota > Bacteroidia > Bacteroidales > Azobacteroidaceae > BNXB01. The sequence goes on from JAISUK010000017.1 coordinate 1,219, forward strand.
CGGTATTGAAAATCGATAGGATATGCTCTGCGATGCTGAGAGCATTGGGTTCGCAGACCTGTCCCGTTTCCGGGATTTCGAGCGTTTGCTTAAGCCCGCCCACATTCGTGGCGAGTATTGGGACTTCAAAATGATAGGCCACGGGAATAATCCCGCTTTGCGTTGCGGATTTGTAGGGCAAGACGAGTAAATCGGCGGCTGCAAACAGCACCGGGATTTGGCTGTCTTCGATGTATCGATTGATGACCTTGATCCGGCTTGCGGCTGGAGAGGCGTCGATTTGAGCCTGGTATTTGTCGAAACTCCCGTAACTTTCTCCGGCAATCAGCAGCTGGAAAGTATCGTCCAGGCTGGAAACGGCATCTATCAGCAAATCCAGTCCTTTGTAATCGCGAATCAGACCGAAAAAAAGCAGGGTCTTCTTCTGCGGATCCAATCCCAGCGCCTCGATCGCTGAGCAATGATCCGTTTTTTCAGGAAAATGATTGTAGAGCGGATGCGGCCTCACGCAGCATTGTGCGCCGGGATTCAGCGACAGCAGGTCTTGTTTGACGATATCGCTCATGACGACAAATCCGTGACATTGAAGAAAAAACCGTCTGGCGAAAGGCTTGTCGAAAAAACGTGGTTCGTGCGGAATCGCATTGTGCACCAGCGCGATGATTTTCATCTTGCGCTTCAAACTTCGCGCGATGCAGGCAAAGATGGGCGCCAAAAACGACATCCAGTAGGCAATGATCAATACATCCGGCTGAAAGCGCGCAATCTCCGAAGTCGTCCGCCGAAAGGAAAACGGATTCATGCTGTCTAAAATCCTTTCGGAAACGATGGGGATTGCCGAGTCGGCCTCCGTGACGTATTGTGTTTTTCCGGGGAATAAAAATCCGGGATACAATCGGGAGAATGAAAATGCTCTCACTTCGTGGCGACCATTCGACTCGAAAGCAGTGTAAAGCATCGCACTGAATTGTGCAATGCCGCCGCGGTAGGGATAAAAAGGAGAAAGAATCGCTATTTTCATTTCCGGATGCCGTTAATACCGGTAATGATCCGCTTTGTAGGGCCCTTTTACGTCCACCCCGATATACGCTGCCTGTTCGGGCGTCAATTGGGTCAATTCTACGCCGATGTTTTCCAGATGAAGCCGGGCGACTTCTTCGTCCAGGTATTTCGGCAGACGATACACGCCGATTTTGTAGTCTTTCTGCCACAAATCCATCTGAGCCAAAGTCTGATTTGTGAATGAGTTACTCATTACAAACGAAGGATGACCGGTGGCGCAGCCCAGGTTGACCAAACGTCCTTCGGCCAGCAGATAGATTGAATTTCCTTTCGGGAAAGTATATTTGTCCACCTGCGGCTTGATGTTCAGGTGCCGAATGCCCGGATAAGCGATCAATTTATTGACCTGGATTTCATTGTCGAAATGGCCGATATTGCAAACGATCGCCTGGTCTTTCATCTGTTCCAGGTGTTCGATGCGAATCACATCTTTATTGCCCGTCGTGGTGACGAAAATATTTCCTTCTTTCACCGCTTTTTCCATCGTGGTGACTTCAAACCCTTCCATTGCCGCCTGCAACGCACAGATGGGGTCAATCTCCGTGATGATCACGCGTGCGCCATACGACCGCATGGATTTTGCACATCCTTTACCCACATCGCCATAGCCAAGCACAACGACCACTTTTCCGGCAATCATCACGTCGGTAGCGCGTTTGATGCCGTCGGCCAACGATTCCCGGCATCCGTATAGATTGTCAAACTTCGATTTGGTGACCGAATCGTTCACGTTGATGGCAGGCACCAACAATTCCCCGTTTTCCATCATCTGGTACAGCCGGTGAACACCCGTAGTTGTTTCCTCCGAGATGCCTTTCAGTTCCGAAACAGTCCTGTGCCAGCGCTGGTTGTCTTCATTCAAGATGCTGCGCAAAGTGGACAGCACGACCTCTTCTTCCGTGTTTCCGCCTTTGCGATTGATCGTCTGCGCATCGTTTTCACCTTTATAGCCCAGATGCACCAACAAGGAGGCGTCGCCCCCGTCATCGACAATCAGGTTAGGGCCTTTTCCGCCGGGGAAACGCAGCGCCATATCGGTGCACCACCAATATTCTTCCAGCGATTCTCCTTTCCAGGCGAAGACAGGGATTCCCGCCGCAGCAATGGCCGCCGCTGCATGGTCTTGCGTAGAAAAAATATTACAACTCGCCCAACGGACATCTGCGCCTAGTTCGACCAAAGTCTCAATCAGCACTGCCGTCTGAATCGTCATGTGCAACGAACCCGTGATTCGCGCCCCTTTCAACGGTTGTTCCGCCTTGTATTTTTTTCGCAGGGACATCAATCCCGGCATTTCATGTTCCGCAATAGCAATCTCTTTCCGGCCAAAATCGGCCAATTGAATATCTGCAATTTTGTAAGGCAAATTTACATTTATATTTTCTGACATTTTACTTGTTTTATAATAATTGCACCGCAAAATTAGTGATTAAATCCAAATGTTTTTAATTTTGTGCAATCAAATTAAAATCAGAGGTATGTCAAAAGAGCTAAAAACGATCACCATCTACGGATCTTCAAGTTCAACAATCGATAGTGAATACATGGCTGCTGCTAAGCGTTTGGGAGAATTGCTGGCGCTACACAACATCGACTGCATCAACGGCGGAGGGCGCTTCGGTGTGATGGCCGCCGTCACCGAAGGCGTACTGTCGCAGGGAGGGAAAGTAACCGGAATCATTCCCCAATTCATGATTGATAACGGGTGGTTGAACGATTCATTGACCGAACTCATCATCACTGCCGATATGCACCAGCGGAAACAGTTGATGGCGCAGAAGGCTGACGCCTGCATTGCTCTGCCGGGAGGAATCGGGACGCTCGAAGAATTGTTGGAAGTAATGGCCTGGAAGCAACTGGAGCTGTACCGGCATCCGATCGTCATCTTGAATACAAACGGCTTCTACGATCCGCTGTTTGCTATGTTGAAAAAAGCGGAAAGCGAGCATTTTATGCGTCATGAAAGAAAAGATTTGTGGACAGTCGCCGCCACACCCGAAGAGGCGATAAAACGTTTAATCGAATCGTAGCGACTCCGGTGCGCCCTGTTTCGTATTTTGAATAATTTATCAGAATCAATGTCTGGAATATCAACAATATATCTACCCGAAGAGAACATTTCGGAGATGCCGCAATTGCTGAACGGCATGTTCATCCTTTTCCTGTTTTGCTTCATCATGATCTCCGCGATCGTCAAAAACAACGGGAAGCTCTTTTCGTCGATGATTCATGAATTGTTTCGCAAGGAAAAGCGGAAAAGCATCTTTTTTGAAACGATCGGGGGGGAATTTTACGATAAAATCAAACTCTGTCTGCAGACTGTGATCATTTTTTCCATCTTTATTTACAAGGTATTTGCCGTCGAATCGCACTTGACCGCCCTGTCGGTGACCAATACCTATCTGATTATCGGAAAATGCAGCTTGGCATTGATATTATTCCTGGTCTATAAATGGATAACCTATTTTATCATAGGAAAAATTTTCCTGAACAAGGAAGTTGTTTCGCTCTGGATGGAAAATTTTACGTCCCTGACAGGGCTGTTCGGAATCTGTATTTTCATTCCCGTGCTATTCATGTTTTATGTCGACTTTATCTATAACTATTGTTATTTTATTATCGTTTTTTGCCTGTTTTTGTTTTCTATTATGTTAATTTATAGGGTTTATGTGTTATTTTTTCATCGTTTAAGTCGTTTGCTTTATTTATTTTTGTACCTTTGCGCCCAAGAAATAATCCCGTTATTGATTTTATATAAATGTGTGGTTTATTTTTGTTTAACGTAGCGAAAGATACTGATTTATGACTTTAAATATAAGGAAAGTTTTAGTCTCTCAGCCTAGACCGGAAACAGAGAAGTCACCCTATTTTGACATTGCTGAGAAATACGGTGTGAAGATTGATTTTCGACCTTTTATCAAGGTAGAGCCGGTTACGGCTAAAGAGTTTCGATCACAGCGTATTAACATTCTTTCACACTCCGCTGTTATTTTCACTTCCAGGACGGCGATCGATCATTTTTTCAGGCTTTGCGAAGAAATGCGAATTCAGATTCCTGAAACGATGAAATATTTTTGCACCACCGAGTCGATCGCAGTTTACCTGCAAAAATACATCGTCTACCGCAAGCGGAAAATCTTCTTCCCCGTGTCGGGCAAAATGGAAGATTTGATCGCTCCCATCAATAAACATAACAAGGAAATGTTTTTGCTGCCGGTTTCAGATATCCACCGTGACGACCTGAAGCAATTGCTCGACGAGAAAAAAATCAAGTATAGCGTCGCCACGATGTACCGAACGGTAAGCAACGACTTTTCTCCCGAAGAACAGTTTGATTACGACATGCTGTTGTTTTTCTCTCCTTCGGGCATTACTTCTTTGTTGAAAAACTTCCCTGAATTTCAGCAAAACGACATCCGGATCGGTTGCTTCGGCTCTTCCACCGCCAGGGCTGTCAAGGATGCCGGATTGCGCCTGGATATTGAAGCTCCGAGCAAGGATACCCCGTCGATGACCGCTGCGCTGGATTCTTACCTGAGGGATTTGTTAAAAAATGGAAAGAAGTGAAAACAACGCTTTGATGTTGCCAAAACATACGTTCCCTAAAAAAGAACGCTTGTCGGCTTCAAACGACATCAATTCGCTGTTTCATAACGGACGGACTTTCAAGTCTTTCCCTTTGCAAACCTGGTATGCCGAAAAAGCGCGCCGGGCAAACCCTGCGCCGGTTACAATCCTCATCGCGGTGCCGAAAAAACGGATTCGGCATGCCGTAGAGCGCAACCGGATAAAGCGACTGATAAGGGAATCTTATCGTCTGAACAAACAGCCGTTGAATGAGGTCGCCGCCGCCGGACGGATAGAACTGATGATTGCATTCGTATATATCGGATCTGCAATCGGCTCGTATGCAGAGGTGGAAGATGCGGTTAAGAAAACTTTATCGGCAATAAAAGACCAGTTTGTATGCCAGCCCTGATGAAAAAAGCATTGGGTTTAGTCGTGTTGCTCCCGGTCTATTTTTACCGGGCTTGTATTTCTCCGTTGAAACCGCCGACTTGCCGCTTCACCCCGACTTGTTCGGAATATGCCATACAAGCGGTAAAAAAATACGGGCCGTTCAAAGGATTTTTCCTGGCGGTGAAGCGAATCTTACGGTGCCACCCTTATGGCGGATATGGCTACGACCCCGTCCCGTAACGATATTGATTTATAGATTTTTTTTAATTGACATATATGAATTTTATTGAAGAATTACAATGGAGGGGCATGATTCACGACATGATGCCGGGAACGGAAGCGCTACTCCAGAAAGAAATGACTTCGGCCTACGTGGGGATTGACCCGACAGCCGATTCCCTGCATATCGGACACCTGGTGGGGGTGATGATGCTCCGGCATTTTCAACGCGCCGGACACCGCCCGATAGCCCTGATAGGCGGCGCCACCGGAATGATTGGCGACCCCTCGATGAAATCGCAGGAACGGAACCTGTTGGATGAGACGACACTCCTGAGAAACCAGGCCGGCATCAAAAAACAACTGTCGAAATTCCTGGATTTCGATTCCGACGCTCCCAATGCGGCTAAACTCGTAAACAACTACGACTGGATGAAAAATTATACTTTCCTGAATTTTATCCGCGACATCGGCAAGCACATTACCGTGAATTATATGATGGCGAAAGATTCGGTAAAAAAACGACTGAGTTCGGAGTCTTCCGACGGGATGTCGTTCACGGAATTTTCCTACCAACTGCTACAGGGCTACGACTTCCTGTTTTTATACAACGAATACAACTGCAAGCTGCAAATGGGCGGTTCCGACCAATGGGGGAACATCACTACCGGCACCGAACTGATTCGCCGGAAAGCGGGAGGAGAAGCCTTCGGGCTGGTTTGTCCGCTGATTACCAAGGCCGACGGCGGGAAATTCGGCAAGACGGAATCGGGAAATGTGTGGCTCGACAGCAAGTATACCTCTCCCTATAAATTTTACCAATTCTGGCTGAACGTGAGCGATCCGGATGCGGAGAAATACATCAAAATCTTTACTTCTTTGCCCGAAACTGAGATCGCAGACCTCATTGCTCAGCAACAGTCGGCGCCGCACCTCCGACCGTTGCAAAAACGACTGGCCGAAGAAGTGACGATCATGGTACATTCCAAAGCAGATTACGAAATGGCGGTCGAAGCCTCGGAAGTACTATTCGGTAAAGCGACTTCCGAAATCTTGAAACGAATTGATGAGGATACCCTCCTGTCGGTGTTTGAAGGCGTTCCTCAATACGAACTGGCAAAAACAGACCTGGGCGCCAAAGCCATTGACTTGTTTACGGAAAAAGCGCCCGTCTTCCCTTCCAAGGGAGAAATGCGCAAAATGGTGCAAAACGGAGGCGTGTTTATCAACAAAGAAAAATTGGATAATCACGAAGCCCTCATTGATTCAACTTACTTGATAGGTGGCAAATACATCCTGGCGCAAAAAGGGAAAAAGAACTACTTCCTGCTGATTGTGAAGTGAAATTTTACTGCCTAAAATTTGTTGATTTACAAAAAACAGCTACCTTTGTACCCTTTCTAAAGAAATGCTATCCGAAATTGTCCCATGGTGTAGTGGTAGCACATCTGATTTTGGTTCAGCCAGCCTAGGTTCGAGTCCTGGTGGGACAACAAAAGCCCTCGCATGTTGCGGGGGCTTTCTCTTTCAAAACCTAACAGGTCTCCAAGACCTGTTAGGTTTATCTTTTAAATCTTGACAAACTCCACCCGCCGGTTTTTTGCCCGTCCTTCGTCGGTGGAATTGTCGGCGATGGGCGAGTTCTGACCTTTGCCTGCCGACGAGAGGCGCGAAGAGTCTATGCCGAGTTCGACGAGCTTGTCCAGGACGGCTTTCGAGCGGGCGTCGCTCAAAGTCTGGTTGGTGGCTGCCGAGCCGGTGTTGTCGGTATGCCCTTCGACCGAGAATTTCAGGTCGGGATTTTCTTTCATCAGCGTGGCGATGCGGTTGATTTCGCCCATTGATTCGGGCTTAATCGTCGATTTGCCGACGTCGAATGTGATGCCGTAAGT
>JAISUK010000048.1 GCA_031272075.1 Dysgonamonadaceae bacterium
AACGCCGTGCCGGATTTTTTCGATATGTCCGTGTTGCAGCAGGCGACTGATATTCATCCGCGAAACGCCCTTCACAAGCGCCTGCGCGAAGGTAAACAGCCCCCACTGATATTTCGTCAGTTCCGAAATGACCTTTATGCCTGATAATGCGTCCATAATATTTTTGCTTATTTAGTAACAATATAACGTTACTTTTTCAGTATTTTTTTTGCAAAGGTAATAATTTTTTTGAATAACCGAATAATTCAAATATTTTTTTGTTAAATTTGATTAAATCAATAAATTAAGAAGATTTTTTTATTTCCAATACTCCTCTAACCGGTCTGCCTCTTCAGCGGTAATGTGCATGACGGCGCCGTGTTTGGGGATGAAATTGGTAGCTTTCATTATGCCGTCGTTGAAATGTCCGAGAAAAGAAGGATTAGGTATAATGGACAAAAGTGATGCTATTTTTATAGACCTTTCGTTCAAGTGGACAAAAGTGATGCTGAATTTTTGCTTGAAATTTGGTCGGTCATTTTAGTGGTTATATTTTTGCATTGTCAAGCGAAACCATCGCAAATGTGAAAAAGAATGCCTGCGCCGAAGCGATAACCAGCGTTACCATACGGAATAGCATGGCATTGTCGTAAGCAGCGGATGTATTCCGTTCCAAACTTTCCAATATGTTTATCACTCCGAAAAACAAGTATGTAAAAGCCATCGCTTTCGATGCCCTGCGGTAAGCAGCTAATTTCGGATTGTCGTATACGTTCAGGAACAAGTATAACAATCCCAGCGCAAACAAAGCAACTGAAAGTACCCACAGACTATAAATATAGGCGGTTTCAAACATTGTATTAAAAGCGATATTGTTGTATGATCTGTGGCAAAGATAATGATTTTTTTTGTTATTATAGGCAAAATTTATTAAAAATAGAAAAAAAACGGCATGCCTTCTACTCAAACTGATCCGATTTACCATGCCTTCAATAAAGCTCGACAGATAAGACTAAAGTGTCTGTATTATGAGATATATTGTTTATTATCGTTATAAAAAAGTATATATATGCAGCAATAATTTTCGATTATTTTTATTTTTATAGAATATCGTAAATTAAAATTGCTATATTTGCAGGTGAAACGATCATGATTTTCAAACATCCAAGTTGATGACAATAAAGACATGCGAGTTCCACACGACCTTTTATAAGCAAATTATTGACGTATGAAAATACCTTAAATGTGGTATTGTGTAATTTCCGAAATAATTTCATCTTTGTATATGAAAATTAGATATTTATCAATCAATAATAAGTTAAAATGACAAAAACTGCATTACGTAATTACATTGGATGTTTTTGGGTCGGATTGCTGACGGTTTTCGTTGCATCTGCTCAAAATACAAAAAATGAAAGCAACGCCGTGACTGTCGGTGAAAAGCGCCATGTACAAGGCACGGTCACCGATGTTGGCAAAGAACCCCTGTCGGGGGTGAACATCCGTATCAAAGGGAATACGAAAGGGACAACCACTGATATTAAAGGGCATTACGCGATCGAAATTCCCAATGTGGAAGGACCGATTGAGCTTGTCTTTACCTACATTGGCATGAAGACGGAAACCGTCAAATGGAACGGCCAGCCGCAACTGGATGTCACGATGAAAGAAGATTCTTACGTCCTGGGGCAAGTAAATGTGGTGGCCGACGGTCTTTTCACCCGGCGGCGGGAGAGTTTTACAGGCGCTGCCGCCACTTACACGGCAGATGAACTTAAAGCGGTTGGTAATCAAAATGTTATCAAGAGTCTGAGTAATCTTGATCCTGCATTTTTGCTCGAAGACAACTACTTGAATGGTTCCGACCCGAATGTGATGAACAATGTCTCAATTCGCGGAAACGCTTCGTTCACAGGCCTGCAAAGTGAATACGACGGCAATCCCAATGCACCGCTGTTTATTGTCGATGGCTTCGAAGCCGGTCAGCAGGCTGTATTCGACCTTGACATCAACCGTGTGTCAAGCGTAACGATTTTGAAAGATGCTGCGGCGAAGGCCATTTATGGTTCGAAAGCAGCCAATGGCGTGGTGATTATTGAGACCATCGAGCCGAAAGAAGGCAGATTGCGCCTCACCTACACCGGCGACGTTGATGTGGAAGCGCCCGACTTGACGAGCTACGACCTGTGTAATGCAGCCGAAAAACTACAGGTGGAATGGAATGCAGGGCGTTACACTGCCGCTTCTCCATCTTTTTCCCAGCGCTTGCTTGAGCAGTACAACGAGCTGAAACGCAACGTCGCCGAAGGAGTGGATACCTACTGGTTGTCGAAACCGCTTCGCACCGGCATCGGGCAAAAACATACGCTATATATGGAAGGCGGCGACGAACACATGCGTTACAGCGCTTCGCTGGGTTACAACCAGACAACAGGTGTGATGAAGGGGTCAGACCGGCGCACGATCTCAGGAAACATCAAACTTTCGTATCGCTACAAAGACTTGCTGTTTCGCAACTCGCTAACTATCAATTCCAATAAAGCCACCGACTCGCCTTACGGCTCTTTCTCGGAATATGTGGCGTTGAATCCTTATTACACCCCTTACGACGAAAACGGCAACTTGAGGAAGATTCTCGGATACTATCTCTATCCCTCGTCGGGATCTTCTCCTTATTATTACTACAATCCTCTTTATAATGCTTCTATCGGCACCAAGAATTTCTCTACTTACGACGAATATACGGAGAATTTTTACATCGAATGGCGCGTGAGGCCATCATTTCGCCTGACAGGGCGGGTGGGGTATACGCATCGCAGCGATTCGCGCGAAGACTTCTATCCGGGCGATCATACGATGTACGCCGAATGGACAGGCGACAACTACTTCAAGCGCGGATCGTATTCCATCAACGATGGCCTGTCGGAGAGTTTTTCGGCAGACATCACCGCCAACTATACCGGTCAATTTGGCCGGCATTTGTTGCTGGGCAACGCGGCTTGGAGTTTAAATTCCGCTACCGGCGATTCGCACGGGATGACCGCGTGGGGCTTTCTAAATAACCACGTCGATCATATCGCTTTTGCCAAACAGTATGCCGAAAACGGCAAACCCTCCGGCAGCGAATCGACCACCCGCAGCATCGGACTGACGGGAATGGTGAACTATTCGTATGCCGACCGTTATCTGGCTGACCTTTCGCTCCGATTCAACGGATCGTCGGTCTTCGGATCCGACAATCGCTGGGGAACCTTCTGGTCGGCAGGTCTTGGCTGGAATGTCCACAAAGAGCAATTTGTACAGGATTGGGGATTCGTCGATCTGTTCAAAATACGCGGATCTTACGGTTTGACCGGCAGCCAGAACTTCAACCCTTATCAGGCGAAAGCGACTTACAAATTTTACGACAGCGTGGTATATGACAACATTGTAGGTTCCTATCTCATGGCGATGGCGAACGACCGCTTGAAATGGCAGCAGACAGCCGATCTGAATATGGGGTTCGACTTGCAGCTGTTCAAACAGCTGAATCTCCGTTTTGACGCCTACAACAGCACGACAAAAGACGCCCTTTTGAGCATGACTTTGCCTACTTCGACGGGTTTTAGCGCTTACTCCGAAAATCTGGGGAATGTGAAAAATCGCGGTTTTGAAACCACGTTCAACTGGCGTTTCTACCGCAAGGAAACATCGTATGCTTCGGTATTTTTCTCCGTAGGACACAACGAAAACAAGGTGGTCAAGATCAACGACGCTTTGAAGGCTTTCAACGACAGTCAGGACAGTCAGGCCACCACTGCGCCGGTGATTCGTTACGAGGAAGGACAGTCGATGACGGCTATCTGGGCTGTACAATCGCTTGGCATTGACCCGGTTACCGGTCGAGAACTCTACCTGAAAAAAGACGGCGTAACGACAACCTATACTTGGAGCGCCGACGACTACATTGTGGCCGGCGACAGCAATCCGAAGTATCACGGCACCTTCGGACTGAGCGGTGAACATCGCGGCTTGGGCTTCACCTGCACCTTCGGTTATCGGTTTGGCGGCGATTATTACAATCAGACGCTGGTTGACCGCGTGGAGAACGTGAATGTCGCCCGTAATGTTGATCGGCGGGTGCTGAACGATACATGGAATACGGTGGGAGACATCGCAACCTTCAAAAAGATTACAGCGACGCCTTCCAGCACCTACGCTACGACGCGCTTCATCGAGAAGAACCGCGAACTTACCGGCTCTTCTTTCTCTTGTTACTACGATTTCAAAAACCATCAATGGCTGAAAAAACTCTATACGGAGCGCCTGAAACTGTCGTTCTACATGAATGACCTTTTCCGCATCTCCAGTGTGAAGACGGAAAGAGGATTGAACTACCCGTATGCACATTCGTTTTCTTTCTCACTTTCAGCTACTTTTTAATACTTACAATGATGAAACATATCAAAAATATTTTCAACAACACAGCAGCACTACTTATTGTGCTTGCTGCACTTGCCTCGTGCAACGACTGGCTCGACGTCCAGCCGCGTTCGCAGGTAGAAGACAAGGAACTGTTTCTCACCGAGGCAGGCTTTAAAGAAGCGCTTGCAGGCGTATATTCGTCAATGGTGAGTGAAGCCACTTACACTCGGCAGATGCTGTTTGGCGCCATGAGCGTCCTGGCGCAGGAATGGGACAACTTCCCTTCGTCGGAATTCACCGACCTGGCGCAATACAAATATACTGCGGCGACGCCCACCTCCATCATTTCCGGCATTTGGTCGGGGCTGTACAACTCGATTGCGAATGTGAACAACATTATCAACAATATCGACGACCGGAAGGAGCTCTTTACGCACAACAACTACAGCATCATCAAGGGCGAAGCGCTTGCATTGCGCGCCTTCCTGCACTTTGACCTGCTCAGGTGTTTTGGCATGAGTTACGCGCAAAATGCAGACATGCTTGCTATTCCCTACTGTACAGAGCTTACTTATCGCGTCTTTCCGCAGCTCACCGTGCGTGAGGTGGCGGCCAAGGTCGAGGCCGACCTATTGGCAGCCGAAGCATTGTTGAAGATCGATCCCATCTATACCGGTGAAATCGTTACGGAGCTTGATGACTACGGTTATCTGATCAACCGGCGCGTGCATCTCAACTATTATGCAGTGAAAGGCTTGGAAGCGCGGCTTTATATGTGGACACACGACTACGCTAAGGCTCAACAGTGCGCTACAGAAGTTACAGCATCCAAAGTCTTCGTCTGGGCGACCGGCAACGATATGATGAAAGGCTACGACAACTCTTTCGTCCACGAACAGCTCTTTGCGCTGAACAACGTGAACATGAGTACTCTGGCAGATACCTACTTCAACGAGGACAACAACTCGCGGAGTTTCTCATTGGATGCGCCGTCGTTGCTCGATTATTTCGATAGCAATACTTCCGACTATCGCTACCTCTACCAGTACATTCCCGGAAGCCGCAGCGAATATGTTACCTACCGATATCTCACGAAGTACAATCCTTCGGAAGTAGCGAGCGACCCCTACCTGTCGCAACGCAATGAGGACGCTTCTTTCTATACCGACAAGATGCCGCTCATCCGCCTCAGCGAAATGTACCTCATTCTGGCAGAATGTGAATACCGCAGCAACGGCAGCGGATTGGCCTCATTGAATGTGCTTCGCACAGCGCGCAACATCAATGCGCTCGCCACAGAACCCGTCGATTTCTACGAGGAACTGATCCGCGAATATCGTCGTGAGCTTATCGGCGAAGGACAGCTGTTTTTCCTCTACAAACGCCTCAACCGTGCTACGGTGATCGGCACCACAGTGGATGTAATCGCCGAAAAAGGCTATACCTTCCCCCTTCCTGTGTCGGAAACCGAGGCTGCACAACGTGAAAACAATCGCTAAAATTTATAATATGAAGACAACAATCATAACATACCTCGCAATGCTGACCATGCTTTTTGTGGTGAGTAGTTGCAGTAAAAACGAGACGCCGGTGTTCGACAGCAACTATTCGGCGCTGAATATCTGGTTTGGAACGGCTTCGGTAACGCTCGACAGCGCTACCTACAACTATTCCTACTCGCTGGAACGCGATTCGCTCATGTTTCAGGCGCGGGTGATCGGCCTACCGGTAGATTACGACCGTACTTTTTCCCTTGAAACCATTGACGGCGACATCGGCGAGGCCGACGGGAGCTACGAGACCCTGACATACACTATTCCCGCAGGAGAGACAAGCCGCGAGTTTGCTATCTATTTCAACACGTCTAAATTAAAAGACAGTCAAGCGTTTACCACAAGGGATGGCCACCTTACGTTTCAGATGTCAACCAATGACGAGTTTGCCGCTGGCGCCAATAACATGCGCTATCTGCGCATTGTGCTGAAAAACTACCTCGCCAAGCCCGCCGAATGGGACACTGCCCCCAGCGGATACCGTGCGTTGTCGTACTATTTTGGCGCCTACAGCAAGGTAAAATATTCGTTTATGATCCAGATTATGGGACTGGTGGATTTTCATATCTCGACTGCTACCGCCTTCATTGGCTACAATGTAGAAACCAACACCATGTCTACTGCTTATGCAGCCTACATGCTCACACGCCTGAAGGTTGCGCTCGAAGAATATAACGCATCGCACAACACGCCGCTCACCGACGAAACGGGCAGCGCTGTAGTGTTCTAACAGTATATCATTATGAAAAAGAAGTTTTTACATATCGCTATCGTCGCCATTGTGGCGGCTATCGGCACAGCATTGCCGACCTCGTGCTATGAGGACAAAGGCAACTACACCTATCATGAGCTTGACGAAGTGGTGATTGACACCGCAAACCTGGGCATCCAGACGGCTTACGTGGTATCGCGCTACGACACTATCGAAATCAGTCCTAAAATCTATTTCAACGGGCATTTGGTCGCTAATGAAGCCGATGCTCCCTCTCTGAGCTATGTGTGGACACTTTATATCGCTACCACCAGCGCCAACTCCGATTACAAGGTGGATACGCTGGGAACATCGCTCCACCTGAAAGAAGCCATCAAACGAGGAGCAGGCTCCTATTATGTATTGCTTACCGTGACCAACAGCAACGACGGCACGCAACAATACTTTAAAGTGTCGTGCAGCATCGAAGAATCGATCACTGCCGGCTGGATGATGCTCTACGAAACAGCCAATGACCCTACGCGCTCGGACGTGGGACTTGTCGTCAACCCGTGGGTGAAAAAGAACATCATCAAAAACCGTGAGTTCTTCGACCTTTACCGTTCGTCGAATGGCGAGTCCCTGCAAGGCGCACCCGTGCGCATCCTGCACACCACCATCGGACTGAGCGCCGACGAAGTGGTCATTGTTACCGACCGCGATATGGTGGGCGTAAACGTCGGCACTTTCGAGAAGATCATCAACTTTGGAGAGTTCTTCTATTCAGCTCCGGCCGTGTGCGCTCCTACATTTTACGGCACAGGCACTGTCAGTGGACGCTTGGAGGTGATCATCAACGACAACAAAGTGCATTTCGTTTCGCACAACGCGCTCTCCCGCACCACTTTCTTCGGCATCCCGATAGGCGGTGATTACGGCACGCTCGCGCCTTGGGCCAGCGACACGCACGCCGCTGCTTTCGCTGCCGTAGTTTACGACCAGACAGCCGGGCGTTTTCTCTATCTCACCAGCACTGCCGTCAAGTTGGCCAACTTTGCGCCACAGGTTGACACCGCACCCTTCGACGTGAACAATGTAGGAGCCGAACTTGTTATGGGAGACTGGGGAATGACCTATCACGACCGACTGATCTTCCGCAGCGGCAGCAATTACTATCTGGGTGTGGCAAACTTCTATTCCGCAACCGCCACCACCAACAATGTGGGGCAAGGATGGTACGACATCACCGCATCGCCCGGCATCGCTCAGGCCACCACTATGGCGGCAGCATTCTCCGGCATATATGTGCTCTACGGCTCAGGCTCAAATGTTTACAACCTGAAGTACGCTTCTTCCACCACGGCCGACGTGCTCTGGACAGCGCCCGCCGGTGAAGAAGTAACCTGCGTACGCCTGCAAAAATTTTACTTCACGACCTTGCAGACTGCCATGCTCCCCAACGCGCAAAAGGTGATGCACGTCGCCACCTGGAACGAGAGCAGGAAAGAGGGCAAACTCTACCAGTTTGAGGTTAATCCTGCCAGTGGTGAAATCGTGAGTTTGCTCTACGAATACACCGTACCCGGCAAAATACGCGATATGGCTTGGAAAAAAGCAGTAGAATAATTCAAATATAGAAAAAATGAATAGGAAAATAATGATCACACTCGGCCTTATCCTCTCTTTGGGTATGACGCCTATTGCCGCGCAAACAAAAGGTATCGCCTTTGAGCCGGAAGAGACGCTGTTTCAACAGGCCGTAACAAAAGCCTTTAATGAACGTAAACTGATATTTCTTGACTGCTACACCATTTGGTGTGGCCCTTGTAAACAGATGGATCGCGAAGTTTTTCCGCTCGAAGAAGTGGGCAATTTCATGAATCCGTCATACATCTCCCTCAAGTTGAATATGGAAAAAGGAGAAGGGATCGAACTGGCCAAGAAGTTGCAGGTGACGGCTTTTCCTACATACATCGTCTTTAACAGCAACGGCTTGGAGATTGGTCGTTTTTTGGGAGGCTGCAAAGCAAAAGAATTTATTGAGAAAGTAAAAAAAGCCAGCATCGACAGCCAATCGGCAGAGATGGATGCCCGCTTTGCCGCCGGCGAACGCGACGAGGCCTTTCTCTACGACTACCTCGCTACGCTGAGCAGTGCCTACAAACGCAGTCAATGCAGCCTTGTGGCTGAAGCCTTACTCGAAGGTAAAGAGCAGACGTTTGCCTCCGACAAGCGCCTGGCAGACGTATTCATGCGTCACATCAGCAATCCGTTCTGCCCGGCGTTTATCCATATCGCTAAACATCCGGAAGATTTATTTGCTGCCGCAGGCGAGAAGCCGGTAAAGATGAAACTGTTGCAGGTATTGCGTAATTATGCCAAGTCGCTCATCAATGCTACCGACAGCAGCGCTACCTTCGATCAACAACGATTTGACGCCCTGCTCGCCTTGATGGATGATTGCAAGGTGCAAGAACGGGAAGAAATCCGCCTCGAAACGCTCATTGCTCTTGCTGAAAAGCAACAAGAATGGGGCGCTTACATTAATTATTGTACAGAATACAACAACGTCGTCGGCGCCACTGACCTGATGTTGTGCAACTGGTGTAAACCCATCAGCCTGAAATGCCGAGAGAAGGCCCCTCGACAAGCGGCGCTGGCGTTGCTCCTTCAACGCATTGACGACTTGGAGTCGGGTCGCGCTCAGCCACAGACCATGCAGGGCGGTATGCGATTGTCAGGCAATTTGAAATTCGCGATGGAGAAAATCGTCGAGGTGTTGCGAAAAACCGACTAAGAGAATAATCCCCATAAAAAAAGGAGATTCCGTTTCTCACGAAAAAGAATCTCCAACTTCAATTTACTATTAACTAATTGTCAATACGAGAGTACATAAAACCAAATAAACGATACTCTCTGTGTCCGGCAATCTTTAACCTTCAACTTTCAACTTTTTGACTTTCGTCGTCCCGTTTGTCAGTTTTACCGACACAAGGTAAATGCCCTGTGCCACTGACGGGAGTTGCAAGGAGTAGGTGGACTGTCGGATGTCGTGTTCCGCAGCAATGCGGATGCCTTGTATGTCGGTCACGGTGATATCGCTGATGTTTTCGCCGGTGGAGGTGACTTGCAGGCGACGACCATCGGCATAGACATAGATTTCGTCGGTTTCCGGTCTTATATTCAACCCTAAATCGTCGTTGTCGTTGAATATCTGCTTGCCTATAAGCAATGCGAATCGGTTATCGAGATGATTGGGATCGTATCCGGCATCCACCATGAACTCGTATACATCGGTATCGACGGGCGAAACTTTCTTGCCGGTCAGTTTGTCTAGCAGGAAGATGGCCTTGGGATTCAGATCGCCTGTGCTTTCAAACAGTATTTTGTAACTGCCTTGGGCATTTCCACGGACACGGATGCCGAGGGGAATTTCACTCGACATGCCGTTGACAGCGACGTACTGAATTGCGCACTTGTCGTTGATGTAGTCGAGCGAATAGATCTGCGGCACATCGGGCAGATCCGGCACCCAGGGGGTGGTCATGTCGGAATTCTTGTCATCCAGCGCCGGCTTATACGCATCGTAGAGCATCCAGTCTACATCTTTCGTGCCTTCGCGATGAAAAACAAAAGTGGTGTAGTTGCTTCCCGACGCATTGGCGACGGTCAGTCGGATGACTCCCTGCTGTTTCTTGTCGATGGCTTTGCTTGCGCGTTGCAAATGCGATCCTGCATTGCCCGGCGTGCCGTTGCCGCGGGAGATCGACATCTCTTTGGTGAAAGTCAGAGCGACTTCTTCACCGACCGTGCCGATGGGTCTGACGAAGAATGCTTGAAGTGTCGCGATGGTATCGGCCTGTGTCAACGGGTTGGTTTCGAACGATCCGTTGCTGTACACACGGTAATACGATTCGATCTTGTCGCTGTTCGCTTCATACAGCTTGGCAATATCCAGGCTGGAGATAAACGGGTTGCCCACCATCACTTCGTCAATCTTCTTGTCTTGATCGTTGTCGGTGACCGGCAACATGATTGTGAAAGGATCCTGCGGCTGGTTGTTGTCGTCTTCAAAAATAAACCGGTAGGATTCATCGCCTCGCGCGATTTCATCGTACATGTCGTCAATCAACGGAAAGCCCGGTTCCCCGCTGTAATAATGAATCTTGCTGATGCCGTTGGCGTAGGTATGAGCAGGATGTTCGGGTCCTGCAAACGGATCCTCGAAATACGGCATCTTGATGCCCCCGGTGAGGTTTTGCAGGTGCTTCTGGTCGCTTACGCCCAAGACGCTGCTGTTGTATTTCGGGATATAGAGACAGATGGCGTAGTTAGCACGGGGGCCGATTTCGAGTGCGAGATTGGGATCGGTAGGATACCATCCGCCGGTGAGAATCGGAGTGTCGTTGTAAGTAACGCGGGTCGATTTAAACTGCTGTTGCCAAGTGTAAGGGAATCCACCGAAAGAAAAATCGCCGGTGACGATCTTCTTCAGCGGCGCCGCCAGGGCGTACCATTGGCCGCGTAACATACTGGGAGAAGCAAAAGCGGTTTTATCGTCGGGAGAGCTCTTTCCATCATCATAAATCACGGAATAGTCATCATTGTAATACTGGGAGCCATAATAGACATATGCTTTGTTGTATTGCAGGTAGTGGGGCTGCGCCAATTCTGCGCCGAACCCGAAAGTGATGGTGTTGCATCGCGGGACGCCATCTCGCTCGCGGGGAGTATTGACGGAATCGAGTGAAGGAAAATACAGCGCGTTTCCGGGAATAAATACGTCTGAATGAGCGCCGGGCACAAAGCCGACCACTCTCACTGAAATTGGACTGTGATACCAGTTAGTGATGTCATTCCAGTTGCTGCTTCTGGCATCTGACCGCCAATAGATACGGGGTACTGATTCTGTGACGAGTGTCTGCTTGCTTTCTTCCGACCAGCAGCCGGTAGTCCGGTCGTACTGTTTGACGGAATATTGGCCGCGGAGGACGGCTTCGTAGGTGTCTTGTGTCGCTCCCTCGATCAAAATGCCGTCTCTATACCACTGATAAGCGTCCTGTCCGCCGTTGCCGGAAGCAGAAAGCGTCACGGTTTTCGGCGTCAACACGGTCATTTCCTGATTATACAGGCGGTCGACCGGGCCGGGCGGGGTGACAATCGGCGGGTTGTCGGGGAAGCGGGCGGCTGTGATTTCCAGACTGTTGCTGAAGGAGCTCGTGCGGCAGCCATTATCGACGGTAGCCGTATAGATACCGGGTACGGTGGCTGTGTAAGCGCAGGAGGTGGCTGTGTCGATCGCTTCGCCATCCTTGTACCATTGGTAAAGCTGGTAGTCCACGTTGTTGGCTGTAGCTTGAAAAGTGGTATTGATGATCGCTTCGTTGCAGTATAAGAGCGGATCGGAGGTCGCAATGACCGGAGGCGCAGGCACAATGTCGGGCGCAACCACTACGTATGTGCTCATAGCATTGTAATCAACCGGAACATCGGCGTCTTCCACACTGTTGATTTTTATGGTATTCCAGTATGTTCCGGGGACAGTAGAATGAGCTGTAATCTTAATAAAGCAACTAAATCCTTTTATTTCCGGAATCTCGATGGTAAATGATCGGGTCGCAGGGTCGTAGGTACTAATGTTCGCTTCGTTCTGGACATCAATGGTAACAAAATCCATTCCGGGACCAAGTGTGTCTGTAACTATTACATTTTTGGCAACGAGTGGAGGATTATTTTTGATATTGTATGTGAATACGATGTCCTTACCTGCGCAGATGGCATGGTGCGTGCCCATTTTTCCATCAATGATACGAATATTTATATCAGAGTTGCTAATTAGGTAGGTATTGTCGGCGAGATTGCAATCACTGAATCCTTTAGCCGGAAAATTGACGCCGTCATCGCCTATCCGTATATAACCGGGTAAAAGCCCCGACTGGTTGATATACAAACTGAATGGAACGTAAAATATTCTTTTTGGAGAGATGGGAATTGCGGCAGAACCCAATGTGCCGCTGTAAACAATATTTTCAGGCGCAATGGTGTCTTTGTATATCGTAAACGGCGTATTGGCAGGCGCTTCTACAGTTCCTGTATTCGTGAAAGGAAAGTAGTAATGAGTTCTTCCGTCATATTCAAAAATATTACTGGATATCTGGGTATAGAGATCCGGTCCGTTACATACCGGATTGCGGTCATTCACGGTTTGCGCGGTGGCGACCGATGTCGTCAGCAAGGCGTAAAAAACCAACCCTGCGAAAACGATTCTTTTCAATTCAATTGTGTTCATATTGACATAAATTTAGTTAGTTTCGACTACAAAAGTATTTCTGGTTTTTGAATTGTGCAAATGGGGCACCGTCGGTTTTTTGCAATTTTTGCAACTCGACGACCAAAATGTTCCCGATATTTGCAAAAAATGCAAAAACCATCCAAACAGACGCCTGTTTTTTGCAATTTTTGCAACTCGCAACCGAGCGATTATTGATTTTCGCAAAAAAATCGTAGTTAAATCTTGTTAAATGATCGCCGACAATGATACAAGTCATAAAAATGCACAAAAATATATTTTGTAGTTATCCCGAAAAATAACAATTTTGCGGAAAAATTCGTATGCGTTTGCGCCTGCAAGGAGGAATAAAGATTTATCGTAAATTGCGTTGCCGTAAAGGTCACGGAGTACATTCGCCGTTTGTGTATTCTCTGATTACGAAAGTAATAGAAGAGAAACACCCTTATTATGTTTTTGAACGGATAGAAAGCCTTCGGAAGCAGCTGCAACACAATGGGAATGGCTTCGGCAGTATGCTCAAAGCAGGCAGTCAATCGAAACGCTACGGTGAACTCCTGTTTCGGCTGGTTCTCTTTTTTCGTTGCAAGCAGGTGTTGCAGGTGGGCGCATCGTTGGGTATGACGACTTGTTATCTTGCGGCTGCCGATTCCGGCTGCCGGTGTTTTGTCATCGCTCAGGATGCCGATTCGCTCCAGTTGACACAACAGCTCACCGCGCAACTGAATTTGGAAAATGTTCGCATCGTGGCGGGTGATTATTTTTCCGAATTGGATCGGCTGAGAGGAAATGCAGCGGCATTTGATTTGATTTTTGTGAATGTTGCCGATCCGGAATTGTGTAATACAATCCTCGAATTGTGTAGTAATTCTACAATGAAGGACAGGGTGATCGTGATTGACGGGATCAACCGCACCCGACCGATGCGGGAATGTTGGAAGCAGATAAAAAAGGATCCGAAGGTCAAAATTTCGATCGATTTGTATTGGCTGGGACTGGTGATTTTTAGAGAAAAGATAGAAAAACAACACTATAATGTCTATTTTAATAATGGAGAAAAGTAAACTTTACACCCGGACAGGCGACCGGGGGACCACTTCGCTGATCGGAGGAAAACGTGTTCCCAAAACGGATGCCCGCCTGGAGGCCTATGGCACCCTCGACGAATTGAATGCTTTTGTCGGGCTGCTGATAGAAGAATCCGGACAATCGCATGACAGGGAATTGCTTTCGCGCATCCAGTCACTGCTGTTCTCGGCAGGGAGCATGCTGGCGGCAGAAGGGAATCATTGCAAACCGACGATCGGCACTGCGGAAGTCGGTTTGTTGGAATCGGAGATTGACCGTATCGACGGGTCGTTGCCTCGGTTGCAGACATTTGTTTTGCCGGGCGGAACCAAAGGGAATGCCCTGGCGCATGTCTGCCGTACCGTCTGCCGCCGGGCGGAAAGGGATATCTACCGCATCCCCGAAATCCCCGACTCCTACGAACAATTACTCATTTTTATGAATCGTTTGTCGGATTATTTCTTTGTTCTTGCCAGAAAATTATGCTTGGAACATCACGAACACGAAAAAAAATGGTATAATTCTTGTGAATAAAATATATTGTTTTACTTTTGCAGGCTAAATTGAAACTGGATACCTAATAGAGTTACTTTAACGATTTGTAATTGTATGTATTGGACGTTAGAACTGGCCTCGAAGCTCGAAGATGCTCCGTGGCCTGCAACCAAAGATGAATTGATTGACTTCGCACTCAGATCCGGGGCGCCGCTTGAAGTGATCGAAAATCTTCAAGAAATTGAAGATGAAGGGGATGTATATGAATGTATCGAAGATATATGGCCCGATTATCCCAGCAAGGAAGATTTCTTCTTCAACGAAGAAGAGTATTGATCCGGCTATTCCGGACGCAGAAAGTGATTATCGAAATTACATCGTTTCTTCGATAAATAGTTGATGGGATAGATGGCTGCCAGAAATCCGAGGATCAATACGGTGATCCACACAATGAACGTGTCCCTGAAGGAAATAATGACCGGATAGTCGCTCACGATAAAGGCGCCGTTTGTATCACCCAGTTTAAGCAACCCAAACCGCAGCTGCAGAAAACACAACAACAATCCCAAGAGCGTTCCCGAACAGGCGCCGATGGCCGAGATCATCCAACCTTCAAACAGGAAAATGCGCGACACGGATTTGGACGTCATTCCCAAATCCCGCAAAATCACTATGTCTTGCTTCTTTTCCACCATCAGCATCGACAGGGAACTGACGACATTGAACACGGCAATCAGACAGATGAAAGACAGGATGAGGAACGTTACCCATTTTTCCACCGTCATCATCTTGAAGGTCGATTCATGCTGCTGGTAGCGGTTTTGGACGCTATATCCGTCGCCCAACTTTTGTTGAATCACGGACTGCAGTTTGGCAACCGATTCCCCAGCCTTGAGTTTCAGTTCGATGGCGCTGACGTCATCCCCGTAATCGAAGAGCAACCGAGCCAACGACAACGGCGCTATCAACAGGTGTTCATCGTACATCTCCTGGTTGATAGCAAACACACCGGTGATATAGGCATATTCGGAAGTCAGCGATGCCGCCGGATTCACCAGGTTGACTTTTTCGTTTCGCTTCGGGACGCAGATTTCCAAAGGGTACATAAACCCGGCGTTCATGCCCAGCTTCATCGCCAGCCCGACCCCCAGCGAACAAAAGCTGTTTACCGGCGTGTGCAGCTTAAATTCACCGTCGATTAAGACTTTTTCGATGTCGGTCATTTCCCCGAAATTGTCGCTTACCCCTTTGATGATGGCAGGAACTTGCCGATTTTTATAACGGATCAGCACATTGTCTTCAATCGCTTCCACATACTGCTCAACGGACGGTAGCGATTTGATTTCCAGAATCTTTTCGTCTTGCGCATCGAACGTCTTTCCTTTGACGGAAGTGATCTTCAGTTCCGGATCAAACGAGGAGCACATCTTGGCGACCAGGTCTTGAAATCCTCCGAACACCGAAACGGTGCAGACCATCGCAGCAGTGACGATGCAGATTCCGCAGACGGCGACAATCGAAATCAGATTGATGGAATTGTGCGATTTCTTTGAAAACAGGTACCTTCGTGCGATATAAAAGGACGAATTCACTGGGAGGGCGTATTTTTCAATAAATCATCGATATGTTCCAGGTAATCCAATGAATCGTCCAGGAAAAACGACAATTCGGGGATTTTTCGTAATTGGTTCTTTTCCAGTTGTCCGAGTTCAAAACGGATGGATCGTTTGTTGCGATTGATGGCGTCGAGCATCTCTTTCCCTTTTTCCGATGGAAAGATGCTGAGGTAGGCTTTTGCTACACTCAAATCCGGACTCACCCTCACTTTTGTTACGGAGACCAGCAAGCCGTGTGAGGCTTTGGTTTGCAACAAGAAGATCGACCCCAGATCTTTCTGTATGAGCCGTTCTATTTTTTGTAATCTTTTATTTTCCATAGCGTTTATTATTTAGCGTTTATATATTATTGTCAGGCCGTCCCTGACAGGAATGATGACTTTTTCAATCCGCTTGTCGGCGGCGATCTTTTCGTTAAACCTCAGGATGCCGGCCGTCTGCGCATCCGCATGCGGGATTCCCGCTAACACTTTGCCGTTCCAGAGCGTATTGTCGGCAATGATGATTCCACCTGGTCTGACTTTGTCAAAAATCAGATCGTAGTACCTGCAGTATTCCCGCTTGTCGGCATCAATAAATGCCAGATCGAATGTATCTTCCAGATTGGGAATGATCGACAACGCATCCCCGATGTGGAGCACAATCTTTTTTCGATGCTCCGACCGGTCAAACTGTTCCCGGATGAAATCTTCCATTTCGTCATTGATTTCAATGGTATGAATCACGCCGTCGTCCGGCAACGCTTCCGCCATACACAAAGTGGCATATCCCGTATAAGTGCCTGTTTCCAGGATGCGTTTCGGCGCAACCATCCGGCAAAACATCTTCAATATCCGTCCCTGCAGATGACCCGAAATCATGCGTGGCCGGACTAATTTGACATGAGCTTCACGGTACAACTCGGAAAGCAATTCCCCTTCCTTGTCTATATGAGTCAATATGTATTTATCAATGATCAATTTTTCATTCTTCATTCTTCATTCTTCATTCTCAACGCTTCCACCGCCAATTGATACGAACCCAGACCAAATCCTGCAATCACCCCTTTGCATGCCGCTGCCAGTAGAGATTGATGTCTGAACGATTCGCGCGCATATACATTGGAGATATGCACCTCGATGACAGGAGCGGCGACTGCTTTGATGGCATCGTGGATGGCGACCGAAGTATGCGTATAAGCGCCGGCGTTCAGGATGATTCCGTCGAAAGTCATCCCGGTTTCATGGATTTTATCAATAATTTCACCTTCGATATTGGATTGAAAATAAGAAAACCGGATAGTTGGGTATTGTGTAGCCAACTGTGAAAAATATTCCTCAAAAGAGAAATTCCCGTATATTTCAGGCTCTCTGACACCTAGTAAATTGAGGTTGGGTCCGTTGATAATCTGGATTTGCATCATTGCTGTATTTGTTTTTATGATCGGTCGAATTACTCATGTCGGCATGATTCCGTCGCTTCTGCTTGCAAAACATGAATATTTCATGCTATCTTTGTTCTGCTGTTTGTTTTTTATGAACATACAGATTACAAAAATAGTCATTTATTCGGAAAAAACATCAATTATGTTGATAAAGCGACAAAATGAATCGATCAGGGCGTCCTATTATTCGCATCTGTTGCTGGAGAAATCGTTGTCGAAAAATTCAATAGCAGCCTATATGGATGATCTGGATAAGCTGTTGAATTACCTCGATTCAGTGAATAAAGATCCAGAGGAGGCTGTCCTGGCGGATTTACAGCAATTCATTGTGGAACTGCATGAAATGGGGATACATGCACGGTCGCAAGCCCGAATTATTTCCGGAATCCGGTCGTTCTACCGATTTCTCATACTGGAAAACAAGATTCAACAAGACCCGACCGAATTGTTGGAATCGCCCAAGATCGGATTGAAACTGCCGGAAGTGCTGTCACTCGACGAAATCAACCGGCTGATCTCCGGTTTTGATTTGTCGGTACCCGAAAACAGACGGAACCGCGCCATCCTGGAGACGCTTTACAGTTGCGGACTGCGGGTGTCGGAACTGACGTCCTTGCGGTTTTCCGATCTCTACCTCGACGAAGGATTTATCAAAGTGGAAGGCAAAGGCAAAAAACAACGGCTGGTGCCCATCTCGCCGGTAGCGATCAAAGAGATCAAGAACTATCTGGACGACCGACGCGCCGTCACGGTCAAACGGGGGTTTGAAGATATTTTGTTTCTCAGCAAGCGAGGAACTTCGTTGTCGCGGATCATGATTTTCCACATCATCAAACAGCAGGCCGAAAAGGTCGGGATCAAAAAAAATATCAGCCCGCATACGTTTCGCCATTCGTTTGCTACCCACCTGCTTGAAGGCGGAGCCAACTTGAGAGCGATACAACAAATGCTGGGGCACGAAAAAATTGCGACGACAGAAATCTATACGCATATCGACCGCGACTTCCTGCGCAGTGAGATTCTGGAACACCATCCGCGAAACAAACGGAACGAATCATCTACAGTTGAAAGTTCCTAACCCCTAACCCCTAACTCCTCAAAGCTTCCTGGCATCATTTCCCCACAGCAATTTCTGCCGGAGGGTCTCGTAAAAGGTATGGTTGAGGCGTTTCACGACGGGGATGGTGAAATCAGCCTTGCTGATATCGAATTGCGCGCCGGAAGGCAAGACGAAAGAGCGACCGTCGAGTGCGACCAGGAAGTTCTGATTCCGGGTTTCCACTTTCAGTGAGATGCGGGAATCTTCGGTAATCACCAATGGCCGCACATTCAGCGAATGGGGGGCGACCGGACTCAACACAAAATTGCCTGCCTGCGGGATGATAATCGGCCCGTTGACACTCATGGAATAGGCCGTAGATCCGGTCGGGGTGGCGATCAACAGCCCGTCGGCGAGGTAAGTGTTCAGGTATTCGTCGTTGATGTAGGCTTGGATCGTAATCATCGACGAAGTGTCGCGTTTCAATACCGCAATCTCGTTCAAAGCGAAATTCTCGCGCCCGAACAGATCGTAGTTGGCCGCGTCAATATGCAACAAACTCCGCTCTTCGATCCGGTAACGATGTTCGGCAAACACCTCATCGAAAGTGGCTTCGATGTCTTCCGGATTGATTTCCGCCAGGAACCCCAATCGTCCGATGTTGATGCCCAGGATGGGGATGTGTTTCCGTCCGAGGAGGGTGGCAGTGCGGAGGAACGTGCCGTCGCCCCCCAAACTGAGGGCGATGTCCAACCGGTAATCGGCATTTTCATTGATTAAACGTTTTACTTCGGGATAAAAACGATATTCTTCCGCCAGAAAATCATAGAAATGGCTCTCGACGTAGATCTCCGAATTGTATAGTTGCAACTGTCGGAATGTCCGTTTGATGAGTTCCGATTTATTTGAATGATAAATATTTCCGAATATTCCAACTTTGACCATGGGTATTCACGCTTTTCTCAGATAATCAGTTTTCACCATCAGGATGGTGTCTATCGGTTTACAAAATTATATAAATATTTACAATTACAAAACGTTTGAACTAAAAATAACGCGGATCTTTGTATTTTCTATAAAAACTTTAAGATTGTTGTGATTATTCATACAAATTCCTTACTTTTGCATGGCTATCTTTATTAAGACGGCAATGCTAAGTACATAAATTATTAAAATAACCCTATAAAATAGACTAATTGTATGATGAATTTATTGCTTTTTATTCAGGAAGGCGCGTCGCAAATTGTTCAACAAATGCCCGAACTCACATCCCCGGAAGCGGCGGAGGTGAAACTCAACATCCTGGAATTGGCAGCCAAAGGCGGTATTATCATGTATCCGATTTACCTGTTGCTTTTTATCTCCATCGCCATCTTCATTGAACGGGCGCTGGTGATACGGAAAGCAGGGAAAGAAGATTTTACTTTCATGAACAGAATCAAGGATTATATCCACGAAGGTAAAATCGATTCGGCTATCAACCTGTGCCGAAATACCAATACGCCGTACGCCAGAATGATAGAAAAGGGCATTTCTCGCCTGGGAAGGCCGATGAACGATATCCTGGTAGCGATAGAAAATATCGGAAATATTGAAGTCGCCAAATTGGAAAAAGGGTTTACATGGGTGATGACTACCGCAGGAGCCGCCCCAATGCTTGGATTCCTCGGTACGGTAACCGGCATGGTGCGTGCATTTTTCGATATGGCAAATGCAGGTACGAATGTGGATATCACCTTGCTGTCGTCGGGCATTTACGAAGCCTTGGTGACGACCGTCGCCGGACTGATTGTGGGTATCATCGCCTTGTTTGCCTACAATTATCTCAATGCCCAAGTCAATGGCGTCGTTACGAAGATGGAAACACGTTCGATGGAATTTATGGATTTGTTGAATGAACCGACCAATTAATTGCAATGGCTCTCAAGAAAAGAAAAAAGACGATCTCTGAATTTAGCATGGCTTCCATGACGGATATGATCTTCTTGTTGCTGATATTCTTCATGATCACTTCTACCGTTGTGGTCCCGAATGCCATCAAAGTGATCCTTCCGCAAAGTCAGCAACAGACGAAAGCCAAACCCCTGACACGGGTGACGATCGATTCGGATCTGAATTATTATGTCGCTTTCGGCAAACAAAAAGAAAAGCAGGTCGCTTTCGACGATATCACCCCGTTCCTTCAGGATTGTTATGCCAAAGACCCCGAAGTCTACGTGGCGCTTTATGCAGACGAGACGATTCCTTACAAAGAAGTCGTGAAAGTATTGGATATCGCCAATAAGAATAATTTCAAAATGATATTGGTTACGCGGTCAAAATAGATGAAGGTTACTAAAGAAGAAGTTTTCGGATATACGGGTTCTGCAATTGTTTGTTTGCTGCTCCTGTTGTTGCTCTCGGTGATCGTCCTGCGGACAGAAGTCTTGCAGGCAGAGGAAGGCATATTGGTGAATTTCGGAAACGTGGATCTGGCTGCCGGAACTTTTGAACCAAGATCGCAGCAAGCAGACATCCCGGAGATTGCTTCGGAAGCATCGTCGCCGGCCGTACAACCGCAAACGAACGAGCCGGTGCTGACGCAGGATACGGAAGAATCGGTGGCGATCGCCGCTGCCGAAAAAGCCCGCAAAGAGCAGGAGGCGCGGATAGCGCAGGAAAAACAACGCCAGCTGGAAGAACAGCGCCGCCGCGAGGCCATCAATCAGCAGGTGGCGGGGGCTTTCAATAACGCATCGTCTGCGACAGCCAACCAGGGGACGGCCGCTTCCGGCGTCGGTAACCAGGGAAGCCCGCAGGGGAGCCCCGATTCGAATGTCTACGCCGATGGCAGCGGATACGGAGAATTTTCTTTGACCGGACGCACTTTGGGATCGGGCGGTTTGCCGAAACCGGCATACTCCGTTCAGGATGAAGGCAAAATTGTCGTCAATATCACTGTCGATCCGAAAGGAAATGTCATCTTGGCGGAAATAGGAAAAGGAACGAATATCGATAATGCTTCCCTGCGTAAGTCTGCACTGGAAGCAGCCAGGAAAACCAAGTTCAATGCGATATCCGGCAGCAACAATCAGTCGGGAACGATTACCTATAAGTATAAATTGAATTAAATCATATAATAACGATCATACCATGAACAAAGTATTTTTATTTTTGGCGACCGGTTTTGAAGAAACCGAAGCGATTGTGGTCATCGACATCCTTCGCAGGGGAGGATTGGAAGTGCAGGTTGTGTCTGTCGCCGACGACATCGCGGTGACCGGCGCTCACGGGATCACCGTTGAAGCCGACGTCTTGTTCGACAAGGCGGATTTTTCCTCCGGGAAAATGCTCGTACTGCCGGGAGGCATGCCCGGCGCCGCTCATCTCAATGAGCATGCAGGGTTGCGGAATCTGTTGTCGACCTATTATCAGTCCGGTAAAAAAATCGCTGCTATCTGTGCTGCGCCGCTGGTGCTGGGCGGATTGGGAATCTTAAAAGGGAAGAAAGCGACGTGCTATCCGGGTTACGAATCGTATCTGACGGGCGCGGTCGTTACCGGAAATCCGGTAGAGGTGGCCGACACGGTTGTTACGGGCATCGGTCCCGGATTTGTGTGCGAATTTGGACTGACCCTGCTTGGCGAATTGGCGGGGAAAGCGCAAGCGGATGAAGTGGCGAAACAATTTTTGTTAAAATAACGTTCCTGCCTGCAGGACAATAAAAAAGCATGGTTTTGTATCAGAAAAAGCAAAGTAGATCTTCCAGCAAAAACAACGGATCCGGAAAGAAGCATGTATTTCTAATTATTCTTGGATTGGCAACGGGCATCGTGCTGTCGTTGTCGCTCTATCAGTCGTCGGTTTATTTTTCATCCGATCATTCCTGCACCATCTGTCATGTGCACCCGCATGTGGTAGATCAGTGGAAACTGTCGACCCATGTCAATAATGAAAGCGGAACGCGCGTCCATTGCGTCGCTTGCCATTTGCCTCCGCAACACGATACCTGGGCGTATTATACTGCGAAATTGAAACTGGGCGTTCACGATTTATGGAATTATTTATTGAAAGACAGCGCCGATTTCGATTGGGAAAGTAAATCGCAATTGGAATATGCCGTCAAATTTATCCCAAACGAATCTTGTAAGGAATGTCATACGAATTTGTTTCCGCCACACATTACGGACGATGGCATTACCGCTCACTTATATTACGAAGAAAACGAAAAGAAATTAGACCTGCAATGCATCAGTTGCCACCTGGATGTCGGGCATCACAATCCCAATTACCAACATGCTAAAATGTCGGGAATCCCCGGCCAGGCATCGCGGACAATCGATACGAGCGCGTATTTCAAGGCTCCGACAGAGGTCGTCGCATTCGCTGATTTTACGGAACACATCCCCGGCACGATGGATTCTATATCCATGAAAGCGATACCCGGAGGCGCTTTCCGGATGGGAAGCACAGACAAGGAACCGTTCCATCAACCGGACGAAGCGCCGGTGCATACCGTCACGCTCGACCCGTTCTTTATGGCGGAAGTCGAAGTGACCTGGGATCAGTATTGGGCATTCTATTCCGAAACCATGTCGGAAGGACGTACCGCCCCCGAAATGATCTATGAAAACAACAGCCGTCCGGATGTGGATGCCGTTTCCGGTCCGACACCGCCGTACGGATTTCCCGATCAGGGATGGGGCGGCGGCACCCGTCCTGCAATCACGATGACACATTACGCGGCGGAGACTTTCTGTCTTTGGCTGTCGAAAAAAACAGGTAAACATTACCGTTTGCCGACGGAGGCCGAGTGGGAATATGCCGCACGTGGCGGCAGCGAAACAGCCTATTTCTTCAAAGGAAATCCGAAAGATTTCTCCAACGAAGGTTTCTTTCGCTCGTTTTTCAAAGCCAAAACGGACAGCATCGCCGATTATGTCATTTATATCAACAACAGTAAAAACAGGACACAAGAGCCTGCAATGGTCGCTGCAAATCCTTTCGGACTGAAAAATATGCTGGGAAATGTGATGGAATATTGTGCGGATAAATACGATCCGAAGGCTTATTCCATTGTTGAAGACGGCGTTGCAAATCCATTGGTGACAACTGGCGAAGAATATGTGGTCCGTGGAGGAAATTATACCTCCGACGCCGCTGATGTCCGCTGTGCGGCGCGCGCCTGTACGCAACATGCCGCCTGGCTGAAGACAGATCCCCAACAACCCAAGAGCATCTGGTGGTATTCGGATATCCGCGGAATCGGCTTCCGCGTGGTGTGCGATACGAGTTGTATAAGATTGAAGGATTGAGGGATTGAAGGATTGAAGGATTGAAGGTAAAAAAACAATATAAATTTATTAAATATTAATATTATCATTTATGGAAAACAGATTTAGTAGGAGAAGTTTCTTGAAAAATTCCGCATTGATCGGTGTGACGACTGCGGTAGGAAGTGCGGGAGTCGCATCGACTTTCACTTCATGTGGCGATAAATCTTCATCGTCGAAATTGGTGCCGTTGAAAGCGCCGGGCAGTTATTATCTTCCCCAATTGCCGGATAAGGCCATCGAAGGCCGTGAGCTGAAAGCAGGACTCATCGGTTGCGGCGGAAGAGGAAAGGACGCAGCGGAAAATTTCCTGGATGCGGCCGACGGTGTGACGATTACGGCTTTGTGCGATGTGTTTCAGGAAAGAGTGTACGGTTTCCGTAACAAATTGAAAGAAGAAAAAGGAGTAGATATTCCGGAATCGAACTGCTTTGTCGGTCTCGATGCCTACAAGCAAGTCATCGATTCGGGCGTGGATGTAGTGATTGTCGCTACGCCGCCGTTTTTCCGTCCGGAACATTTCCGTTATGCAGTAGAAAAAGGAGTGCACGCCTTCTTGGAAAAACCGATTTGTGTGGATTCGGCGGGTTATCGGACAATTATGGCGGCCGCTAAACAGGCGGAAGCTAAAAATCTTTGCGTAGTGACCGGCACCCAGCGTCATCACCAACGCAACTATGTAGAATCGTACAAGAAGATTATGGAAGGATACATCGGAGAAATCACCGGCGGAATCGTCTACTGGAATCAAAACATGTTGTGGTACAAAAATCGCGAAAAAGGATGGGGCGAAGGCGAATGGATGATCAAAGATTGGGTCAACTGGAAATGGTTGTCCGGCGACCATATCGTGGAACAACACGTGCACAATATCGACGTGTTTACCTGGTTTAGCGGACTGCGTCCGGAAAAAGCCGTCGGATTCGGATCGCGTCAGCGACGCATTACAGGCGATCAGTTCGATAATTTCAGCGTAGATTTTGTCATGGAAAACGGTATCCATCTTCACAGTATGTGCCGCCAGATCAATGGCTGCACTGCGAACGTCAGCGAATTTGTGCAAGGCACCAAAGGTAGCTGGACGAGCATGGGCGGCCACCGGATTACCGATTTGGCAGGCAATGTCGTCTGGGAATATGACCAGGAAGCGGAAAAACAACAATATGCGCAAATCAATCCGTATGTCCTCGAACATGTGAACTGGATTTCACATATCCGCTCTCAAAAACCGATTATGCAAGCAGCGGAAACCGCACTCTCCTGCATGGCGGCGATCATGGGTCGTGAATCGGCTTACTCCGGAAAGGAAACCAATTGGAGCGAGATGACTGCGGCTCAGTTGGATTATACTCCCAAAGACTTGAGCCTGGGCAAAATGGACATCAGCGGATTTACAGTTCCGGTTCCCGGAATAGAAATCAGTAAATAATTCCGAAAATTCATCTAATTCATCAAAAACGATGTCAGATAGACGCACTTTTTTAAAAACCGCCATGGCAGGAGTCGCTTTGACGACCCTCGGCGGTGGCGTTTCTTTTGCAAAAAACAGCTTGGCATTTTCGGATGCCGCTGCGAACGCGAAACCGAAACTCAAACTGTCTTTTCAAGAAGGGACCCCACCGGGCAAAACCCTGGCAGAGAAATTTGATTATATGGAGAAGCACGGTGTCGTCGGGTTTGAACCCGGCGGCAGCGGGCTTGCCGACCGCGTCGTCACAATACAGAATGAACTGAAAGGACGAAACATCCAGGTCAGCGCTATTTGTGCGGGATTCAAAGGATTTATCCTGTCCACCGACGATGCCGTCAGGCAGCAGTGTATCGATACAATGAAAGAGATTATCGCCGCCGCCGGTGCGCTCGGTTCGGTGGGTGTGATTATCGTCCCGGCTTTCAACAGCCAGGTGCCGGTGATGCCGCATACGCAAGCTACCCGCGACTTTTTGTGCGAACAATTCACTCTGCTGGGTACGTATGCCGCGCAGCACAACACGACCGTCATCCTGGAGCCGCTACACCGCAACGAGGCATTCTACCTGCGCCAAGTGGCGGACGCCGCCTCCATCTGCAGGGATATCAACCTTCCGGGAGTCAGGTGTATGGGCGATTTTTGGCACATGACCTCAGAAGAGACTTCAGACATGGGCGCGTTCCTGTCGGCAGGACCTTATCTGCAACACGTGCATATCGCCAGCCGCCGCCGCCGGAGCATGCCGGGCGAAGACGGCGATGCTGACAATTACATCGATGGATTCAAAGCCTTGAAAATGTTGAAATATCCGCATTTTGTCAGTTTTGAATGTGGATGCAAAGGCGATCGAGAAACGGTGCTGCCCGCTGCGCTCCAATTGTTGCGCGCACAATGGGAAAAGGCGTAAAATCCGCCGGTAACCCGCACAACCCCATCGTAGAGACGGTGCATGCACCGTCTCTTGCTTGCACCGTCTCTACAGATGATATTTACAACCCCCGATTACCCTCAAAAAACCGCAATATAACCTTAAATATTGTAAAAGAATGTAAATCTCCGCGCCGTTTTTTTTACCACAAAATAATCAATTTTTTCCAAAATCGGCAAATTCACCCCAAAAATCCAATTTTCTCGATGAAATGGGAGTTTTTTGAGATTTCACGAAAAAAGATTACAAAAAAAAATTTAAAATGTAACCCTGATTGCACTCTCGAAATTGCAGATTTTCTCGTTTGAGTACCAAAATTTTCTCGTTTGAGTACCTACGTATTCTTTTTTTTTCTATATTTTTACAGCCTGAATTTATTTCATCAATTTATTATTAATAGTTTCAAGTGTTTAAAAATGTTAAATGTGAAAATTCGTAAATTCCTGCGGGCAATATTTCTGCTCGCAGCAGCGATGGCGATCAGCACTGCTGCTTTCGCCGAAACGCCACGGCCTGTGGCCGACGATGTGATTACGGTATCGGGCGGCTCGGTAAGCCCCGACAACCCCGACGTGTATGTCATTGAGATGGGCGATTTTGTCTGTAATCAAGTTTATTCCATTAATGTGGAGCGCCCCAAAGGCTACCAGGCAAACTACCCGGTAAGCATTGAATACGCCCTACTTACCAACGATTACGGTATGTTCTGGAACATGGTCGACAACGGCATCATGCATGAAGGGAACGAGACCGGACTACTCACTTTTGCCCCCGGCGAAACCACAAAGACCGTGCAATTCAAGGCCTCCCCCTATCTGCTGGAAGCATCCTGTGCCTGCATGTTCCTCTTCTTCGGAGAAGGCAGCCGCACCAAAGCGGAATTTGAAGTGGTGAAGATGAATTTCACCAACTCCGCGTCTTATACGCCCGCAACCACCATGTACGCCGGCGGTGCTTTCGCTGTGTTTACAGAGATGCCCAAGCCGCTCCATGTCGGCCATTATATGCTGATAAGAGATCCCGGCGGATGGGGACAAAAGAAAGTGCTGAACAATACGCGCCTGCACGTACAGCAAAAAACCATCAACCACGAGAATTACGCTACAAACATTTCCGTCTATGCCAATGCGACCACACGAACCGTACAGCTCAAGCCGGAACAGCCCGTGGGCGCGATAACTTCTTATTTGAATTTCCTGCTCAAAGCCACGGAAGATGCCGTCATCACCAATTTTCCGCTTAACGGAGGAGAAGCCCAACCCTGTTTTGTGAGGCAGACCACCCAGATCACCAACCTGGAAATGTGGGACGGTACGAATTATGGCACCTTCCCTGTGTCTGACGCCGACTATGGCGACGCCATACCCCTGATAGACTGGAATCCATACGTCATCGTGACGCCCCGATTCGGCACCATCACCGCCGACGCCTCGTCGTACGACGCCGGCGCCACCGTCATGCTGACCATCCCGGTACTCAACTGCCGCCTGCTGCAAAAAATACATTCCGGCAACAGCTGGATGGACGACATTGACATCACCCTCGACGGTGGCGATTCTTTCGTCGACCGCGGCAACATGTCGTTCGACGGCGCGAACATTATCGCTTACGCCGAAGCCATCAACGAAACCAGCGCTCCCATCGAAGTTACCGCTGAAATCCGCTGCCGCAAAGTCGTAGAGGACCCCGGCTTATGGGCCGGCGACGGGATGGGGGGGGGAGCATCACACGCCTCTCTGAATACTATTGTTACGGCGCTTATACCACCTTTACGGTAACCGAACAGCAGGTCCGTTATACCCCGATCACGCTCATCACTTTCACCCTGCCCCAGGACAATCTGATCTTCCTGAATACACCCGACGTGGCGCTCGTCCCCAGGGTCTATCCCGACGATGCCACCTTCAAGACCGGACTCTGGACAAGCAGCAACCCCGCCATCGCCGAAATCTCGGCCAACGGCACTATCACTGCCAAAACGCCGGGGCAAGTCACCATCACTTTCATCAGCGACGAAGTCGAATTTCGGCATGCCAACGCACAGCCCTCCAACGACGAAGTGCTCATCAAGTCGTTCGATATCTACGTGGCAGCCGAATATCCCAAGATGTGGATTCCCGCTTCCAGCGATCGCGGCGGATTTGAAAGCTGGGCATACAGCGCGCCGCGACTCTATCTGTCGCAGAACTTTTACGCCTCCGGTTGGGAGGTCAACGGCACAGCCACCGCCGTAGTCTTCCATTCCGATTCAACACAGTACGGATCCATCACCGGAGACTTCGAAATCACCGGCGATATGCTGTTCTTGAATTATGTCAATTACACCATCCCTTTCAACGAGCGGACTTTCCCGAAAATCCCCACCACCGATACCGTGATCGTGGCGGGCAAAACCGGAAACATCTGGGCTGACCCCTACCGCATCGCAATTTCCATCCCGTTTACGCAAAACGTAGGCGACCGCGTGCTGAACTACGTGCTGAGCGATACTTTCAACCTCCATGTCGCCATGCCCCCGCAATCGCAGCCGGTGGTCGTAAAGCAGATCAAAGAGATGCCCGCCGAGACCACCTCGCCCGACACCCTGGAGCTGCAATACGAAGTCAAATACCTGACCAAAAATGCGTCGGGCGACGGCATCGGGTTTAAACTCTACTGGACAAGCAAACGCACCTATACCGACTTCAACGTGGCGCCGATCACCAAAGACGGAAAGTATACCGCCGACGGCGAATTTAACTACGTGGACAATGCCGATGTCGGCAATTACTACTTCACGAACGGGATTGATTTTGTCGATCGCTATGATATTGCGGACGGCTCGCCCGACTGGCTCGAACTCATCGACCGCGGCAGCTACTACGATGCCATCGTCACCATCAAGCACGCGCTGCCCAAGCCGATAGGATTGCTGTCGGCCCCCGAGAACCGCGAATATTACGAACTCTACGAAACAACCTTCTTCGCGGAAAACACTACCGGCGCCCTGGTGCACGATGCAGCGCTCAACAAAAATGTGGTGAGCCTCACAAGCATACCTCTGGGGCAACGCTCAACCACGAAAGTGTTCATGCAGCGAGACATGTCGATGGTGAAAAGCCTCTCGAAATACGCTCACGGCGACACCGACACGCCCAACCTGGAACTGGAAGCATGGTATCCGAACGATGAGGACGGATACAGCTTGGACAGCATCACACCGCTGATTGAAGCCGGCAACCGCACAGGCAACTATACTGCCCTCGACCAATATATGAAGGGCAATGCCATGCGGACGCTCGGCTTTTATGCTCCGCCCGGATGGGGAAAACTGCATGTCGGCATACTTGAGAATGGGGACACAACCTGGTTTGATATCAACCAGAATGAAAAACTGTTCGCTTTCTACCCCTGTGGCGGCTTCAACACCAGCACTATCGTAGTGAAGTATCCCCAGTTGAATGAGGTGATAGCTCTCTCTTACTTTAATGAGGATGATATTATCGGGAAAATCTATCCTTTGGAGTTTGGCTATGGATACGCCAAGCAGCAGCCGATCTCGACCAAATATCCGCTGCATATTACGTATACAAAAAACTTCACCCGTGTCGAGGGCACCGCCAAGTGGGTCTGCGATACCGTCAGTATTGTGCTACCCGCAGGCCGCCCCAGCAACCGCTACATCATTTACGAACCGGTAGGAATTATGGGGAAAATCACCTACACCCAGTACGATACGGAACATCAGGCAACGCTGACAGGCGCCGTCGAAGTGGAAAAATCGAAAACATTGGGTGCAGGCAGCCCGATACGCGGCGTGTTGAGCCGCTACCGGAAAGAGTTTATGCCCAACTTCGACTTCGTGAAGTGCTACAACACTGCGGCCGATTTTATCAAAGTATTTCTGGTAGATGAAAAAGGCAATAAAATCACCAAAAACGCCCACATCAACTACATTGCGCAGGAAAATGTGTCAGATGAGGCGGTAGTACGCCGTGAGTATAACTATGGTAAACAGGCGAGCAGTTATAAGAGCTATTGGTTTCCGACGTCTAATCCGAGTAGAACGCCGCTTACAGCTCTTTATTATTTTCTGATTGGAGCGGGACTTCCCGACACTGATTTTAGCAGTACCGGTTATTATGAGGAAAAAGGTGCTTGGGTGGATCTTGGAGTCTGGGACCCTGATGTTATCGTTAACTACGAAAGCTATGTCGCAGAATCAATTACCTTACGTGGTGAAGATGCTGTGGAAATAGTGCGTCAGTTGATGAAAGAAAATGCTGCGCAGAACCCATATGAGTGGGGAGGAGAGTGGTTTCCGCAACCAGAGATATTCACTACTACTTATAGGGGTGACTGTGTGGAAGGCACCGCAGGCAAGATACCCGCTTCGGTCTACGACACCTATTTCCCGCTGCCCGTCATCAGGGTGAACTTTACCGGCAGCGCCGAACCGCAGGAATTGTGGGCCTACGATGTGCCCGGCGAGGGCGGCGCCACCCGCCGCAGCGCCCATTATCTGATGGAGGTGGTTGCCGACGGCTATTATCCCAAAATCGTGTCTTTCGACGCCAACCCGGCAGCCGGCGATGTATTAAAAGACGGGCTGAAGGTAATACTAGAGGACACAATAGGCGACGGGGAAGCTCCGTTATCAAAACCGGAATTATCCCTCTGGTATGAAAGATATGAGCCTACAGAGAACAATCCCAACTGGATAAAAGAAAATACCGGTTACCTGCGTTTGACCAATGATATGTTTCCGATACAAACTGAATATACGCGCTCCATTCAGGATCGCAAAGATTTGAGCGAAGTCGGCTCCAACACCGTAGTCACCTTCCAGCGTGATCTGGATCAGCAAAACGCAGTGCTGAACATTACCTGTCTCTCAACAACCAAAGAACGACCCGACTACGAAGACTGGCCAAATGAACTTGGCAAATTGTACTATGAACGAACGCTTAGTGGATTTGGGGAAGATAGGTATGGGTATTTAGTTACGAGTGTTATTCATCCAGATGGTTTTGAAAATACATATAGATCCTATTCGTATCCTTTGAACATAATTGAGTATGGCTTGGACGAAAATGGCAAGGTAATTCCCGAAAAGATCAAATATCCCACTCTAATTACGAATACCAATATTGTTGTATCTAATGAATATGGTTATTATTGGACTGATCGTCATAGTCAAGTAGTTCTCAACCTCCCCGGCTTCTTAAATGACGAAATCAAGCCTTCAAAAGTCAAGGAAGCTGTCTGGGATGAAGTGACGGACAAAGTCGGCAAAACGCTGGATGTGGATCAATTCGACTTCAAGAATATGATAGAAGCGGCGAGAGTCTCTGCGAGCGATAATGAGGGGCAGAACGTAAACCTCGATCAAGCCAGGCAGGACCCCGGTCTGAATCTCAATTTCACGCTGCCCGACCCGCTGGATTTCACCTTCAATGTGGAGCAGGTAGGCAATCGTTTTAATATCCGCGGCGTCGCCTCAGTCAATTTGCTGAATTCGATTCCGGGCGTGGCGCAGATCAATGCGATCGGGGATATAGCCAACCATGTCAGCGAATTTAATGCCGCTTTCCAGGCAGTAAAACAGGCTGCACAAAGCGGGGGTAGTCGTGAGAATACCGCCAATGCAGCGATAAAGCGGAGCAGGACGCCGGCGGGTTATGGCTGGGGACTTAGTGCCGGTGCGCAGGCATTTTTAGGATTTCGCGCCTTTCTGGAAGGCTACGGCGAATACGATCCGCTCAGCAGAAAGTTTGATTTCGGCCTTTCCAATGGCGGCGTCCTCTTTGAAGCCTCGGCCGCAGCATTCGTCGGGGTAAGTTTCCCCATCGCCTATGTAGATGTAGGATTCGGCGGAGAAGTGATTGCGAGTGTGGCAGTCGGCGCGCCTTCCGAGGAAGACTGGAAAAAGAAGGTGAATGATGCCAAGTTTGATATGACGCTCGAAACGACCGTCCATCTGTATGGATACGTCTATTTTGGCGTAAGAATCAACATGGGATTTTTCAAGTTGGATTTGGAAGTTGGCGCCGATGCAGATTTCCTGAACAAAAACAAGTTTATCCTGAAGCCGTATCTCGGAGAAAAGAACATGCTGGTTTCGGGCGGATACATACATACCTCGGCCTTAGCATACCTCTGGTCGCAAGGCGAGGTGCTTTTTGGACTCATCAAGTGGGATAAGTATAATAAGGTATTCGATGTCGATTATTGGAAGTTTTATCCCGATGATTCCAAAAATCCCTATTGGTCTCTGAAATCCAACAAGGTTTCGA
This sequence comes from Dysgonamonadaceae bacterium, assembly GCA_031272075.1. Lineage (GTDB taxonomy): Bacteria > Bacteroidota > Bacteroidia > Bacteroidales > Azobacteroidaceae > BNXB01. The sequence goes on from JAISUK010000048.1 coordinate 32,544, forward strand.
GGTTGCGCTCGGTGGCATCCGACTACCGGCGCAATACGGTGGCTTTGCCCAACACAGTCATCACCGACGTAGTCGAAAACGCCACACCACGCTATTTCGGCGACGGCAATTCGATCTTGTTCAATAACCTGAAAACAGCGACAAACCACAATGACGACCGCTTGTCGATCTTCTCATCCGGCAGCGCCGCCGACCTGTTGCCGACAGCCAAGATGCCGCAATTCGCTTTCGATGTGGCTTCCTCCGCTTCGGGCGCAACCGTGGTGGCCTACGAACAGATGAGCGACAGCATCACCCCGAAATCCGACAATGTTTCGGACACGACATATATCAAGTCGGTGGCAAACAATGCGGATGTGTATGCAAGCGTGAAAGTCGGCGACGCCTGGCAAACCACCCGGCTCTCGGACAATAATACCGAAACATTGGGTAAAGTTGTCGATATGCAGCCGAAAACCGCCATCTCACCCGACGGCAAAACCGCTGCCGTAGTGTGGAAAAGCGGATTCATGGAAATTGATAAAGAACACGGCCCCATCATCAGCGGCAGCCTGCTGATGTCGCGCTACAAAAATGAGACCTGGAGCGACCCGATCACACTGATGTCCACAGACTACCTGTCGGGCTTCAGCCTCGCCATCGACGGCGACTCGGTGGTGGTAGCCGCTGCGCGCATCATCCCCTCGACCTCGGAAGACAATCCGGAAGAGACCAAATTGACCAGTAAAGTCCGCCTGATCAGCGTGTCGGCAAAAGACAGCATCGCTTTTTTCGAAACCAACCGCGAAGGCAGCGATCCGCAAATCGCACGCGTGGGCGACAAGTACTACGTCAGTTATTTGACTTACCGCACAACGAACGATACCGTCCCGACGACCGACATCTATATGCTGGCCGTGCAGAAAAACGGGGAGGTCATCGACAGCCTGTCGGGATTCGCAAATGCAGGCGTCCCATACGATTATAAACTCATCGGCGACAACAACGCAAAGTCGATCAGTGACCTGGGGATCATCTACAACGCAACCCATCAGGTAGAAGCAAGCGCTGACGAACCGGCAAAGGAATACGTGCTGCTGGCCGGTAAATTTGGCGAGAAAGACGGAATATTCTATATCTCCAATCCCGACACCGTGCTGACGTTGCCCGCCGACGGCGACCAGTCACTGAGGAATTTCGACGGCTACAAGCAGGGCAACAGCATGAAGACGGCAGCAGTCGTCGCCAACACCATGCTCGGCGGAATCGTAGTGGAAAAAACCACAGAGTTTGAAAACAAAATAAACTGCCTGTGGGAATCATACTACCTGCCGGACATAAAGAACGGCGAGCCTTTCAGCGTCGAGTTTTATGTGGCCAACGCCGGTTACCTGCCGGTAACTTCCCTTGCAGTATCAATGAACGGCGAAGACAGCACGGTTTATGAAAAGCTGGTTATGCCGGGGATAACTGCCCTCATCAAAGGCTCCTACACCGTGCCGTGGGTCAACGCCGACCCGGTGCCGTACAGCATCACGGCGACTTTCGACGACGGCTCGACCTACACGTATACCGGCTCAATCGACCTGACATCGTACCAGATGACCGTGAAACTGCTGTCGCTCAACAACACCGACACCAAGAACTCGGCGCTGCTGGAAATCGTCAACAATTCGACTTCGCCGCTCACCAAGCAGCACGAAGTGACGGTGGGCATCTACGAAGACAGGTTCGGCGAAAAACTGTATCCCGGCATCGCGATGCAAACGATCCCTGCTTCCGAATTTTACGCGATGGACGACAAGGGCGACACGATCTACACGGCGCCCACCCTGGCTTTCGACCTCCCAATCGTGGAAGAAACCACCAGCGTCTTTGCCTTCGCCAAAGTGAAGAAAAAGAACCTGCTGCGCTCAGCCACCGGCGTCAAGGAAGAAATCGTGGATGTGGAACAGACGGACAGGACGTATGCAAGCATCCAGCTCTTCCCGACACCCATCAGGACTGAGACGGGGACGAGAATCGCCAGACCCGTGAAGCCCAAAGTGAAGGAAGAAGGCCTGACGGTGTATGTCCGCGACGAATCGGCTGTGGTGGTCGGTCCGCTGAAACAAACCATCCGGGTCTATACCGTCGCCGGCGTGTTGCTGAAGGCGATAGAACCCAACCCGGAAGACAAAGAGACTGTAATACCTCTGCCCAAAGGTGTGTATCTCATCACCTCAGGTGGAAAGACTGGAAAAGTGATTATTTAGTTGTTGCAAACGCAAATGTGTTGTGTGATCGTAGAGACGGTGCTTGCACCGTCTCTACGTTTTTGTGCCGGTCTCTGCCGACAATGATTCAATAAAAAAGGGGCATCTTTTTTGGAAGATACCCCTAATTCAATCGTTGTAAGCCTTAATTCTAATACTATTATGAAAAAAACACAATGCAAAGGTAAGGGCGATACAACAAGTATGCAACTTTTTTGCTATAACAAGTTGTAAGAAGTGTTAATTAGTTTTGTTTTTCAGCAAATCCCGGATTTCTTCAAGGAGCAACGCCTCTTTCGAAGGCTCCGGAGCTGCCGGCGGCGTTTCCGTCTGCTTCTTGTGGAACTTGTTGAGGCCTTTTACCAAAAAGAAAATGATGCCGGTGATGATCAGAAAATCGAGCAACACTTGCAGAAAATTTCCGTAATTGAAGGTGACGGCCGGAATCGCATCCCCTGTCGCCACATCAACGGATGCGCCTTTCAGGATGATTTTCAAATCCGTAAAATTGACCTTGCCGAGCAAAAGACTGATAGGCGGAAGCAACAGGTCGGACACGACAGAACTGACGATCTTGCCGAAAGCGCTCCCAACGATAATACCGATAGCCATGTCGAGGACATTGCCCCGAACGGCAAACTCTTTAAATTCTTTGAACATTCCCATACTGTAAAACGTTTTACTTTGATTAGACAATAAAATAATGGTCTGCCGATATACTACATTCTAAAACTTTCCGTTTAAAAAGAATCTATTAACAGGCAATTTTCTTTATAATATGAAACGAAATTTCCGAATATATATTGTATTATCTATTCTGTTTTTGGCGTTTATAACACTTTCTTGCGCGGCGGCTTCGCCTTGCGGGTGCTGAATGTTTAAAACAAAAAACATCCATTATTGCAAATAATGATTTTTTTTATTATCTTTGCGCCACAAAAAGATTGGATTTATCACTTATCTCAATTAATTATTTTCTAACTATAAAATTATTTTGAAATGATCAAAGTAGGTATTAACGGATTTGGCCGTATCGGTCGCTTGGTGTTTCGCGCAGCTCAAGGCAGGAACGATATTCAGGTTGTAGGGATCAATGATCTCATTGATGTGAATTACATGGCGTATATGTTGCGCTATGATTCGATTCACGGAAGATTTAACGGATCGGTTGACGTGAAAGACGGTCAACTAATTGTGAACGGCAAAGCCATTCGCGTGACTTCGGAAAAGAATCCCGCGGATTTGAAATGGGGCGATATAGGCGCTGAATACGTAGTCGAATCGACAGGCTTGTTCCTCTCCAAAGACAAGGCGCAAGCGCATATCGATGCAGGCGCCAAATATGTGGTGATGTCCGGCCCTTCCAAAGACGACACCCGCATGTTCGTCTGCGGTGTAAACCACAATGTCTATCAAAAAGGTGAACAGTTTGTTTCAAACGCTTCGTGTACTACCAACTGCCTCGCTCCGATAGCCAAGGTGTTGCACGAAAAATTCGGCATCCTGGAAGCATTGATGACCACCGTGCACTCCACAACGGCTACACAAAAAACCGTCGACGGCCCGTCGGCAAAAGACTGGAGAGGCGGCCGCGCAGCTTCGGGAAATATCATCCCTTCTTCTACCGGCGCAGCGAAAGCGGTGGGCAAAGTCATCCCGGAATTGAACGGCAAACTGACGGGAATGTCCATGCGCGTCCCGACACTCGACGTCTCGGTGGTTGACCTGACCGCGCGTCTGGCAAAAGAAACAACTTACGAAGAAATCTGCAAAGCCATGAAAGAGGCTTCGGAAGGCGAATTGAAAGGCGTGCTCGGATACACCGAAGACGATGTCGTTTCTTCCGATTTCATCGGCGATCCGCATACTTCCATCTTCGACAAAAAAGCAGGCATACAGTTAAGTCCTACTTTCGTGAAGGTAGTAAGCTGGTACGACAACGAATGGGGATTCTCGGTTAAACTGTTGGATCTCATTGCCCACATGGCGAAAGTTAACGGATAAGATTCGATGAATCCTTTCCGGCCGGTGGGAAAACAGCAATGTTTTAATAATCGTTTTTATTGAGTATAAAGCAGTAACGATGGGGTGTGCGCATCCTGTTATTACTGCTTTTTTATTTGTAATTTTCGAGGACTGTAAATACAACCGTTTATGCTTGAAAAAATAGTAATATTGGATTTTGGTTCACAAACGACGCAATTGATCGCGCGCCGACTCCGTGATTTGAATACCTATTGTGAAATATTCCCGTACAACAAATTTCCCGATAACGATCCGTCGGTCAAAGGCGTAATCCTGTCCGGAAGCCCGTTTTCCGTCAACGACAGCGAAGCTTTCAAGCCCGATCTGTCGGCCATCAGGAAAAAATATCCCATCCTTGGTATATGCTATGGCGCCCAATACCTGGCCTACTGCTCCGGGGGAAAAGTGGAAAAAGGCGATTCGCGTGAATATGGCAGAGCGCTTCTCGATCGTGTGGATACGGCGGATTTGCTGATGAAAGGAATAAGCGAAAAGATGCAAGTGTGGATGTCGCACGGCGATACGATCACTTCAGTTCCCGACACTTTCCGGATCATCGCCGAAACAGCCGATGTGAAGGTGACGGCTTACCGGATCGAAGGCGAAGCTTCTTGGGGCGTGCAATTCCATCCCGAAGTGTTTCATACCGAATGCGGAACGACCATCCTGGATAATTTTTTGGGTATCTGCGGAAAACAAAAAGACTGGACGCCCGCCTCTTTTATTGAAACCACCACACAAAAATTGAAAGCACAGCTGGGCGACGATCAGGTCATCCTGGCGCTCTCCGGAGGCGTGGATTCTTCCGTGTCGGCGGTGCTGCTAAACAGGGTGATCGGGAAAAATCTGACCTGCATCTTTGTCGATAACGGACTGCTGCGCAAAAATGAATTTGAAAACGTGTTGAAAGATTATGCGCAACTCGGACTCAATGTGAAAGGAATCGACGCCAAAAGCCGTTTCTATTCGATGCTCGAAGGCGTGACCGATCCCGAACGGAAACGCAAAATCATCGGCAAAGGCTTTATCGACGTGTTCGAAGCGGAAGCCCGTAAACTGACCGGCGTGAAATGGCTGGCGCAAGGGACAATCTATCCCGACATCATCGAATCGCTTTCGATCACCGGGACGACGATCAAATCGCACCACAATGTCGGAGGTCTTCCGGCGCGCATGAACCTGAAACTGGTGGAGCCGCTCCGGATGCTGTTCAAGGATGAGGTGCGACGCGTCGGACGTGAATTGGGGATTCCGACAAATCTGATCAGCCGCCACCCGTTCCCCGGACCCGGCTTGGGCGTCCGGATTTTGGGCGCGATCACGCCCGAAAAAGTACGGGTGTTGCAAGATGCGGATGCCATTTTTATCAACGCTTTGCGAAGCTGGAATCTGTACGACCGGGTTTGGCAAGCCGCCACGATTCTGCTGCCGATCCAGTCGGTCGGCGTGATGGGCGACGAACGCACTTATGAAAATGCAGTGGCTTTGCGTGCAGTGACTTCTACCGATGCGATGACTGCCGATTGGGCGCGTCTGCCGGATGATTTTCTGGCAAAAGTTTCCAACGAGATAATAAATAAGGTGAAAGGCGTGAACCGTGTCGTTTACGACATCAGTTCCAAGCCGCCTGCAACGATAGAGTGGGAATAAATATGCGTACGAAAAATAGCCGGGCAACGGTGTGGCGACGGCTTGCACGGAAAGCGCTGTGTGGGCTGTGGGGAGCGATCGCGCTATTGACCACCGCGGTGTCGTGCCGCGAATCGCCTTCGTATCACTTGTCGCAAGGAGCGGTTTTTCACACCTCTTTCCATATCAAATATGAATACAATACTTCGTTAGGAAAACAAATCCAGGCGGTGCTGGACAGTTTCAATGTCTCCCTCAACGTTTTCAACGATACTTCCCTCATTGCCAGAATCAACGCGAATGAAGAGGTGGAAGCGGACGACTATTTTGTTGCGGTATTCAATAAATCCATGGAGATTTCGCGGCTTTCGGGCGGCATGTTTGATATCACCTGCGCTCCGTTGATCAACCTTTGGGGATTCGGATTTTCGGAAATGGACAGCATTACGCCTCAGCGGGTCGACAGCGTCCGGGCGTTTGTAGGCTATCGGAAAGTCCGTCTGCAAGGCAGAAAGGTCATTAAAGACGATCCGCGCGTCCTGCTGAATATGTCGGCGATCGCGAAAGGCTATTCCTGCGATATGATCGCACGCATGTTTGATTCGTATGCGATTCAAAATTACCTGATCGAAATTGGCGGCGAAATCCGTGCGAAAGGAGTGAATCCGAATGGCGTATGCTGGCGCGTGGAGATTGCCAAACCCGAAGAAGATCCGCTCGGGTTGATACATGCGCGACAGGAAGTCATCCAATTGTGCGATTTGTCCTTGGCGACTTCGGGCAGTTACCGCAATTACCGTGTCAGGGATGGAAAAAAATATGCACATATCATCGATCCATTGACGGGTTATCCTGCCGAACAGGAGATTTTAAGCGCTACGGTCGTTGCCGCCGATTGCATGACGGCGGATGCGTATGCTACGACCTTTATGACGCTGGGTCTGGAAAAAGCCTGTCGGCTCGGAGATGCGATTCAAGGACTGGCGTATTATTTTGTTTATCTGGATCAACAAGATTCGCTGCGCGTAAAATATTCCGAGGCGTTGCAAAAACTCATCCCGGATGCGTATGAAACATTCATGCCGACAGTCGAAGGCGAGAAATAAAATGACGCACTATTTTTTATAAATAGTTTCAAGTCGTTTGTCAATCTTTATTCTCGATAATTCCCTGAATTTGCTCGGTGTCATGTGCAGAAATTTTTTGCAAAAGATCGTGAAATGCGCTGCCGAAGAGAAATTAAATTCGTTGATGATGTCGATGAACGGGATATTGGTCTCCATCAGCCGCGAAGCGATCGTTTTTGCCTTCTGTTTCTGCATCCAATTGTAGGGCGCTTCATGGAAGTTGTCGTTGAACAGCCGGTTGAACGTCGTGAGCGACAGGTTGCACAAAGACGCCAATTCCTGAACAGTCTTCACACGAGTATAATTGTTGGATACCAACGATTTGAAATCCATGTCTTTACTGATGATCGGCAGAAAAAATGCGGCATTTTCTTCTTTCGTAAAGAATACCCGCATCAACAGGAATAATTCTTTTTGTTTGATCTGGTGCATGTGCCGACACAACATTCCAATCCGGAGGTACGAATTGAGCAACTCCAGAAAATCCCGCATCGTTTTTTGAAAAGGCAAGGTTTCTCGTCGTACTTTAATCCCTTCACAATAACGCCTTAGCGATTCCAATGCCATCTTGTCGCAGAGGTTATACAGTTTTTCAAATTCGTGGGTGATGAAGGAAGTCTCAGAGAGCGCCGTACATTTAAATCTTGTAAACTTGGGGATGAAAAGCATCTCTCCGTTGCCGACCCTCTTTTTTACTCCCAGATTGTCTATAACATACTCTACCGATCCTCGAAGGAAAAAGAGGATCTTGTTTCGCTCATTATTCTGCGGTATTTGGAAAGTGGCATCCTTTTTGAGGTCGGAATAGCTAAAACCGTCCGATTCGTTTCGGGAAACGTAATTTGAACAGATCAAATGTTCGTCGATGTAATACATTGCATTCATGGGTAAAAAAAAAATATTTTAAGGCTAATTTGAAGGGATGAACAGGTCATTTGGGGTCAATCCGCATTTTTTTATCATTTCGATGGCATATTCCAATCTTCCGACATCGGCAGGAGCGGAATTATTGGTGCCGAAAGTAAATTTTACTCCCGCCGCTTTTGCCTGATTGATGAATGATTCCGATGGAATTTTGTAATGATTATTGATTTCTACAGCAACCTTGTGTTCGGCACACGCATCAATGATCTTTTGCATGCGGGCGGGCGTCCAAAGCTTGTCGTATTCCGGCATCAGTTTGTCGGGAATGAATGTGGGGTTCACATAGATGTCGATCGGTTCGTTGGAAATGATGCCGCAAGCGCGATCGACCAGCATCTCCATGAAATGTTGTTTGTCGTCGATAAAAGTTTCTTCGGGTATCCAGATCCGCATCCGGCGCCCTTTGTCGTCTGTCCAGGTCATGGCATCGGTGAACCGGTAATCAAATTTCGCTATCGCTTCGCTCGAAAACATCCCGACCCATTCGCGTCCTTCGGCTTGCATCGGCAAAAGGAAAGGCGTATGCTGCATGGTGTCGATCCAATGGTAGATGCCGGAATCGTCGGTAATCGGGAAATCTTTTCCGCAATTCGGGGCAATGCCGTAAGTGATGCCGTATTTCCGCGAATTGGCCGCCGCCTGTTCTTTGGTCCATCCGCCTTTCAGATGCAAATGGTAATCTATCAGCGGAAAATTTTGTTGTTGCAGACGAATGATGTCGTCGGCCTGTTCTTCAACCGCTTCGGTCGGATTGCTCAAATCACCCGGCAATGCCTGGATGCGAATGTTTCGGAAAGCGATGCCGGCGGTTCCGTAGTTGACGAATAAAAACACGCCCTCCGACAGTTTGCGTTCCGCATAGAGTGAATCGCGGTACGGATCCTGCGGTTCGGTGTAGTCCGTAATCAGGATATTGTTGACCGAAACACAGATTTGTTTTGCTTTTACCTCGATGCGGACAGGAATCCATTGGTCGTTGTCGGCGACCCGTTTGGCAAAATTACGAATGGCCGTCAGCCCTCCCGTTTTTCGCCATTCTGCTGCTTCGGCATTGTTATTAATCAACACTTCATATCCTTCATTCTTTTTGATGGAACCCGGATTGTGAAACCAGATTCCTCCGATAGCTCCCTGATCCGTCTTACATTCCAGATCGAGTTGGAAGTTTTTATACGGTTTTTTGGTGAAAGCCAGCGCGTTAGATTCTTTGAGAAGAAGGCAATCGGGACTTAAGTGCACGCTTCCGCTTGTAATCCAATTGACGGATTTCCCCGTATCCAACAGCGTAGTGTCCGCATTGCGGGAACAAGCGGTCAAAAGAATGAAGCAAAAACAGAAACAACAGGTTTTTTTCATACGTCCATCATTTGTTTTTAAAAGGTCGTTTGGAACTCGCATGACATTATTGTCATCCACTTGGATGTTTGAAAAACATGCTCGTTTCATACGTCAATAAAAATAAATATATAATTGAGGATGCAAATATATAAAAAATTACGACGTGTCTACTTTTTTGATCATTATTTAACTTATATTAATATAAAATCCCGAAAGTTGCAAACATCTAATTTTCAATTACATAGAAAGATGACTAAAAAAATTTTACAAGTATTCCTTTTTTTTAATGACAAACTGTTTGTTTTTTTGAGCGATAAAACCTATATTTGTAGTTAGAAATAATAATCTGTCGGTTCGACATTAATGAAATTTTTTATGGAAAGAACGCTTGTTATCCTTAAACCATCGGCTGTTCAACGAGGAATCATCGGTGAGATCATTACTCGATTTGAAAAGAAAGGGCTGAAAATCGTTGGAATGAAATTAATTTGGCTGACAGATGATATTTTGGAAGAACATTACGCCCATCTGAAGTCAGAGTCTTTTTTTCAAAGAATTAAAGACTCGATGAAGTCGTGTCCCGTAATTGTTTCCTGTTTAGAAGGAAAAGACGCCGTTGAGGTGGTTCGTAAAATAATAGGAGTAACAAATGGAAGAAACGCGCAACCCGGTACGATTCGCGGAGATTATAGTATGAGTGTACAGGAAAATATTGTTCACGCATCCGATTCTCCGGAAACCGCTGTTGTTGAGTTGAATCGCTTTTTCAGCAAAGATGAATTATTTGATTATCCGCATGCGATGCGATCATATTTATATTCAAATAATGAAATGGAATAAAAAGCGCGTTGATATTAATAATTTAAATGAATGACAAAAATATTAGAGAAACTTACCTTTTTGTGTTTGATAAGTATGTTCCCGGCGCTTTCGGTCGTTGGGCAAAGTGAGGCTATTAAAAAAATTGAACAAAGTCCGCTGATCAAGGATCTCAGTGAAATGATCGCCGATAAAGCGACACTCAAACGCGATCTGGTGATCGTAGATTCGATCATGTTGTTAAAACAATTGGTGGAAGAGGATTTCAACAATGAATTTCCTGCCGATGACCTCTACGAAACCTGGGATACGCAATTCATCAACCCATACAAAAATATTTCTGTTCCAGACAGTTTTCGGGTCGATGTCTCTGCTTTCTGTATGCCGTTTGAGGGCAAAATCACCTCTCCGTTCGGATACAGGAAGCGACGTTTTCATTACGGGACCGACATCAAGCTGCAGACCGGCGATACGGTACGTGCGGCGTTCGACGGAAAAGTCCGGATACAGTCTTATCAGCGCAGAGGCTATGGGTATTATATGTTGATCAGACATTCAAACGGTTTGGAAACGGTCTACGGACATCTTTCCAAGTTCCTGATCGGACCAGAAGATACGGTGAAAGCCGGCGACCCGATTGCTTTGGGAGGCAATACAGGGCGGTCGACAGGCTCACATCTGCATTTTGAAATCCGATTTCTCGGCAATGCCATCAATCCGCAAGAGATTGTAGATTTTGATCATTTCTCGACTTTCGATGATTATTACCTTTTTGTGAAAGGGAAATCCGGCAAAGGAAATAAATATGTCGCCGGAAATCAGGGCACAGTCTATCATCGGATCAAATCGGGCGATACTTTGGGCAAAATTGCGAAAAAATATGGCGTCAGCATCAATCAATTGTGTCGTTTGAATAACATAAAATCCACGACAACCCTGCGGGTAGGGCGTACACTTCGTTGTAGTTGATTCGTCGTTGCCTATTTCGTTTCATAGATAAACAGCGCATCGCTTCATATAGAAATGTCTCGGTTCAAACGAATAACCATCAAGGTAGGCAGTAATGTGCTGACACGCAGCGACGGCAAATTGGATGTTTCGCGGATGTCCGCGCTCGTCGATCAAATCGCGGAACTGCATAAGCAGGGCGTTGAAATCATCCTGGTTTCATCGGGCGCGGTCGCATCGGGTAAGAGTGAGATTCACGCCAAAAGCAAATTGGATGCGATCTCGTCCCGACAATTGTATTCGGCAGTAGGACAGGCCAAATTAATCAACCGATATTACGATTTCTTCAAAGAACACGGCATCGCCTGCGGCCAAGTATTGACTACGAAAGAAAGCCTCGGAACGCGCCGACACTACCTCAATCAGAAAAACTGCATGCGCGTCATGCTCGACAACAATGTTATTCCTGTTATGAATGAGAATGATACGATTGCCGTCACGGAACTCATGTTCACCGACAACGATGAGCTTTCGGGCATGATTGCTACGATGATGGATGCGGAAGCATTGATTTTGCTGAGTAATATCGATGGTATTTATGCCGGATCGCCCGAAGATCCGGGGTCTGAAGTGATCAAAATCATTCATCCCGACCAGCAAGATCTTTCGGAATATATCCGGACAGACACTTCTTCGTTCGGGCGGGGCGGAATGTTAACAAAATACCGGATTGCGCGTAAAGTCGCGAATGAAGGTATCGAAGTGATTATCGCCAACGGGAAAAAAGAAAACATCCTCATGGAATTATTGGCAGATGACGCGGTGGTTTGTACACGATTCTTGCCTTCATCCAAAGAAATATCGGGCGTAAAAAAATGGATTTCCCATTCCGACAGTTTTGCAAAAGGAAAAATCTATGTCAATGCGGGCGCCAAGATCGCGCTGTTGGGAGCAAAAGCGAGTTCATTATTGCCGATAGGAGTCATCGCCGTAGAAGGTGTTTTTGAGAAAGATGATATTGTCAAGATCTTCGACGACTCTGACAATCAGCTGGGATTGGGTCGGATTGGGTTTAATAGCGAGAAAGTGGCAGATATGATAGGAAAAAAAGGAAAGAAGCCGATCATTCATTACGATTATTTATATTTGGAGCAGAATGAGGAATGATCAATTCACGAAAATTAACATCATTGACTTTGTAAAGATCCAAAATGAATCTATGTTTGCAACAGTAAACCTTAATATATTATGGCAACATTACGACATCCCATACGTGAAGCGGAAAGGTATTTGCAGAATGCGCTGGCGGAAGGGTAGCGTATTGTCGAATGGGTGGATAAAAACTACCATCCTACGCCCGAAGAAGTCGCTTCGTTGGAACGAAAACCCAACATTTTTCAGCGGCTTTATGCGATGTTGTTCCTGTAAAATAATTCAGCAGATTTCGCTTCGCGTTTGTCCGTTTTTAAACTTTCGGAAAGATTTTTTTGTATCTTAACGCGAAATCCATTACCTTTGTGCCGCCTATATCGAAGTAGGTCCGGTAGCTCAGCTGGATAGAGCAACAGCCTTCTAAGCTGTGGGTCGTGGGTTCGAATCCCGCTCGGATCACGTAGATATTTGACTCTGACAATGAAGGAAAGCTGCCGGAGTGGTCGATCGGGCCGCACTCGAAATGCGGTGTACGGGTAACTGTACCGGGGGTTCGAATCCCTCGCTTTCCGCTATAATGCAGGAACGTGGCGCTTTCTTGCTCTATTCGGATGTCCTTTCCTCGTCTGTGATTTTGTCACTCAAAAATGCTGCATCAGCAGTCAATGTGCGCTCTGTGATCTGGGTTTTCCCATCATTTCCCGCTATCGCTCCCTTGTTGTTGATAATATTTCTTCAAATTTCACGCAGTAGCCGCAAGATAGGCGTTGATATTGAACGCCCCTTAAATGAAAAAAGGGGAAAAATAGAGCGTTACGACGCAGTTAAAAGCAAGGCTCCTGCCTTGCAGCAAGCGATGACGCTTGCTTTTAGCGACGTCGTAGTGTGGACACTACGACGAGCCGAGGATTGAGAGCGAGCAAACCTTGCATTATTTCCGCCCTGAAAGGGCGACAATCATTAGTACAGGGCAACGCCCTGTGTGGCAGTTCGCCGAAGCGCTACCACATTCTCTACGTGATGTGTGTGGGGGAACATGTCGACCGGCTGGATTTTTTCAACGGTATAATCTCCTGCCAACAAATTCAGATCACGAGCCTGGGTAGCTGGGTTGCAGCTGACATAAACAATCCGGTCGGCAGCCATCGATAAGATGGTTTTGATGACCTGATCGTGCATGCCCGCGCGCGGCGGGTCGGTGATGATCACATCCGGTGCGCCGTGTAGGCGGATAAAATCTTCATTCAAAATGGATTTCATATCTCCGGTAAAGAAAAGGGTATTTTCAATCTTGTTGAGGGAAGCATTGATTTCGGCGTCGGCAATTGCTTCAGGCACGTATTCAATTCCGATCACTTGGCGGGCATGCCGCGCAATATAATTCGCAATGGTTCCCGTGCCGGTATACAGGTCGTAAACCAGCTCTTGGCCTGTCAGTTCGGCAAAATCCCGTACAACCCGATACAATTGATGCGCCTGGATACTGTTTGTCTGGAAAAAAGATTTCGGACCGATCTTAAACCGGAAGTCGCCCATCTGCTCGATGATATATTCATTTCCTTTGAAAACGGACACTTGCTGGTCGGTAATTGTGTCGTTGGCTTTCCGATTTACGATGAAGAGTAGCGAAGTGATTGCCGGAAAAGTGTCGGCAAGATGTCTCAACAACCGTTGCCGCTGTACTTCTTCAATTTCATAAAACACCACGATCAGCATCACTTCGCCGGTAGTGGTCGTCCGGATGATGATGTTGCGCATCATGCCGGTTTGTTTCCGCAAATCAAAAAAGGTATAGTCGTTTGTTTTGCAAAACCGTTTGATTTCCAGGCGAATCTGGTTGGATATATCGTCCTGCAACCAGCATTTTCGGATGTCCAGCACCTTGTCAAACATGCCCGGAATGTGGAATCCCAGCGCATCTCTGTCGCTGAAGGTTTCATCGGACGCCAATTCTTCCGGGGTTAACCAGCGGTTGTTTGAGAAAGTAAATTCCAGTTTATTTCGATAGAAACACGTATTTTCCGAACCGAGAATCGGCTGGCAGTCGGGCAACGGCATTTTGCCGATCCGTGTCAGATTGTCCATGACTTGTTGTTGCTTATAACGGAGCTGTTCGGGGTAAGGCAATATTTGCCATTGACATCCGCCGCAGATGCCATAATGTTCGCAAAAAGGCATGATGTGTAGCGGAGAATAATGGTGAAAACGAATCGCTTTGGCAGTTGCATAATGGCTTCTCCGCTTGAGGATTTGCAGATCGACAATGTCGCCGGGGACCACATAAGGGACAAAAATCACCAAATCATCCATTTTGGCGATGGCATTTCCTTCCGCTGCGATGCCGGTGATGGCAACTTGCTCGATGATAGTCATTTTTTTCTTCATCCGATTTATCTTGAATGGGATCTGATTTTGTTCGATTTTTACATAAATTGTGTGCAATATTCGTAAAAAAATGAGAGAAATACAAATCATTATTTACCTTTGTGCCGATTTCTAATGGAGAAAGTGATATAAAATAAACGATGTATGAAGAAGTTAATTGGATCTATTGTATTGTTGAGTTGTATTTTTGCAGGCGCTTATGCCCAGACATCCCATGTGGTGAATTTGACGAAAGCGGATTTCCTGACAAAAGTGTTTAATTATGAGAAAAACCCTAAAAAATGGGTGTATGAAGGGAAGATACCCTGTATCATCGATTTCTATGCCGATTGGTGCGGGCCTTGTAAGCGGGTGGCGCCGGTGTTGGCCGATTTGTCTGTCAAATACAAGGATAAAATTATCATTTACAAGATCAATACGGACGTAGAACGCGAATTGGCGCAGGTTTTCGGCATTTCGAGCATCCCTACCATCCTGTTTGTGCCGGTAGATACCGTCCCCCAGGCAGTCTTCGGCGCTATTGGGAAAGAAGATTTTGAAAATGTCATCAAAGATGTTTTGTTGAAAAAGTAAGGGGAAAGATCTTGTTTTATCAGGATATTCAAAGAAAAATTCGTATCTTTGTATCCAAGAAAAAAAATAAACAAATAAATTATTGACGTATGAATAATACATTGTTGTTTCTTCAGAATCTCAATGGATGGGAATGGATCATCATCCTGATAGTTATTCTGCTGCTTTTCGGCGGCAAAAAAATCCCCGAACTCATGAAAGGAATCGGCAAAGGCATCCGTGGATTCAAAGAGGGCGTTAAAGAAATCGAACAGGATATCAAGTCGGACGATCTCGATTCCGACA
Organism: Dysgonamonadaceae bacterium; assembly: GCA_031272075.1. Classification (GTDB taxonomy): domain Bacteria; phylum Bacteroidota; class Bacteroidia; order Bacteroidales; family Azobacteroidaceae; genus BNXB01. The sequence goes on from JAISUK010000048.1 coordinate 47,983, forward strand.
GTAAATAAACTATCCATCTTTCGATGAGCGATCAGGAAATGTCGTTCTGGGACCATCTGGAAGAGCTCCGCTGGGTGTTGTTCCGGATTGTCATTGCATTGGTAGTCTTTACTATTGCGGGTTTCATTTTTATACCCTGGGTTTTCGATAACATCATCATGGCGCCCACCCGGGGCGATTTTGCGCTCTATCGTTGGCTATGCGCTTTGAGCAGGAATTTTACCTTTCTTCCCGACTTTTGCGATTACAGTTTTGCGATCGGCAAGCTACAGAATCTGGAAGTCGGCGGACAGTTTTTTCGTTATATGAGCGCCTCGTTTTACATGGCGATGGTGTTGGGCTGTCCGTATATCGTCTTTGAAGTCTGGCGGTTTATCCGGCCTGCGCTCTATGAGCACGAAAAAGAGAAAGCGCGATGGGTTTTTGCTTTGGGTTCTGTGATGTTTTTTATCGGATGTCTGGTGGGATATTATGTGATTTTCCCGATGACATTGCGGTTCCTTTTTAACTTCACTTTGAGCGATGTGATTGAAAATCAGTTTTCGTTGAGTTCGTATATGGACAATTTCGTGTTGTTGATTATGGCGATGGGACTGGTTTTTGAGATGCCGTTGATAGCATGGTTGTTGTCGCAAATCGGGATTCTGAAAAAATCATTCTTCAAAAAATACCGTCGTCACGCCGTTGTCATTCTCTTGATTGCGGCAGCGATTATCACCCCGACCGGCGACCCGTTCACGCTTTCGCTCGTTTTTATCCCGCTCTATGGACTCTACGAAATGAGTATCCTGTTTGTAAAAGCCGACGAGGAAGAGGATTAGGAATTAACTACCCACACCCACTACTTCCTCCATCAACCCGACCAATTCGTCTACTGTGGTTGCTCGCAGCATTTTCACGCGGTGCGGTTTGAAGTCGGGGATCCCTTTAAACAAAGGAGTGGCAGCCAAATGACGGCGGGTATGTAAGATTCCTCGGCGTTCGTCGAGTCGTTCCACATTGAGCAGCAACTGTTTTATTAGAATATCCAGGTACCAACGGAAAGGCGCTTTGGGCAACACCTCGCCGGTGAGCAAAAAATGTTTGAGTTCTTTGAACAGCCATGGATTGCCGATGCTTGCACGGCCAACCATGACGGCATCCACCCCGTAGCGGTCGAATGCCTGCTTGCACTTTTCGGGTGTGGTGATGTCGCCGTTGCCGATGATCGGAATGTGCATCCGGGGATTGTTTTTCACTTCCCCAATCAAGGTCCAGTCGGCTTCGCCGCTGTACATCTGCGCACGGGTGCGACCGTGAATCGTCAGTGCGGCAATCCCGCAATCCTGCAACCGTTCGGCCAGATCGACGATGATCTTATGTTCGTTGTCCCATCCCAACCGTGTCTTCACCGTCACGGGCAGAGCAACCGCTTTCACCACTTGTCGCGTAATCTCCAGCAGCCGTTCCGGGTCTTTCAGCATGCCGGAGCCGCCGCCCTTGTTGGCGACTTTTTTTACCGGACAACCGAAATTGAGATCGAGGATGTCCGGACGGACACTTTCGCAGATCTTGGCAGCTTCTACCATCGAATCGACGTCGCGACCGTAGATCTGAATCGCTACCGGTCGTTCTTCATCCACTATCTCCAACTTGACTTGGGTCTTCCCGACATGCCGGATCAATGCGTCGCTCGACACAAATTCCGTGTAAACCATGTCTGCCCCAAAGCGCTTACACAGCAGTCGAAACGCGCTGTCGGTCACATCTTCCATCGGCGCCAGCAGCACCGGAAAAGCCCCAAACGTAATCTCACCTATCTTCATCTGTACTTGAATTTATGCGATTGATTTTTCAATCGGCAGAGACAAAATTAAAAAACATTTTCAATTTTCAAGTGTCATTGTATAATTCTATCGGAATATTTTCTACTTTTGCAACGAAATTCTTTCACTGTAGCTGTTGTTTTTTCTTTTTTTTTTAATTACTTTTATGCAAAAAACAATACAGATTGAATGATTCCAGAATTAATAACACTAACATAAACAAAGATAAAAAATGAGCAATGCCGCTACTGTTTCAACGGATGTATTAATCATCGGAGGCGGGCCTTCCGGTTTAGCCGTTTCGATCCGTCTTGCCGATATCCTGAAGCAAATGGGTCTGAATAGGAGGATCTTACTGATAGAAAAAGGCAATGCGATCGGAAGCCATATCTTATCCGGGGCAGTCATCAAGCCTGCCGTTTTCGGAGAATTGTTGCCCGACGTCGGCCTGGAAGAAATCCCTTTCAACTCGAAAATCACGAAGGATTCCATGCTCCTGCTGTCGGCGAAAGGTTGCATGAAACTTCCGTTCCATCCGCCTCACATGGGGAATAAAGGAAATTATGTCGCTTCGCTGGGTGATGTCTGTCGCTTTTTGGCGACAAAGGCTGAAGAAAAAGGTGTAGAGATCTACAGCGGCTTTTCTGTCAATGAAATTATTTATTCCGACGGGAAAGTGATCGGGGCAAAAACCATCGATACCGGAGTCGATCACCACGGACATCACCTGGAAAATTTCCAGGAAGGCACCACAATCGAAGCCAAACTGACGGTATTCGCCGAAGGCGCCAGAGGCAGCCTGACCAAGCAACTGATCAATCGGTTTGATCTGCAGCAGGGAAAAAATCCGCAAATCTATTCCTTGGGCTGCAAAGAAGTGTGGAGCGTGCCTGAAGGCGCCATCAAGCCCGGCGAAGTATACCATACCCTGGGTTATCCGATGAACCTGCGGGAATTTGGCGGCGGATTCATCTATGGACTGACTGACAACAAAGTCGCTGTCGGATTGGTGGTCGGCCTTGATTTCCAGGATCCGACTTTCGATGTCCATGCGGCTTTCCAAGTCTGGAAAACAAACCCGTTTATCGCCAAAATCCTCAAAGACGGGAAACTGCTGGAATATGGCGCTAAAACGCTTCCCGAAGGAGGATGGTATTCGCTTCCGAAACTGGTGACCGACAATGCCCTCATTGTAGGCGATAGCGCCGGATTCCTGACGATGCCCGCACTCAAAGGCGTCCACCTGGCAATCCATTCCGGTATGCTGGCAGCCGAGACGATTGCGATGGCCTTGAGCAAGGAAGATTTCTCCGAAGAAGTCTTGAAGACGTACGAAACAAAAGTAAGAGACAGTATCATCTATAAGGAAATGCGCCCCGTCAGGAATTTCCGACAGGGGTTCGCAGGCGGAATAATCGCAGGCGCTTTCCATTTCGCTACACAGATACTTACCGGTGGCGCAGGCTTTTTCGGAAGATTGAAAGCGCATCCGGACAATGTAACCACCAAAAAACTGACGGAATATACCGCCAAACCCTTCTGCAAACGATTCAAAGACAAACTGGATTTTGACAAGACGCTCACTTTTGACAAAGTCACCGACGTCTATTTCTCCGGCGCTACCCACGACGAGCAACAGATCCCGCATCTGCATATCAACAATCCTGCCACCTACGAATCGATCAACATTAAGGAATATGGCGCTCCGTGCAGCTATTTCTGTCCGGCGGAAGTGTATGAACTGCATACCGACAAATCCGGACATCGGGAGTTGCGTATCCATGCCGAAAACTGTGTGCATTGCAAGACATGCGACATCAAAGAACCCGGTGACGGAATTACCTGGACGACCCCCAACGGCGGAAATGGCCCCGAATATAAAAACATGTGATTTTTTACATAAGACAATAATACACAATGGCTTTAACAATAATCAGTTTAATAAAACAAGTTCCACTCCCCGCAGAAATGCGTATGGGTGAAGATGGATTGATGGACAGAACAAAAGCAAAATCAATCATCAATATCGACTGCCAGTTTGGACTTGAGGCAGGCTTACAACTAAAGAAACATTACCCAGACGCCCGAATGATCGTCTGTTCCATGGGGCCGTTCTCGTTTGAGACTGCCTTGCGGACAGCCATTTCGATGGGCTATGATGAAGCATACCTTTTGTCTGACAGGAAATTAGGCGGAAGCGATACCTACGCCACCGGACTGGCGCTTTCCTCCCTGATCCGGCATCTGGGGTTTACGAAAGATTCCAAAGAACCGTTTGTTGTGTTTGCCGGACGCCAGACCAGCGACGGCGATACCGCTCATGTCCCTTCGCAGGTGGCGGAAAATCTCGGAATCCCGCAGGCTACTTTTGTCGAAACGGTCAAAGTAGATGACCACGGCAACCTGGTGGCACGTCGAATCATCGAAGGCGGTTATCAACTGCTACAGTTGCCGATGCCTTGCGTCATCTCACTTACCCCCACCGGGATACCTCCGCGCAAACCCTCGCTGACAGGCGCCATCAAAGCCAGAAACAGCACGATCAATATTGTGAGCGCCGACGACGTTCAAATCGATGCTACGAAAGTCGGACTGAGCGGTTCGCCTACCATCGTGGCAAACGTGGTGAATATCGAGAGTGATCGCCCGCCTGTCGTGTTATGCGAAGGCCAGAACGAAGACGAACTGGTTGGGCGTTTCATCGCCAATTTCAGTAAAGGCGGAAATGTTCTCAATAAACAGGAAAAAGAAGAGAAAAAGGCTGTCGAAACTCCCGACTTTCCGGAAGTCGACAACCGAAACGGAGCGAAAGGAGTGCTGACTTGGGCGGAAATCACCAACAATAGCATCGCTCGTCCTTCGCTGGAATTACTGACGCCCGCACGGAAACTCGCGGATGAATTGGGTGCGGATACGAAAATTACGACCCTGCTCATCGGCAAAAAAGTCGAGCCGCTGGCGCAACAACTCTTTGAATATGGTGTAGACGAAGTGGTGCTGATCGAAGACGACCGATTGGAAGAATACCTCGTTCTACCGTTCTCGGACATCATCGCACAGGTGATCAGGGAACGGAAGCCGGAAATCGCCCTTTTTGCCGCCACTACCGCCGGCAGGGAACTGGCGCCCCGCATAGGATCCAAAACCGGAAGCGGAGTCACTGCCGACTGCACCGGACTAGAAATCGGAATCTATGTCAACCGGAAAGAAAAAGTCATCAACAGCCCCATCCTCCATTCCCGCCGTCCGACTTACGGGGAAAGTAAGCTGGCAACCATCCTGGGATTCGTCTATCCACAGATCTCTACCGCTCGCGCCGGCACTTTTGAAGTGCCTGCCAGGGTCGCAAACCGGAAAGGCATACTTTCCGTCTTCAAACCGACACTCAGCGACGCTGACTTCAAGGTGAAGATACTGCAGACGGTACGCGGAGAAGGCGGATTGCAGAACCTCTTCGATGCGGACATCATCGTATCGGGTGGCCGAGGCGCTACCGGCGACAACCTCGAACTGGTGCGGCAACTCGCCGAAGCGTTGAAAGCCAAAGGCATCAAAGCCGAATGGGCGTGCAGTCGCGTGGTCGTCGACAGCGGCATTTGTGAATATGCCCGGCAGATCGGACAGACCGGTAAAACCGTCCGCCCGAAAGTGTATGTCGCTATCGGCATCTCCGGCGCCATTCAACACATAGCCGGAATCAAGGAATCAGGCAAGATCGTCGCCATCGACCACAACCCGAAAGCTTCTATCTTCCGACATGCCGATTTCGGCATCGTCGGCGAATACCAAGACATCCTGCCCGAACTGATCGAGCGGGTCAAGAACGGATTTACTTTCGGAATCGAGGCCAAATCCAGTTAAGTAAGGTATTCCATTTCCATGATGACCAAAAACAAACTGTATGAAATAATGGCTCCTGTCGGTTCGTATGAATCCTTATCGGCGGCGATACAAGGCGGAGCGGATGCCGTCTACTTCGGAACGGAAGGGCTGAACATGCGCTCCCGTTCTTCGGCAAATTTTACGACGGGCGATTTGCACAAAATCGCCCGGATCTGCAAAAAGAACCAACTAAAATCCTACCTGACGGTCAATACGATCATCTATGACAACGACCTCGAACAGATGAGACAGGTGATTGACGAAGCAAAAAAGGCGAAAATCTCGGCGATTATCGCTACCGATGTGGCGGCGATGATTTATGCCCGAAGCATCGGCATGGAAGTGCATCTCTCCACGCAATTGAATATCTCCAATGTCGAAGCACTGGCGTTTTACGCACAGTTCGCCGATGTCGTCGTCCTGGCGCGTGAATTGAACCTGGATCAGGTGGCTGCTATCCACGGGCAGATTCACGAGCGGCAAATCAAAGGGCCTTCAGGCCAATTGGTGCGTATCGAAATGTTTTGCCACGGCGCCTTGTGCATGGCTGTCTCAGGCAAATGCTATCTCAGCCTCCATGAGATGGACGCTTCCGCCAACCGCGGCGCTTGCAACCAGGTCTGTCGACGCGAATACCTCGTAAAAGACAAAGATTCGGAGATAGAACTGGCGATAGAAAACCAATACATCATGTCGCCCAAGGATTTGAAAACCATCCATTTCATTCCCAAACTGATCGATGCAGGCGTCACCGTATTCAAAATAGAAGGTCGCGCCCGCGGCCCGGAATATGTCCGTACCGTATGTGAATGTTACCGAGAAGCCATCGATTCCTGCTGCGACGGTACATTCTCGGAGGAGAAAATCGCCGAATGGGATGTCCGCCTCCAAAGCGTATTCAACCGCGGATTCTGGAATGGATATTACCTCGGTCAGCGGCTTGGAGAATGGAGCCACCGCTACGGGAATGCAGCGACCGAACAAAAACTGTATGTCGGCAAAGCGTTGAACTATTTTTCCCGATTGCAGGTAGCGGAATTTCTGATGGAAACCCATTCGCTGTCCAAAGGAGACAAAGTGCTGATCACGGGCCCTACCACCGGCGCTTTGTTCCTGAATGTGGAAGAAATGCGGGTAGACCTGAATCCCGTTGAACGGACGGAAAAAGGCGAACGCTTCTCGATGAAAGTCCCGGAAAAAGTGCGGCCGTCCGACAAATTATTCAAGATACTATCAACCCCTTAAATATTTACACCATGTTTGATCAAAACCTCCCATATCAAATCGGAATGACACTGATTAAAGGCATCGGGAACATCACAGCCAAACAAATCATTGAGTATCTGGGCGAACCGGAACAATTGTTCAAAGAAAAAGCGCGTACATTGGAGCGGATACCCGGTATCACCCCGCGCGTCATTGCAGAGATTCGGAATCCCAATGTGTTGAAACAGGCCGCGCGCGAAATCGATTTCATGCGGAAAAATAACATCAAACCGCTGTTTCTGACCGACCCTGACTATCCCTCACGGCTCAGGGAATGTCTCGATTCGCCGGTCATGATGTATTACCTGGGCAAAGGGAACCTGAATGTCGCAAAAATAATCAGCATTGTCGGCACGCGCAATGCCACCGCCTACGGACGAGAGATCACCGAACGAATCGTGCAAGGACTGGCGGAAGCCATCCCCGACATGCTCGTGGTGAGCGGATTGGCTTATGGTACGGATTACAATGCGCACCAGGCGGCTCTGAAAGCGCAACTGGGCACCGTCGGCATCTTGGCGCACGGATTGGACCGCATTTATCCTTATCAGCATCTGAAACTGGCGCAGGAGATGCTGGACAGGGGCGGGCTGCTGACCGATTTTATGAGTGGCACCAATCCCGACCGGCAAAACTTTGTAAAGCGCAATCGCATCATTGCAGGCATCTCCGATTGCACCCTCGTTGTGGAATCTGCCGAAAAAGGAGGCGCATTGATTACCGCCCACATTGCCGATTCCTACAATAAAGATGTATTCGCCATTCCCGGCAAAGCCGTAGATATCTATTCGCAGGGCTGCAACCGGCTGATAAAAGATCGAAAAGCGGTGTTGGTGGAAAGCGCTGACGATATTTTGCAGGAGATGCGTTGGATCAAACTTCCGCCCCGCAAAGCGCCGGAGCCTGTCCAGCAGTCGTTGTTTGCAGAATTGCCACCCGACAGTCAACAAATCCTGACCTTGCTTGCCAAATCGGAAACGACGCACCTCAATGTGCTGTCCGTCGAATTGAATATCCCGATCAACAAACTGTCAGCGAAACTTTTTGAATTGGAAATGGATGGATTCGTACAGTGCCTGCCCGGAGGAATGTACCGTGTGAAATGAGGTTCGTTTATTTTTTATCCAGTGCGGCCAGCGCATAAGAATATGCTCCCAGCGCAATCGCTTTATTGGCTCCCAGTCGCGAGAGGGTCACGCCGATTGCCCGCTGCGGATTGTAAACCACGCTTTTGTCTGAGAAGGGAATCGCGATTTCGCGGCTGTTGTCTTGCAGAAATGCTTCCTTTTCTTCCGGAATCTCCAGGTTGTATACCTGTGAGGAGAGGCGTTGAAATGCCCGCTGCCCGTACATGTTGAGTTTACCGTTCATCTCTTCGATCAGCGAAGGGAGGATGTATTTCGCTGCTTTCGATACGCCGCCTCCGATGACCACAATGCCGTCGACCAATGCGGATGCCTGTGCGATCACGTCGCCGGCAATGGTTCCCAATTCCCGAAAACTGGCAATCGCCGCGTCGCGGTCGCCGGGCATTTCTCCTTCGGCAATATTGAAAATATCCACCGGTTCCAGCAGATCGATGTTGGCATGTTCGTATTGTGTCAGCTCTTTGTATACCCGTTTGACGGCACGGACACCGACACTCTCTTCGGCAAGCAGGGTGGGGTAGTGCTTGTTTCTGAAACACCAGAGGTGGCTTCCGCAATCGTTATCGCCTGTAAGTAAATGCCCGTCGACGACAACACCTCCGCCGAAGCCGGTGCCCAATGTCACGCCCAGCAGGTTGGCATAGCGTTTCGGGTTGCCGCAGCATTCCAGCTGCGCGTTGATGTCCGGCAGGGCGCCTGCCAGCGCTTCGCCGTAGGCAAACAGGCAACCGTCGTTGTTGATGAATACCGGCAAACGGAAATGTTCCCGAAGCATCGGCCCCAGGGCTATTCCGCCACAGAAAGCAGGGAAATTGGGCAGGTCGCCGATGATTCCGTTTTTGTAATCGGCAGGACCCGGAAAGGCAAAACTGATCGCTGTCGCCGAACGCGACAATTGCCGGTTGACCGCTTCAAATCCTTGGAGAATCATCGAAAGACAATTGTCCAAATGATGCGGATCCGCCTTGTAACATTTCGGCTCAACGATCTCACGGTTGCCGCTGATTGCAGAAAAAACAAAATTGGTACCCCCAGCATCTAAAGTCAGAACAACTCGCTTGTCGGTAGAATACGTTGCCATAGAAAGAGTTGAAAATTAGTGGTTAGTGATTAGTGGTTAGTGGTTAGCAAATTCCTAACTCCTAACTCCTAATTGCAGTTAGTGGACCTGGAGGGAGTCGAACCCTCGTCCAAACGAGGAATTAATCTGCTTTCTACATGCTTATCTTCGCTTCATTTTTCGATCCGCCGCAAGACCGAAGCCACCAACGACGAACTTAGCCTCTTTATCTCGTCTGAAAGCCAAGGCCGCTTTCAAACCAACTTCGATATTTCCTGTACCACCTTCTCGGACTGCTTCGAAGCCAGAGCTTCCGGGTGATAGCCCGTCCAAACACCTTGTGTAAGGATTAAGCCAAGATCTACTATGCTTCGATCAGGCTGCGAGCGCGTAAGTATTTTCGCCAATTAATTGTTCATTATCCGAGATTATAGTGCTGAATAATAGCGCACTGCATGCTTACAAACCACTTCTGCCCGCTGTCAAAACCGGTCAAGCCCATGATTTATGCCGCAAAAATAATCATAATAGTTGAAAGTTGAAAATTTTTAGTCGAGGTTGTCGCAAAAAGTATTTTTTACCGCAAAGGACACAAAGATAGCGCAAAGCACACAAGGCGTAAGGTTTTAATAGTAATTGCTTTGCATTCTTGGCGAAACTTTTGCGTACTTTGCGGTTTAATAAACTATTGGGTTTGAGACAGCCTCAGCCCATTTTCGGCTTATTTTAATTATATTTAACAATTATTATCGGTTTGTTTACAAAAAATGATTGGATTCTAAAAAAAAATAAGTACCTTTGGCGCAACTATATCGAATTAAGAACGTACAAGGTCAATATATACATTAGGTGAATAGTGCTTATATTTCTCCTCCGGTTCATAATTAATATAGTGAAAGTTTTTTATATTAATAACGAACTTATGAGATCACATTTTACACAACTGTTGTTTGTATTATTGAGTATAGTTGTTTATTCCGAGACGTTGAACGCCCAATCGGAATTGGGAGTTGTCTGGGCTAAAGATTATGAAATCGGCGTTTCGGGAGCCCCCACCGGTTTTACCTCACAACCACTTTATTATAATGCCACAGGAGCAAGTCGTTATCTGATTACAGGTACTGTTTCGCCCCGTATCGGCTATATTGCTGTAATCGATGAGTCGGGAAATATGTTGAATTATTATACCATTCCGATTCCGAGTTATTACAATAAATACCCCGTACAGACGGCTGTATCGAAAGCAGCGGAAATCGGACTGACTGCCGAGTCTGTCGCCTCCGACATTTTTGTTACGGAAAAATTCAGTCCTTACTATAAGACGACCAATCCGAGCGACATCCTTTGCGGCTCAATCAATACCGCAGTGATGAAACCCGACGGGAGCATCCTGGCTTTCGGAACGGTGGTGCGTTATCGTTCAGACCTCTGGAAGGCCGCTTCCGACGTTACGACCGACTATTCCCCCGGAAGCCACGCCAATTACCGGATGTTGCAAGGAGTGTGGAAAGTCACCATCAGCGCCGACGGCAATACCATCACCAGTACTACGGCGCGTGGAGCGGAGGCATACGGTTTGTGCATCTACAACGATAAGGTGCTGGTTTCCGGGCTGGACATCCATGTCACCGCTGAAATCGGCGCTGCCGGAGGAAAAGGCGTCGGCATGTTGCACGAATACGACCTGAACGGCAATTTCGTTGCCGAACGTTGCCCCAATAGCAAGGACGGTGTGCCGGTGGTCGGCATCAGCGACCGTTATGCCAACGGCGACATCATCCTTTACGGCTGGAGTGGAGACCCCGCTGTGAAAATCAATCCGACCAATCCCAATACCATCCTTACCGTTTTCGATGCGGTGGCGGTGGATGCGAATGCGAAAAATTTCCCGATGAGCGGAACGCCGACCATCGATGGTGGAGGATATTTCAACCCGCAATTTTTTGCAGGCACCACGAATATCGGAACGACTTTCGCCAAACTCAAAAACGATGGAACGCTGGCTTATACCATATTGAATAATCCGACAGTGCGGACGGTGGTCTACTCTAACCCGCTGTTGCTGGATAATACGCAGAGCAAATACGTCGGTACCGTTACCGACAACGGCGGCAATTACATCTATGTCATCAAGGACAACGGCACTTCCTACGAACTGAATCGGGGCGACCAATACCCCAACAATACCGCATTGCGGACGGTCGGCCTGAAAGACGGCTTCTTCTCGATGGGACAGATTGGCAACGGGAAAACCACGATCGCCAAACTCTCTACCTGCGCCCTTTTCAAACTCGACATACACGGCAGTTCAGCAGTGACGATGACCACAGGACAGACATTCCCATCCCATACCGTGACACATACCGGACACAAAGGCACCGTCTCCTATTCCTGGACGCTGACGGACATTACTTCCGGCGGCAATGCCATCAACAACTGGGCAGGCATCACCAAGACGGGGAATACCAATGTGATCCCTGCACAACAATTCAACTTGGCATCGGGAAAGAATTTCGCGCTGTTGCAATATTCCATTACTGCCGTAGACAATTACGATGTCAGCGGCGTGCCGCAGAGTTGCCAGCAGACTTCCACCATCATGGTGAAAGTCTACCGCTCATTGCCCGACAACATCATCATCGATCCCTCGGAGTGTGTCGTCCCGTTCGATGAAATAGAATTCAACGTCAAACAGAAATGGACCTCCGCTGGAGGATCCGCCCATTCCAATACCGGTCCGCTGGTAGGCGACCTCGACGGCGACGGCTTGCCTGAAATCGTTACCATCGGATCCGATATGGCATCCATTTATATTCTGGACGGAGTCACAGGTGCAACCAAGAAGACATTCACTATCCCCGGCGCTGGTGGAACCGGCGGCTGGCACCCGGTATTTACGGGCGTCCTGGTGGATGCGGATGCCAATGGTCGCGGCGAAATCATCCTGGCTACCAGCGACTTGAAGCTCACTTCCTACGAAGTAGGGGGGCTTGGCAACTTCAATCTGACCCAAAAATGGCAAACGACTTTTGTCAATCCCCTGACTGCCGATAAGATACCGCAACCAATCGTGCTCGACATTGACGGCAACGGCGTCCCCGAACTGGTCGTTTATAACCAGATATACAATGCTGTGACCGGCACGCTGATGGGGCAGACCGAAGCCATCGCTTCCGCTTATGTCGGACGTACGCTCAATCGTGTCGGTAACCAGTGTACCAACTTCCTGGGCGCTGGCGATTTTGACGGTGATGGCCATCAGGAAATCGCTGCCGGCGGGAAAGTCTACAAAGTGAGCATCTCCGGCGGATCGGCTACCTGCACCATCTGGAAACAACACGCTTCCGTTCCGGACGGCTTTACTGCCGTGGCCGATGTCGACCTCGACGGTCACCTCGACGTTGTGGTGGCAAGCACCCGCTCGGACGGATCTACCTGGATGGACATCTGGAGCCCGTATGACAGCCGATTGATCGACCAGTTCCAGGTTTACAGTTATCCTTCATACAATGCGCAATCCTATCCTTTTGTCGGCGATATCGACGGGAAGCTCGACCCGCTGACAGGCAAACGCTATCCGGAAATCTGTATCACCATCCGCAATGCAGTGAAAGCGTACAAATACAATTCTTCTACCGGAAAATATTCGTTGAAATGGACACTGACCACGAGCGACAATTCCGGCGGAACGGGGATCACGCTGTTTGACTTCAACAACGACGGCATCAACGAACTGATCTATCGCGACGAAACTTTGCTCCGCATCCTCAACGGGGTGGACGATGACCCGCCGGTGCTGGCGGATGCTACCGCTTCCATCTCCTGTACTTCAGGAACGGCGTTTGAATATCCGGTTACTGCCGACATCGATGGCGACGGAAGCGCCAATATCTGTGTGACTTGTACAAACGGAGGTTCACACAAAGTGCATGCCTATGAGAGCAATTCACAGCCCTGGGCGCCGACGCGCCTGGTATGGAATCAGGTGAACTACGAACCCACCATGATCAACAATGACTTGACCGTTCCGGCTGCGCCGATTCCCAAAAATACGGTGTTTACCGTCAGCGGCGATACTTACTATCCCTACAATGGTGCACTGGTACAGGTGCCGATTGTGGACATCGAAATGAACGTCCTCGCGCAGGCGCCCAATGCCGTTGCGACCGACATGCTGGCAGTGCCCGCCGCGCCGGGTTACTACCGCGTCTCTGTCATAGTGAAAAATGTGGGTGTCGCCCATACCAACCCCTCGCTGCCGGTAGCGCTTTATCCTACCGACCCCGCGTTGGGTCCCGCTACGGCGTTTGCCGTGAAGCAGGTCGGCGCGAGCATCGCCCCCGACCCGAACGACAGCGCATTGGTCTATTTCGATATTCCCGAAACGCAACTCACCAATACGGTGACTGCTCGTGTGCAGGATGATGGAACGACTTATCCCGCGCCGGGATCTTTCCTCGACTGCGATTACTCCAACAACTCCAAGACCGGGTTCAGTAACCTGGTGCTCGCCATACGCAATTTCGCCACCACCCTGTTCGATACGCCCACACGGATCGACGTGCTGGCCAATGACCTCACAGGCGCTTGCAGTAAAGCGGCGCTGACAAAGACAATCGTGACGCCCGCCCTGCATGGACTGGTAGCCTTCGAGTCCGACCATACCATCTCGTATGCCCCGACGTCGGGCTTTACCGGTCTCGATAGCCTCGACTACAAGATAGAATGCGGTGACCTCAACAGCCAAACACGCGTGTATATCTATGTATTCTCCAATACCCGTCGTGTCTGTACAGGTACTTCGGGAAGCTATACCATCGGGCTGAACGATACCTACAACGGTGTGACCATCACCTGGTATGACGGCAACACGCTGGTGACCTCCGTGACGCCGACTACCAACGTTGTCGGGAACGTCGTCTACAACTACCGCGCCAAGGTGGCATTCCCCACGCGGCTGAATCCGCCCGAACACTACAACAACGCCACCTACGTGGTGACGGTAGTGCCACGACTGGTGCACTG